>JAFVQX010000148.1 GCA_017504585.1 Lentisphaeria bacterium
CTGCAATACTGCTGCTGACCAGTCTGTTTTTTGCCTTGCCAACTTGGGGTTCGGGAGAGGAAAAAAACGCGTTCCAATGGTCAGCTTCGGTAAAAAAACTCCCCAACGACCGCTTCAAAGCAGAGGCGGTATGCCGTATCGCCGAAAAGAGCTATCTCAATGCCGGCGCAACCAAAGTAGTGCTGAAATTTGCTGACGGCACGACCACCGAAATCAAAGCGCCCCCCGCCGTTGCGCAAAAAGATGGCGAGGCTATTTACGCTGCCGGAGTTTGCCGCTGGGGCATGTTTACCGATAAAATACCCGCCGGAATTACTGCCGATTATCAGGGCTGTGTGGGCGAAATGTGCCTGATGCCCGAAACAAAAATATTGTGGCAAGCAAATGAAAATGATCCGTCACTTGCCGCCGTCACTCCGTCGGTAAGCTCAAAAAATCCGTCACTTGACCCGTCACTTGCCGCAAAAGTGACGGATAAGCTGGATTCGGCGCTGGCAAAGTTTGACTTCAGAGGCAAGTACTCGGGGGTGCCGGCAAATGCGGAAGCTCTGACCGCTTTCCTGACTGCCGGCAGCGCTTCGCTCCGGAAAACCGCCGCCGACAGCAGCCTGACTCCGGCAATGGGGTTCTGGGCAATACTGGTTTTGGTGGTTCTGGGTGGTCTGGGGTTGAATTTGACGCCTTGTGTGCTGCCCATGATACCGGTAAATCTGGCGATCATCGGCGCCGATGCCGGAGCGGCGGGCAAACTCCGCGGCTTCCGCCGGGGCGCGGCTTACGGCTTGGGTATAACGCTGGCATACGGCGTGCTGGGGCTGCTGGCGGCATTGACCGGCAGCCGCTTTGGCGAGCTCAACAGCTCCAGTATTTTCAACTTTGTCATCGCGGGGGTGTTTCTGCTGCTGGCGCTGGGGATGTTCGGGGTCTACGAGCTGGATCTGGCGCGGATAGCCAACCTTTTTCCCCGCAAAAACGACGGCAAAAAGCGTGATTTTCCGCCCGAAATAACTGCTTTTGCCCTGGGCATAGCTTCGGCACTGCTGGCAGGTGCTTGCGTGGCACCGGTGGTGATAACTGTTATTCTGCTGGCGGCAAGATTTTACAGCGAAGGCAACATCTGGGGTCTGGCGCTGCCCTTTGCGCTGGGGCTTTCCATGGCGCTGCCGTGGCCGCTTTTGGGTGCGGGGCTGTCGTTCCTGCCCCGGCCGGGGATGTGGATGACCCGGGTCAAACAGATTTTCGGCGCGATCATACTGGTCATGGCGCTCTACTACGGTTACTTGGGGTGGACTTTGCGCAGCGGAGCTTTTGACCAGCAGAAAGCCATCGCCGCACTGGCTGAAACGCTGGAAAAATCCGCCGCCAATAAAGAAACTGTCTTGATCGACTGCTGGGCAAGCTGGTGCAAAAACTGTCATGCTCTGGATGAGCTTTTGGCATCCGGCGCGGGCAAACAGGCTCTGGCGCAAGCCGAAGTCAAGCTGATACGCTTTCAGGCCGAAAAACTCAACGATCCGCAAGTCAAAGCTTTTATGGATAAATTCCAGCTGCCGGGCTTGCCGTCGATGATACTTCTGCAAAGCAAATGATCCGCAAAAACTACCTGAAACGCTGCAGCGAAGCTGTGCCGATCGAGCCGTGCGCCTTTGCAGGAGGCCACACGGTGGTGATCCCGGTCTACGACGAAAATGCGTTCATAGCCCCTGCGCTGAAAGCGCTCAAAAGCGCCTTGCAGCGCTCGCCGGAGCCGGTCAAAGTATTGCTGGTGATCAATGAACCCGCCCATGCGCCGCCGGCGGCAAGGCAAAACAACCAGCTTTTGCTGACCGGCTTGCGTAAAAATGACGGAAAATATGACGGAACCCTTGTCCCCGGCAGCGAATTATTCTTTATCGACTTGACCAATAAGGAGATACCGCAAAAATTCCGCAATGTCGGCAACGCCAGAAAAGTGGGTTTTGACCAAGTTATATTGCAAAGTGACGGCAAAGTGACGGATAAAGACCCCCTTCTTTTTTCGCTGGATGCCGATACATTGGTCGCGCCCGACTACTTTGAACAGGCTTTTGCGTGGGCGGCTCTTCACCCCCACGCCGCCGGAGCGGTCTTCCACTTTGAACACCGTTGGGAAAGCCCCGGAACACCGTCCACGGCGGCGGCGATGCGCTACGAAATATATTTGCGCGATTATGCGTGGAAGCTCCGGGATTGCGGTTCGGCTTACGGCTTCTGGACCATCGGGTCGGCGTTTATGTGCCGCATGAGCGATTACATGCGCTGCGGCGGTATGCGCCGGTGTGCGGCGGGCGAGGATTTCTACTTTTTGCAGGCGCTGCGCAAGGTGGGCGAAATCGGGGTGGTCAAAGATACCACGGTCTACCCGTCGGCGCGGATCTCGCAGCGGGTACCATTCGGCACCGGGCTGGCGGTGGAGGCCATCAGCCGGGGGAAAACGTGCGAGTTGTACAACCCGCAGCCTTTCAGCTGGCTCAAAGCGTTTTTTCTGGCGTGCAGGCAAGCCGATCTCGCAAGTTTGAGCGGCGATATCACAGCGTTTGCTCCGGCGCATCTGGCGGAATACCTTGCAGAGCAGAACTTTGCCGGAGTCTGGCAGAAGATCGTAAAAAACACCCCAAAATCCAGGAGCAAACTTCTGAACCGGCTCCACAGTTTTTGCGACAGCTTTTTTATTATGAAATTCTGCCATTATCTGGAAGAATTATACCCCGCCGAACTGGGCAAGATCCCCCTGACTCTTGAAGATGATGAGCTTGAAGAATATCTGACAAATTTGCGGCGGCTCGACCGCCAACGCTTTAACTGATCACTTGCAGTCGGCGTAATTTCTGCCCACGGCAAGAGATACACTCAAAGGCACCTGCAGTTCGGCAACGCTTTCCATGCAGTTTTTCAGCAGCATGGCGGCATGATCGGCTTCGTTTTCGGGAGCTTCCAGCAAAAGTTCGTCGTGGATCTGTAAGATCAGACGGGTTTTAAGGTTGTGTTTTTCCAGCTCGGCAGCCACTTTGACCATGGCAAGTTTTATCAAATCTGCCGCGGTGCCCTGTATGGGCATATTCAGCGCCACGCGTTCACCGAAACTGCGCACCGCAAAAATCTTGCTTTTCAGCTCGGGCAGATAGCGGCGGCGGCCGAAAAGCGTTTCCACAAAACCATCGCGCCGGGCTTGTTTTACGATATTTTCAAGATAACTTTTCACTGCCGGATAGGTAGCAAAGTAACTTGCAATATACTCTTCGGCTTCGGCGCGGCTGATCCCCAGATCGTTGGCAAGGGCAAATGCCGATATGCCGTAAACGATGCCGAAGTTGACCGCTTTGGCGCGGCGGCGCATGTCAGAAGTAACACATTCCGGAGCCACGCCAAAGATTTTCGCGGCGGTCACAGCGTGGATATCGTCGCCATTTTTAAACGCCCGGATCAGATTTTCATCGCCCGCTATATGTGCCAGCAAGCGCAGTTCGATCTGCGAATAATCCGCATCGATCAGCACACTGCCCGCCGGAGCCAGAAAGAACTTGCGGATGGCGCCGCCCTGTTCGCTGCGAATGGGTATATTCTGCAAATTCGGTTCTGCCGAAGAGAGTCTGCCCGTAGCTGTGGCGGTCATGTTGAACGTAGTGTGTATCCGGTTGTCCGGAGCAATGTATTTGAGCAATCCGGCAGCGTATGTGCTGTTGAGTTTGCTTGATTTGCGGTATTGCAGGATCAAGTCTATCGCCGGGTGCTGTTGGCGCATTTTTTCCAGAGCTTCGGCATCGGTGGAGTAGCCGGACTTGGTCTTTTTGCCCGCGGGAGTAAGTTTGAGTTCTTCAAAAAGCACTTCGCCCAGCTGTTTTGGGGAGTTCAGATTGAATTCGTGCCCCACGCTTTGATAGATCTCTTTTTCCAATCCGGCGATCTCCTGCTCCAACTCCCGGCTGAACTCCTGCAATCCGGCGCGGTCTGCGCAAACACCATGTTCTTCCATGCTGCACAAGACTTGGGAAAGGGGTATTTCCATATCGCGGAAAAGTTTATTATGAGAAAATTCTTCATGCAGTTCTTCAAAAATCTTTGCCAGCAGCTCCGCTGTATCCGCCCCGGCGACCGTTTCGTCTTCCGGAAACAGCGTCTTTGCCGCCTCGGGCAGACCGGCTGCGTTCCATGCGGGATTTTTCAGATAAAGTGCCAGTTTGCAGTCAAAGATCTTCTGCTGATCGACAGCCCGGAGCACCGGGTATTTTTTCAGCAGCGCTTTATAATCGAATAACACCCAGCAGTCATACTGCCCGATACATTCTGCGTGCCAGAGTGCGGGCTTTTCTGATTTGCCGGATAAACCGGAGTAATAAAGCGCATCATTTTCTGCAAAAAGTGCTGCCGGAAGAGTATTCATTTTCACAACCCTGTGGGGATATCCAGAAAAAGCGTTTCCAGCCCGAATTTCTGCTCCACGACCTTCTGCAAAGCCATTACCCCGTGTACTTCGCTGGCGTAATGGCCCAGCGCGGCAGCGTGGATCTTATTTTCCTGCACGATATGGTACATGGTGTGGTCAAATTCGCCGGTTATCAGCAAATCTGCCCCCGCTTCGATAGCGCTTGCCAGTCCATCGGAGCCAGCGCCGCCGGAGATCACCGCAACTTTCTGCACCCGGTCGCTTTTATCTGGCGACATATACAACTTGAATTCTTTGCCATTGGCGGCAGCAGCGGCAACCGCTTCGGCCCCGGCAGCGGCAACTTTGCCGATCATGCCGATCTCGATCCCGCAATAAGGAAAGAACATCTGCCGATCTTCAAGGCCGATCAAATCCGCCAGCACCGCGTTGTTGCCATACTTGCCATGGGCATCCAGCGGCAGATGCACTGCATAAAGCGCCAGATTATTGCAGAATGCCGTCCCCAGCCGTTTACCGGTCATGCCGTTCCAGCGGCGCACTCCGCCGCCCCAGCTCAAGCCGTGATGCACCACCAGCAAGTCGGCGTGATTTGCCGCCGCCTGATCGATACTGGCCTGACAGGCATCCACGGCAAAGGCGATTTTCCGGCAGTCGGCATTTTCGTTCATAGCGATCTGCAAACCGTTGTTGGAGCAATCGGCAGCAAATCTGCCCAACTCCAGAATTTCATCAAAAAAAGCAGCAATATCAGCAATTTTCATAACTCACTCTCCCTTGAGGTATTGGACAATTATCTGCCAGCGAAGATCATCTCCGGCGGGCATTTTTTTGCGGGATAACGCTTTTATTTCTTCCGCAGTCATGCGGAAAAGCACCGCATCGGGCTGTTTGGCGCCGGATTTTTCAAGAAACGCCCGCGCCCGCGCCGCCGTAACCACACTTGACCCGCAGCGCAGCACCAGAAACACCGGATAAACTGCCGCCAGCAGATAAAATATCCACATGGGCAAATCAACGACTTTCATGACATTCAAAAACTGCATCACCGGCAGCAGCAGTATGGGCAGCAGAAAACACATGGCATCGTATTTTTGCACAAAACACCCGCCGAAAGTACGGCGCAGCAGCGATTTGGCGCTGCGGTAAGCAAAATATTCTTCGTATTTGAGCTGATCGATGCTCTGGTGGGCAGCGTGGATCATTTCGTGCGCCATAAGTTCCCGCCGGTCGTAAACCAGAAAGCGCCTCTTGCTGCGGAAAATTTTGCGGATGATAAACAGCACCAATCCGCTTGCCGGATCGCTCAAAGCGCAGCCGCCCCACAACAAACCAAAGCTCTCATCGGCAAAAAATCCCGGTACCCAGTCCGGGCGCACATTGTAGAGTTTTCCGGTTGTTTCCAGAGCTTCGCTGCTGATTTGGGGAGGGATGCGGTATTTTTCTGACAGCTTGATCCCGGGAGCAACTTCCACCACGCCTTTTTTCAGGTCATTATCCAAACTTTGCAGTGCGCTCTGTAATTTGCCGAGCCGCTCCGTAAACTCCAAAGCATTCTCGCCCGGTGCCGGAAAAAGTCCGTGGCGGTCGAGTTTTTTCAAAGCGCCAATATCCCCCAGGGCAGCCTGTGCTATAAGCTGGTCATCAAGCAGTTTAACCATGGTGTATCAGCCCTTGCTTTATAAACCAAATCATTCGCCGTCGTCAAAGTTGTTGTCGTTGTGGCGGTTGCGCCGTTTGTTATTGCGGCGTTTATTATTGCGCTTATGATTTTTATTATTATTGTTGTTGTTTTCGCGCTCGGGTCTGGCGGAAAACTTTTCTTCGCGGTCGGATCTTTCGGCATTATCGAGAGCTTTTTCTTCTGCTGCGGTGCTGGCGGCAAAGTAGCTGAATTCTTCTTCGACCACCGGTTCTTTTGTCATCTTTTTCAGCTCGGGAGCTTTGCCCCGCAGACGGTATTTGAGTTCCGAAGCGTGCAACGTTACTGTGCCGCCATCTTCCAGCGCCAGCGTGACCATTTGAGTAAGCATATTGCGGTCGGCGACTCTGCCTTTGCCCTTTTCGCACTCGCAAAGTTCGCCGCGGCGGGGCATGGATTTTTCCATTTCCACATAGCCTTCGTGTTCAAATTTCAGACAGCACTTGAGTCTGCCGCACACGCCGGAAATCGTTGAAGGCGTAAGCGAAAGATCCTGATCCTTCGCCATTTTCACATTTATAGAGTTGAATTCCCGCAAAAATCTGCTGCAGCACAACACCTGACCGCACACAGCAATACCGCCGCAAATGCTGGTTTCGTCGCGCACGCCGATCTGCCGGAGATCCAGCCGGGTACCCAGCGCATGAGAAAGCTCTTTGACCAGCTCGCGGAAGTCCACCCGCCCGTCGGCAGTGAATTGGATGGTGACCAGTTTGCGGTCAAAGGAGTAACTGGCGTTCAGAAGCTTCATGGGCAGCTGCATTTTTTCCACCATGGCGCAGGCGGTGCGGTAGGCGCTTTTGGCATGAGCTTCGTTTTCCGTAGCGGTGGCGCGGTCAAGTACGGTGGCGATGCGCTGGATCTGGGGCAGAGCGTTGACCGTTTCGGCGGGGGCGTCATCAGCCAGCTTGCGGATAATCTGCACATACTCCAGCGAAAAATCCCGCTTGAGGATGGCGTAATCCCCGGCCTTGAGGGTTATATCCGCCGGCGAAGATGCTTCGCAGCTCATGCCGTTGGACAATCGAACCAGATATGTATTAAACATAATAAAATCTCTCTTTATTTCATATTTATAAAAAAGTCTTGATGACTTCCGGAACTGCTTTCACAGAATATAGCATTATTTTGTTGTATATACAACCATTATACACTAAAAAATATAAATTGTTTTATTTAACTATGTGCCGCAGCCGCAACTGCCCGCAGGCGCTTGCTGCCGAAGAGCCTTTTTCTATACGCATGGTCACAGTGGTGGCAAACTCTTCCACCGCGCTCTGGAACTGCCGCAGCCGCTTTTCCGGCGGCCGTCTGAACTGATCATCCACCGGGTTGCAGGCGATCAGATTGACCTTGGCGTGCAGTTTCCGCGCGATCTTGCCCAGCACTCTGCCCATTGCCGGATCGTCGTTGATGCCGTCGACCAGTGTGTACTCAAAAGTCACCATTCTGCCGGTGGCTTCGGAGCATTTTTCACATGCTTTCAGAATCTCATCCACCGGATAACGCACATGGTCGGGTATCAATCTGCTGCGGACTTCATCATCTACTGCATGCAGACTTATGGCCAGATTAAAGGGTCTTGCCCACGCGGCAAAAGCCTCCATCCCCGGCACATAGCCGCTGGTGGAAACCGTTATCCGCCGGGGCGACATATTAAAGCCCTCCGGCGATGCATCGGAAAGCACCTCCAGACTGCGCTGGAGATTTTTCCAGTTGAGCAATCCCTCCCCGATACCCATAAAAACTATATTATCCGGCAATGCCCCATGCTTCTGCACACCGTGATAGAACTCTTCAAGGATCTCGCCAGCGCTTAAATTGCGGATCAAGCCGTGCTGGCCGCTGGCGCAAAATCGGCAGCGCACCGGACACCCCACCTGGGTACTCAAACAAAAAGTCATGCGCTCGGGAGAGGGTATCAGCACCATTTCGATCATCTGCTGATCTTTTAATGTGATCAACAGCTTTTCGGTGCCGCCGGAACCGGCTTCGGCTTCGGCAACGCTGCTGGAGAGCGTCATATTATCGGCAATGAGTTTATCCCGCAAGCCCCGGGGCAGATTGAGCATTTTATCTGCGTTGAACTCGCATTTGTTATAAAGCCAATCAAGGATCTGTTTGCCGCGGAATGGTTTTTCGTTGATTTCGGACAGATATAAGCTCAAATCCCGGCTGCTGATGCCCGGCAGTTCCAATACTCTGCTCATGGTTGTCCTCCGGCAGAATTCCGGCGGATCTCTTCCAGAAGCGGCGAAGTTTTGCGCTCGACGGTCACCTTTTTCCAATCGCCCCGCCAGAGGTTGAATCTGATGTTTCTCGTTTTCATCATCCGTGGCAGCAGACTGCGCCAGGAACGTTGGGAGTTATCCGGAAAAGATGGGGCAAACAAATAAACTGTCGGAACCTCCTCGCCGGGCAGATTGTTCAATGTCGAAAGTTTCCGGACCGGATTTTTCATGTAAACCGACTCGGTAAAAAGATCGTTTATATTGTATTTATAGATCAGCACCCCCGCCGGAGCACCATCCTGTTCCAGCGCCCGGGCAAGGATCTCCGCACGGTCATAACGGGGCCGCTCCTGTGCCTGATAGGGCAAAACTATGTTATAGTAGACCAAAAGCGGCGCCATGGCAATTATCAGATAATAGCACCAGATCGGGGGCTTGGTGCGCATACGCCACAAAATCAGCGCCAGCAAAAGCAACACTCCGCCGGAAGTAACACCCAGCACTTTGCGCCCGAAGTTGCTGTTGAAATCTATGGAGCGATCCAGCATGTTCAAAACCAGCTCGTTGAGCGTTTCCGCCGGCAGCAGAAAAAACCCCAGCAGAAGCACCCCCGCCCCCGGCATCAGCACCGCCGCAAAAATATTGCCCAGTTTGCGGAAAGTATTGCCGTATCTGCGGACAGTCAGTTCGTAATTCAAACCGGTCATCACCGCCAGCGGCGGCACCAGAATAAGCCAGTCGTTGACCTCGTCCAGCGGGGTGATCCACAGCAGAAAGAAGTTGGCCAGAAAGAGCGTCCGCAGAAAACGGCTGAACATGGGCGTATCATCCAACGTCTGGATTGCCACGCAGAATGGCGACCACGCCAGCAGCGCCCACGGCAGCATACGCAAAGCAAAATCCCACGGAAAACACAACAAATGCCAGAGGTAATCCCACCCCACCAGCATCGCCAGCCGGGGTACTGCCTGCGCCACGATCACTCCGTCAAAGTGATACGGCAGATACCACAAAAGCGTGACCAGCGCAAATATGCCGATGCCCAGGATCATGCCCCGGTTGCCCAGATGCCGGAAGATCCCCAGCGGCCGCCGCATAAAGACCAATGGCAGCAAAAAGAAGATCAGCGAGTATATACCGTTGATATAAAACCCCACCGCGCAGGCCGTAAATCCGGCGATCCACGCTTTTGACCAATCGCCCCGCAGCGCCGCAAAGTTATACCAGATAAGCTGTCCGGCAAAAATCACCAGCACAAAGATCGTATTGGCCAAGCCTTCGGGAGCTTTGTCGATAAGCAGTATGGAAGAGATCATGACCGCCGCGGCGCACGCTCCGGCTGAAACATTGTTCCGGGTACGCGCCGCCACCGCAAAAACCAAAATCACCAATCCCGCCAGACCCAGCAGACTTATCACGCGGGGAGATTGTTCTGCAGGACACCCCAACGCAGTCGCCAGCTTGGCGAGCATGGGAAAAAGCGGATAAGCATTGGGTATGGCTTCGCCGTGCGCCTTGGCTACCGGCAGCGGCACCACCGACATATCCAACGCCTGCGAAGCAACGTAACCTTCACGCCAGGAAAGCTCCTGTTCGTTCAAACTCCAGGGGGCAAATGAGATCAGAAAAGCAAACGCCACCAAGGATGCCGCTGCGGACAACGACAAGATTTTTTCCCGGTATCGAGACACGATTCACCTTTCTGCTTTACGTTGCAAGTACATCCGGGGAGACATTGAAATCCACGTTCCGGATCGCAACACTCGTAAACACGCAATGAGTGCCAGTTGTCGCCGCCGAAATAGTCAAAGTTGGCGAACTGACAGAAAAAGTCCAGAACTTCCACCGGATGAAAATCTATTGCTACACCCAAAAACATCGCCGCCCGCACACCAACAGCCCAGATATCAATATTCCGGTCGGCATACGCATTGGTGTAGTAGCGGATCAGGTTGAAAGAGTTGTCTTTGAGCGTAAATGAAGGCTGTGTACCCAGCACCTGCGACACATAGATATCTTCCCACGACCAGCAGAGCGCCGAAACTCTCTGCGCCTGACGGCGGCCGACGCCGTAGCGGTGGAAAGGACCGTAGCCGATAAAGTACGCATCGGTGTTTTCCACGCCGAAATCCACAAAATTAGTTACATGCACATCCGCGGCAAAAGTATTGCCGAAACTGAAATCGATCGTAACAATATCCAGCAGATCTCCACCGAGGTTGGCCAGATAAAGACCGGTTTCGCGAGCACCGTATTTGACCAGTTCCCAGCACGCATCCCACGCCGTAATTTCCTCTTCCTTCTTTTCCGGAGGGGGCTGGGGTTCTTCTTTTTCGGATTCAAAAATCGAAAAGACCTTGTCAAAAAATCCCGGCTCTTCCAAAATCACATCTTTACCGTTGGCGGGGTGCCCGGGATCATCGGAGACATTTCCCGCACCATACGCTGCAAAACTTACAAAACATGCCAGAGCCAAAATCGAAAAAAACTTGAATACTTTCATCGCTGCTTCCCTTTTATTTAAAATAATAAATAGTCTTGACGCTAATATAAACCCGTTTGACCGTTTCTGCAAACTTTGAAAGCACCTAATCAAAAGCTTTTTTACACTTTTTAGCGCTTCAGTGCGCTTTTTCAGCGTTTGTAACGCACTTTGCGGATCTGGCGCGGCCGGCTGCCGTCAAAGGGCATAATTCCGCCGGGGGAAACTGCCGGAGCGTTACCCACAGAACGGTCTTCGTTGGCGTGGTTGAGTTTCCAGGAGGGATCGCGCAAGTCGCCGATGGCATATACCATTACCCAATAAGGATTTATATCTTTTTGTCTTATGTTTTTGCCGGAAGCGCGGTTTTCGTAGATCTCCCAACGGTAAGTTGCCTTGCCGCGTTTGTCGCCATCGTAGACTATTCTTTCGTAGGGCGAAAGTTTGACAAAAGCGTTGCGCAAATGCCCCGGCACCGCATTGCCCCGCAGCGCCAATGCCCGGGCGGCATGCTGCAAACTGATACGCTCGGTTTCCGAAAGTTCTTCGTAATACTCCGGCGAACTGCTGGCGCAGCCGCTCAAAATCAAGCTCAACAAGGTCAAAAAGAGATACCCGAAAAGTTTTTTCATAACGATCACCTTATTTTTTGATAATGTCTAAAATTTTGTGAAACTACTGTTTTTTTATATGTTCAGTTACCAGCGAGGCGCACAACCGTTCAAAACTTATATTCATGCAAGATGCCGCTTTCGGCACCAGACTGGTGGCGGTAAATCCGGGCAAACTGTTGCCTTCCAATATGTAAGGCACATTATCGTCGTCGCCGATTATAAAGTCCACCCGCACCAGATCGCGGCAGTTGAATTCGTTATAGAACTTCACCGCCAGATCCTGCAATACTTTCTGCTCTTTTGCACTTATCCTTACCGGCGGGCAGAAGTATTCGGTATGACCGTTGGCGTAGATATACTTTGCGTCGTAGTCATAAAATCCCCCGGGCGGGCGGATCTCCACTACCGTCATCGCCTGCCCCAGCACCACCGGAACAGTGCATTCTCTGCCTGCAATAAATTTTTCTGCCAGCAGTTCGCCGGCTTGTTCCAGCAGTGCCGGGAGTTTGGCTTGCCACTGGGCAAAATCGTCGATTTTTTCAATACCCACCGTGGAGCCTTCGCAAGGCACTTTGACCACCACGGGGTAAGTCATATCACTGGGCGGATTATTCAAGTGTTCAGCCGTGATCGTCCAATCCGGGGCCGTGGGCATGTTGAGTTTTTTCAACAGCTCTTTGGTCTGGAGTTTATCCATAATGAGCTCCGAAGCTTTACTGCCGGAGCCGATAAAGTCCAAATCATTATCTTCCAACAACTTCTGCAATTGCCCGCCTTCGCCCCAGCCGCCGTGCAGTACGGGGTGGATAAGGTCAAATTTTTCAGCACCGGCAGGAATTTCCAGCTTTTTCAAGTCAAAAGTCCTGACTGTATAACCGCCGTTGCGTAAAGCATTTGCCACGGCTGAACCGCTGCGGAGCGATACTTCCCGCTCGGAGCTTTCGCCACCCATGAATACCGCCACCGAAGGAGCGACTGCCTGCTCGTAGATTTGTTTGACATTATCTTTATTGATGAACTTGACTTCCAATTCCAGATAAAGCCCGAACTTTTCGGCAATGGTTTGGCGGACGCTTCCGGCCAGGGCGATAAAATCTTTTTCAGAAGCTCCACCTTTGTTGACAAGGTAGTTGCCATGCTCTCTGCTGACAAACATCGCCCCGGCTTCGCTGCCTTTGAGTCCGGCTAAATCAATAAGTTTGCCCGCCGGGTCGGCAGCTCCCGGATTGCGGAAAATGCACCCGGCGGTGCGTCCGGCAGGCTCCCGGCTGCGGCGGGATACGAGTTCGCTTTGGATCAACAACTCTTCCTGCTCAACACTGCTTTCCGGCAGCTGAAACTCGGCGGCGGTAACTATAACATCTTCCGGAATGCCCGAAGAACGGTAGCGCCATTCAATATTTTTCGCCTCGCTTGCCCACGCTCTGCCATCGTAATAAACGCCCCGCAGCCGCACTAATTTATCGCTGATAAGGGTGTTGTTGGCGCCCGCATTCATCCGCAAAGCTCCGCCGACGGTGCCGGGGATGCCCGCAAGTTTGCTCAAACCGCCGAAACCTTTGGCGGCGGCAAATTTCACCGTTTCCGGCAGTTTGGCTCCGCCCCCGGCAATGAGCCGGCCGCTGTCGTCGCAGCTCATGGCGGTAAATTCGCCCTTCAAGCGGACGATCACACCTTCAAAGGGTTCGTCGGAGCCAACTAAATTACTGCCGCCGCCTATCAGAAAAATTTTGATGTTGTTGGCAGTTGTGTAGTGCAAGAGTTCGGCAAGAGCGCAATCATCTTCCACATCCGCCACCAGCGGGGCAGCGGAGCCTACACCCAGCGTGGTCAGCTGAAAATAGTTGACATTTTTCCGGAACTTTATATTGCTTAAATCGTTGATTATCTTATCAATATTCATAAAATGCCGCCTTACTTGCTGTAAACTTTATCGGCATCGAATACAGTTTTTTCAACTTCAGAAAGTTCGCCATTTTCCACTTTGCGGTAGAAACAGCTCCGGTGGCCGGTGTGGCACGCTCCCGGCCCTAATTGTTCGATCTTGAAAATCACGGTATCCAAATCGCAATCCACTAAAATCTCTTTAACGACCTGCAAATGGCCGGAGCTTTCGCCCTTTTTCCAGAGCTGCTGACGGCTGCGTGAGTAATAGGTGGCGTAACCGCTGTTGATGGTTTCCTGCCACGATTCAGCATTGATGTACGCCATCATCAATATTTCGTTGGTCTTATGATCCTGGGCGATGGCGGGGATCAAGCCGCCGCACTTGGCAAAATCAAGTTTTACTGACATGATATGACTCCCAATTCCAGCACCAGATAAAACACGGGTGCGTTATATATGAAACTATCCAAAACATCCAATATCCCGCCCATACCGGGGATCCAGTTGGCGGAATCCTTGATCCCGGCAACCCGTTTGAGCTGCGACTCGGTCAAATCTCCGGCAAAACTGCCGAGAAAAGCCAGAAATCCGAAGATAAAGATTTGCACCAAATCCAGTTTTATGCAGTTGAAATGAGTCAGAAGTGCCGCCGTGCCGATGGAAAAAATCGCCGCCCCCACCGTGCCTTCCCACGACTTTTTGGGCGAAATGGAAGGTACGATCTTGTGGTTGCCGTTTTTCATAAGTTTGTTGGAAAGCATCCCCACAATGTAGCCCCCGGTATCCGACGCCTTGGTTGCCAGAACCAGCGAAAGAAAAATCAACGCTCCATAGTTGAGATAGATCCGGGTAAGCGTAATGACCGGCAGCAGCGCAAAAAGCAGTACACCGGGAGTGACAAAAGCAGAAACCGCCGCCTTTTGCCGTTTATCTTCGGCAGTAAAGAGAGTTTTGAGCATCAGCAGCACAAAAAACAGAGTGATCGCCGCCCATACGCCCCAAACTCCATCCAGCGGAAACTTGCCGCAGCCGTAAACCACGATGCCATAAAGGGCAAAAACTATTGCCAGAAAGCGATCGACCGGCAAATCGAGTTTTTCGGCAAAGCCGCAACTCTCCCAAACCGCCGCCACCGCCACCGGCAGCGCCAGAACCTTGAAGATCCAAGTGCCGTAAGGCTGCCAGAAGACTACGGCAAAAGCCAGAAGCAAAAGCAAAGGGAAACTGATCAAACGATACTTCAACATAATAAAATTTTTCTCCCGAAAATATGGTTAAAAATTACAAAATTTCAATCCGTCACTTTTATTAAAAAATCCGTCAATTACTCCGTCACTTTCCCGTCATTTGAGCTTATTTTACATCCGTCACTTTTTTCCCACCCCGCCGAAACGACGGTTGCGATTTTGGTAGGACTCCAAGGCTTTTGCCAACTCCTGACGGTCAAAATCCGGCCACATCACATCGCTTATATACAGCTCGCTGTATGCCATTTCCCACAAAAGAAAGTTGCTTATCCGCAATTCGCCTGATGTCCTTATCACCAGATCCGGGTCGGGCAACCGGGGATCGTACAAAAATTCGCCGAAACTCTTTTCTTCCAGCTTTTCCGGATCGATCTTGCCATTTTTTACTGCTTGGATCAGCTTTTTTGCCGCATCCACGATTTCGGCTCTGCCGCCGTAATTCAGTGCCAGAGTCAGCACGCCGCCGGTGTTATTTTCAGTAGCTTTCATTGCCCCAAGCAGGCTCAAGCGGGCGGCTTCGGGCAGATCGTTCAATCTGCCGATGGCATTCAATCGCACGTTTTCTTTCTGCATGGCAGGGAGCTGTTTGAACAAAAATTCCTGCAAAAGCTTCATCAATGCCCCCACTTCGGCGGCGGGGCGTTTCCAGTTTTCGGTACTGAATGCGTACAAGGTCAGGTATTTGATATTGAATTCTTTAGCCGCTCTCATGATTTCCAGCACATTATCCGCCCCCGCCCGGTGTCCGGCGGTGCGTTCCAGCCCCCGACTCTGTGCCCAGCGGCCGTTGCCATCCATGATTATTGCCAAATGGTTGACTGTTTGAGGTTTATCACTCACAGTACAACGCCTCCTCAACCGCCATGCAAAGGGTGTGATAAATGGGCAAATGCAGCTCCTGGATCTTAAAAGTTTCCTTTTCGGGCGCCGCGATCACCACATCGCTGTATTGGCAGCAAACGCCGTTTTTACTGCCGGTAAGCAATATGCTCTTGACTCCCGCCGCCTTTGCCGCCATAAGAGCAAGGCGGATATTTTCGGCATTGCCCCCGGTGGAAATACCGATAAACACATCCCCCGGGCGTGCCAGTGCCCACAAGTGTTGAGCGTAGGCTGCCTGCGGGTTCACATCGTTGCCGAAGGCACTGACCAGAGCTTGCGCGTTGCCCAGATTTACTGCACTTATGCCCATTTGCAAAGAGCGGGCAAGTTCCACGGCGCCGGGTTTGTTTTGAGCGGCAAATTTTTCCACAGTTTCCGGCGGCAGCGGACGCTTTTTGATGAAACCTTTCAAGAGTTCGCCGGTGATATGGTCGGCATCGGAAGCGCTGCCGCCATTACCGGCAGTGAGTATTTTATTGCCTTGCAATGCACACTCTATAAGCAGCGCGGCGGCGCGGTCGATCTCTCCGGCAATACTTTTCAGCACCGGATAGCGTGTTACAAGTTCTTCAACAAATCTGTTCATAATTGCAAATCCTTTCCCTGTTCCGGGGTAATTTAACACAATTTGCCCGCTCTTGCAAGAATAAAACCGATAAAATAGCCACTTTTAAACTAATATAGGGGGATAAAAAGCGATTTTACTTGTAAAAGTGGCAAAAGCGTGTTACATTAATATTTTCCACGACTATTCTTTAATTTTTTAAAAATTTTTTATATAAGGAGTGTTCATCATGAATTGGAACGGCAGTGAAAAGTCTTTTGAGCTGTTCAAAAACTACGTCTTGCAAACCTATGCCCCGGCGCAGTATTTCACCCGCGGCAAAGGCGCTTATCTTTATGACGAAAAAGATGTGGAATATTTGGATTTTGCCTCCGGTATCAGCGTCTGCAACCTCGGTCACGCCCACCCGGCAATCACCAAAGCTATTGCCGATCAGGCGGCGACTTTGGTGCATATCTCCAATTTGTACCTCAACGATGTGACGCCCCGTCTGGCGGAAAAGCTTATTTCCAAGTGCTTCGACGGTGCGGTGTTCTTTGCCAACTCCGGCGCCGAAGCCAACGAAGGCTTGATCAAACTGGCCCGGAAATTCGGCAACGCCACCGGCAGAAATCACATTATTTCCATGGATAACAGCTTCCACGGCAGAACTCTTGCCACTTTGGCCGCCACCGGCCGCGCCAAGTACCGCAAGGGTTTTGAGCCGGATATGCCCGGTTTCAGCCAGGTGCCTTACAACGATATCGAGGCGCTTAAAGGTGCCATAACTGATAAAACCTGTGCAATTTTGCTGGAACCGGTGCAGGGCGAAGGCGGCATATTGCCCGCCGATCCGGGGTATCTCAAACAGGTGCGTCAGCTTTGTGACGAAAAAAATCTGATGCTGCTTTTTGACGAAGTTCAGTGCGGCATGGGCCGTATCGGCACTTTGTACGCCTGGCAGAGTTTCGGCGTGGAGCCGGATGCCTTTTCCATGGCCAAAGCTCTTGCCAACGGTCTGCCTATGGGGGCATTTGTGGTCAAACGCAAATATGCCAACATTCTGGTACCCGGCGAACACGCCAGCACCTTCGGCGGCACTCCGCTGGTCAGCGCCGCGGCGTTGGCAGTGCAGGAAGTCTTTGAAAAAGAAGATATTCTGAAAAATGTCAATACTCAAGGCGAATATCTGATGCGTGAACTGGGCAAGATCATCAGCAAATACAAGTTCTGCAAAGCAGTGCGGGGCAAGGGTTTGATGATCGGCGTGGTGCTGGATCGTCCGGCAGGTGCATTGTCTGCTGCCATCCTCAAGCACAAGCTCATCACTCTTACGGCGGGCGAAACGGTTTTGCGTCTGCTGCCGCCTTTGAACATCACCCGCGCCGAGGCCGATCTGGCGCTTGAACGCATTGCCGCCGGTCTGGCGGATTATGCCCAAACTATTGAAGAATGATCTGGTTATAAAGGAGTAACGGCTATGTATAAAGACCTTTTGACTTTGCGCGACATCAATGCTGCCGAATTGGAAGAGCTGTTTGCGCTGACTACTTATTTCAAGCAGAACCGGGGCAAGGTGGGCTGCACCGACCTTAAAGGCAAAAGCATCGGTTTGATCTTTGCCAAATCCAGTACCCGCACCCGGGTATCTTTTGAAGTGGGCGTACACGAGCTGGGCGGCAATCCCCTTTATCTGGACAGCACCAAAATGCAGCTGGGCCGGGGCGAAACCGTCAGCGACACAGCCAATGTTTTGAGCCGCTATCTGCACGGTATCGTGATCCGTACTTTTTCGCAGGCGGATATCGAAGAGCTTGCCCGGGTCGCCACGATCCCGGTGATCAATGCTTTGACCGACGATTATCACCCCTGCCAGATATTGGCTGACCTTTTTACCATCAAAGAATACAGCAAAACTCTGGATGTCAAGTGCGTATTTGTCGGCGACGGCGCCAGCAACATTGCCAACTCCCTGATGCTGGGTGCCAAACTTACGGGTATGAAAATGGTCATCGCCAGCCCCAAAGAGTACGCCCCCAGTGCAGCGATCCTCAAGGAGTGCGCGCCTTATGTGGAGTGGTGCGAAGACCCGGCGGAAGCCATCAAGGGTGCCAACTATGTTTATACCGACGTGTGGGTAAGCATGGGCTTTGAAGAAGAACGCGCCAAGCGTCTGGCGACACTGGCACCGTATCAGGTCAACAAGGCGTTGATGGCACTGGCGGCAAAGGATGTGAAATTCCTGCATTGTCTGCCGGCGCACCGGGGCGAAGAGGTTTCCGCCGATGTTATGGACGACAGCAACATGTCCATAGTTTTCGATGAAGCCGAAAACCGTTTGCATGTGCAGAAAGCGGTCATGAGCATGATTTTCCGCAATCTGGCAAAATAAACAGAGAAATCTGATTTGACTTTTGCAATATGTGCGGTTATAATATTGAAACGGGCTTTTTTTCATTTATAATTACGAGGTATATTTTATGAGCAACATTCCTGAAAAAATGTTGGCGTGGCCGCTGTTCGGCACCGGTTTTGAGTTTTTCGGCAAAGATGACAAACCCTGCGTGGTGGATGTGCCTGAAATCAAAGATGATGAACTGCTGGTGCGTATCGACGCCATCGGCTTGTGCTTTTCGGACGTTAAACTGATCCGCGCCGGCGAAAGCCACCCCCGCGTGATTTCCGAAAATCTTGCCGAAGATCCGGTCATCCCCGGTCACGAAGCGGTCATGAGCGTGGTCAAAGTGGGTGCCAAACTTGCCAAACAGTACGAAGTCGGTCAGCGCTTTATCATTCAGGCCGATATTTATGTGAACGGCAAAGGTTTTGCCTACGGTTACGCCATCGACGGCGGTATGGCACAGTACAGCGTGCTGGATCAGCGGGTGCTCAACGGCGACGAAGGCTGCTATCTTCTGCCCGTAGCCGAACACATGCCCAGTGCCGTGGCGGCTCTGCTGGAACCCTGGACCTGTGTGCAGGCAGCTTACATGATCGAAAACCGCACCGCCCCCAAAGCCGGCGGCAAACTGCTGGTGGTGGGTAAAGCCGGTAATGTTTACACCGCCGGAGCGGCAGTCAAAGCCAACAAGCCCGCCAGCTTGACCGTTTGCGGTCTGGACGATGCGGCAGTATCGGCATTGGAAGCCGAACTGGGCATGAAGGCGGTCAAAGTTGACGCTTTGCCGGAAGACGAAAAGTTTGATGACATCTTTATTGCCGACCGCTGCGTGGAAACCACTGCCAAAGCCGCCAAGATGGGGGCTTTCGGTGCGGTGGTAAGCTTCGGCGGCGAACTCCCTGCCGAAAAACTCTCCTTCGACGTGGGCAGCATCCACTATCAGGGCTGGTTCTATCAGGGAACCACCAGCCGGGATATTTCCAGTGCTTACGGCCGCAATGTCCGCAGCACCATGAAAGCCGGCGGTTCCTGCTGGCTCCCCGGCGGTGCCGGTGCCATGGGGCAGATGCATACCCAGATGGCGGTGGAAAATCCCAACGGCCCCAAACGCATTCTGGTTTCGGATATGGATCAGAGCCGTATCGACAATGTCAAACGCCTGCTGGCCGATAAGATCGCCGAGCGGGGCATTGAATTTGTGGCGGTGAACCCCACCACCATGAGTGCTGAAGAATTTGAAAAAGTCCTCACCGACTTTGCTCCCGAAGGTTTTGACGATATCGTTATGCTTGTGCCGGTAGTTCCGGTGCTTATGCAGTCGGCAGCCCACCTGGGCAAAGACGGCCTGATGAATATTTTTGCCGGTATCCCTGCGGGCAAAGAAGGCGAACTCGATCTGGCAACTATCGCCCATAACGGCGGCCGTTACATCGGTTCTTCGGGCAGCAAAACTGCGCACTTGCGCCACACGCTGGAACTGGCGACCACCGGCAAACTCCAGCCGGTGACCGCGCTGGCTGCCATCGGCGGTATGCAGGATCTCAAAAAGGGTCTGGACGCTGTGGCCAATGCCAAGTTCCCGGGCAAGACGGTGATTTTCCCCAACTGCGAAGATATGCCGCTTACTCCGGTAAGCCAGCTTGCCGACATTCTGCCGGAAGCTGCTGCGACCTATGATGAGCAGGGTTTCTACACCAGCAAAACCGAAAAAGCTCTGCTGGATAAATTTGAAAAGTAAGTAATAAATGTTGAACGCGCGGACAATCAGAAAACTGCTGCTGGCACTTTTTACGGTGTCAGCAGCCTTAACTGCCGATGCGGCACCCATGCCGGGCAAAAATCTGGAACACGGTTTTGAACCGCCCAAACGGGAGCCGGGTTATCTGCAGCACGCCCGCGCCGATCAATGGCGCCTGGCCGGCAGAACGCTGTTTGTCAAAGGCAACGTATATATACCCTACGGCAACATGACCATCACCGCCGATTCGGCAATGATCGATCTGGAGAGCCGGGATATCGAAGTCAAAGGCAATATATCTTTTGCCACGGTCAAGCGCACAACGCACAATGTTACTCTTGATGAGCTGGAACGATTGCAGAAGGTTCCGGGGGTGGCGGTAACTATTCTGGGTATCACCACCGACCCGCTGGGCAATCAAAAGCTGCAAATCGAAATGGCGCGGGATGCCAGCGCAATAAAAGCCGAACGCATGTCCGGCAATCTGCTGACCGGCAATATGAGTTTTACTGATATAAAACTCCGCGCCAGCGGTTTTGTCTGCCGTGCCAAACGGGGCATCCGGCAGCCGGGGGGCGAGTTGCGGTTGGAGGATCTGGAAGTATCCAGCTGCGAATATCTCTTTGAAGATCAGAGCCACTTCAGTATCAGCATGAGCAAAGCCAACATCTACCCCCACGAAACCGGGGATTACGGCTTTGATAATTTTGAAAAAGAGCAGTCCGAATACAGCCTGTGGGGCTACAACAGTTTTTTGCGCATCTACGGAGTTCCGGTATTCTGGCTGCCGATGGTCTACAAACCAAAAGATGAAAGTCCGGGGCTTTTCAGTACCCAGATAGGGTACAACAGCGATTGGGGCTTCAATGTTTTGATGACCAAAAAGTTCCAGCTGACGAGCTACCCGCAGACCGAAACTTCGCTGGATTTGGATTTTTACAGCAAGCGCGGTCTGGGTTACGGCGAACGCACCAGCATAACCACCGCCAACTCTCATACCGAAATCAACGCTTACGGTATTTACGACACCGATCCTTATGAAAGCAGCGGCGAAAAACCGGCGCCGGATAATGATTCGCGTTTCAAGATACCCCATCAGCGGTTTGATTTTCAGGTGACCAATTACACCCATTTGAGTTCGCGGCTGGATTTCCGCGGGCAGGTGGAGTGGATGAGCGATCCGTATATGCTTGATGACTACTTCAAGCTGCGCGCCGATGATTTCAGCGAACCGCCCAGTTACGCGGCGTTGGAGTATCAGCATGACCGTTTTTCGGCATCGCTCTATACGCGGTTTCAGGTCAACGACTTTTACACGACTGTTCAAAAACTGCCGGAAGCGAGGCTGGATATCCAGCGGCAGGAGATACTGCCCAACACAAATTTGTACTATCAGGGCTCCCATTCGGCAGATTATCTGCGCATGAACTGGGCAAAATTTGACCGCAAGTGGAAAAATGCCCACGGCAGATTGAAAAATTATGAAACCGGCCGCTTTGACTCGGTGAACTTTTTGTACTACCCGCTGCGGACCGATTACATCAACATCATCCCCCGCGCCGGTTTGCGTTTGACCGGCTACACCAACAGCTCCAAAAACAAGGTGCGCAGCAACGATATTTACATTATGCAGGCCGCTGCCGATGAAGACGAAGATTACGGTCTGACCGTAAATAATTACAACGACCGGGGCAATGGCAAATTCCGGGTGGTCGCCGAGTTCGGGGTGGAAGCCAACACCAAGATCTACAACACCTGGCAGAATATCCGCAGCGACTTTCTGGGGCTGGATGGGTTGCGTCATATTTGCGAACCTTATGTGAATTACACATACATAACCGATCCGTCGGTCAACCGCAACAAGCTGTTGTTCTTTGACGGTATCGACCGGCTGGAAAATCTGCATTTTCTGCGCATGGGGTTGCGCAACCGGCTGCAGACCCGCCGGGGCGGATTCAATGATGCCAAAGTCTACGAGTGGTTTTCTATGGAAAATTACTGGGACCTGCACTTTGACCACGACGATGACTACAACCATGTGGGCGACTTCTGCACACAGATCACCTTCAACCCCACGCCGCAGCTGCAATTCAACGGCTTTATGTCAATAGATATGGGCAATAATCAAACCCACGATATGCAGGCGGTCCGGGGCAGACGGCTGGCAGGCCGTCCGGGGATCTCGGGGAACTTCTTCAACCGACTGTATATGGATGTGCGCTACAACCCAATTGAAGATATAACGCTCTATCTCTCTTATGATTACCGGGATGGTTACACGGGCAGAGCGGCGTATTCCATGGGCAGCAGCCTGACCGATTTCTACTCCGGCGGAGTTTTTGATCAATACCGTGTGGCGGAGCGTTTGCAAACGATGACCTTCGGGGTTATGGCGCCCATTACGCCCGACCGCAAGACTTTCGGTTCGGTAAAAATAAGCTATGACTTTGAAGAAGGCATGTTCTCGCGGCAGACGCTGGCGATCTCGCGGCTCTTCCATTGCGTTCAGTTAAGTGGTGTAGTGGAGTTTGAGCGCTCCCGCGACGATGACGATGATTTGGAAAAGGATATATCTTTCGGGGTATATGCCACGCTGGTGGGCTGGGAAAATCCGTTGGATGCGGTTCGACGGGATATGGTATCCAAACTTACCGGTGTAAAATAATTTTTCAGGAGAAAACACTATGTGGATCGTAACCGGAGGTGCCGGTCTTATCGGCAGCGCAGTTGTCTGGCAATGGAACAAAAACGGCATTGATGATATATTGATCGTCGACCATCTCGGCACATCCGAAAAGTGGAAAAATCTCCGGGCGCTGCGTTACAGCGATTACCTCGAAAAAGATCAGTTTATCGCCAAACTGCAGAATGGTGACTTTGATGATTGCCCTATCGAAGGGATCATGCACCTGGGGGCGTGTTCATCGACCACCGAGCTGGATGCTACTTATCTGGTACACAACAACTTTCAGTACACATGCGCTCTGGCGGAGTTTGCTGTCAGAAAAAACATCCGCATGATCTATGCTTCCAGCTGTGCAACCTACGGCGACGGTGCTTTGGGCTACCGGGATGACGAAAATATCATCGAAGAACTCCGGCCGCTGAATATGTACGGTTACAGCAAGCAGATGTTCGACCTTTACGCCAAAAAACGCGGCTGGCTGGGGAAACTTGCCGGATGCAAATTTTCCAATGTCTACGGCCCTAACGAATATCACAAAGCCGGTATGCGCAGCGTAGTGCTGCGGGCATTTGAGCAAATCACTGCCGAAGGCAGGATGCAGTTGTTCAAAAGCTACAAGCCCGAATACGCCGACGGCGAACAGATGCGGGACTTCCTTTATGTAAAAGATGCGGTCAAAATGCTGTGGCATCTGGCATGTGTCAATACCAAAGCGTGCGGTTTGTTCAATATCGGCAGCGGCAGAGCCGAAACCTGGAACTCCATGGTAACTTACGCTTTTGAAGCGCTCAACACCCCGAAAAATGTGGAATATATCGAAATGCCCGAACATTTGAAGGGCAAATATCAGTATTACACCTGTGCGGAAATGGAAAAAATGCGCTCCATCGGCTACACCGGAGAGATAATGACCCTCCGGGATGCCGTCCGCGACTATCTGCAAAACTATTGCGTACCGGGTAAATATCTGGGCGACGAATAAGTTTGCCAAAACAGGCGTGTTCCGGAAGTCTGGACGGGAAGATCTGCACTGGCGCTGCACGCGCTCATTTAACTTGAGTATGCAGCAAAAACTTACTGCACAAAGAACTCTTTCATTGGCAGTTCCCGCAAAGTTTCCAGATCGATTTGCGCCATGGCTCTGCCGGATTCGAGGGTGATCGCCTGATAATATTCCACCATTTCCGGACTGTTCAAATAATTTGCCAGCCGCTCCAGATCAAGGTTGGGAAATTTTTTATTGCCTATATGTATATTGTTTAGTGCCAAAAGTTTATCTTTGTCGACACCGGCGATTATCCGGTCGCCGGTCTGACGGATCATGATTTTTTCGGCATCGTAATCGATCTTTTTCAAGCCGCTTTTTATCAGATTTTTGTCAATGCAAATATAGTTGCCGTCCCAAATCACTTTGCCGTTGCCGGGAATGGCTTTGCCGGAAATTACCCCCGGTTTGCAAAAAATGCTTTTGCGGTGGCCGCTTATGATGGAAGCCTTGCCATTTTTGCCGATAATGCCGCTGGCAAGTTCCAGGAGATCGCCCAGTTTGCAGACTGCCTGCTGCTCAATATTTCTGACCATGGCGTGGGTTTTGCCGTCAAAAAAGAGCCGGAAACGCTGTAAGTGATTGGCGGCAAACTCATTTTGCTGCATCATATAGCCATTTTCGGGCAGAATAAATTCTGAATTTTCTTTTACCATTGCCGAGAGAAAAGTTGTGTTTTCTTCCGGAAAATTTTTGGCGGCAATGTAGATCACCAGCGAACCCGGGGCAGCTTTGAAAAGCTTTTGTTTTATAAAAAAAATCTCCCGGAAAGTGCAAGTTTTGAGCATGAAATTCCGCAATTTGCTGAAATACTGCCCCGTAAGAAAGCTATCCGGCACAATAAATGAATGTATGCCGTTATCGCAAGTGGAGTTAATGGCAAATTCCATAAAAAGTGCGTAGATATTGAGCTTGTATTCAGCAGAATTTTTAAATATCCGGCGCAATTTTTCATCCTGTTTTCTCCCCAGCTTGCCCACATTGCGCAAGCCGTAGCTCACATAGGGCGGGTTGCCGATGACGATGTGGAATTTATCCGTATCTTTGAAAAATTTTCCGCTGTCGGCGTGTTCCAGTGTATCGGCTGCAATGATATGGAGTTTTTCCGGAAGGGTACCGGCAATAAATTTCAGCCGCTGGCGCAGCAATTCCAGCGCATTTTCGTTGCAATCAATGCCGTAAAGGTTGTTTTTTATGATCCATCGGGTGTTCCGGGCAAGATTTCCGGCGGGATCGGGGTCGATCTCCTGATATTTTTCCAGCAATATTTTCAGCGCCGCCAGCAGAAATTCCCCGCAGCCGCATGCCGGATCCAGAATTTTTATATTTTTCAATTTTTCCGGCAGATCTCCGGGAGCCTGCTGCAAATATTTTTCCAGAGCGCGGCGCACCATAGCTTCGGCAACGGCGCGGGGAGTGTAAAATGTACCCTGATCTTTGCGCAAATTTTTACTGCAATGATCCAGCACCATTTCCAGCAAATTCCCGGGATCGTCAGAGTTTTTTGCCAGCTCCTGCAAATAATCAAGCTGCGAGAGTTTGAACTCACCATCCATCTGGCGGCATTCCGGCGAATCCAGCCATTTTTCCAGCAGTAAACGGTTGTTGCGGCGAGCTTGCATAGGTCAATTCCCCGGTTTTTTCAACTCACTTAAATCCAAGGCCTGGCGGCTTTTTTGAAAAATCTCCCACACCCGGTGATCCCGGGCAAGTTCTTTGAGCAAAAAGGTGTTGCTCACGCCTGATTTTTCGGCGGCAAGTTTGTGATCAAACTTTGCATCTGTCACTGCATCAAGGAGTTTGGCAAGTTCAAAAGCGTAGAGTCTGTTATTGCTGTTCAAATGAGTGTAAGCAATATTTGCATCAGTTTTTTTGCGCCAGAAGATCGCCAGCATTATTCTTAATTTATTCAGCGCCCCGGATAAGTTCTGCTGCTGGCTGCGTGATGTGCAATCTTCGGCAGCAAAACTTCTGTCATATTTGAACACGACCCGCACCGCAGTATAATTGCGGTTGCGGTGCTGCCCGCCGGGACCTTTACCCACAAATACATCGACTTTACAGTGGTCAGCAAGATCCCGGTCATCAAGCTGCAAAAGTTCATCGCGGTCGATTTCGCTGATATTTTGCAATGATTCTGCCGAAAAAAACATTTATAAATCCTCGATTACGGTTTGTCAAATGTTAATATAAAGCCTATATTAAACTATGCAAAAAGTAAACAACTATAAATCAGGGTGTTTTTTAATGAATATATTATTTATCGGCGATATTGTAGGCAATACCGGCAGAAATGCCGTTCAGCAGCTGGTGCCCCAACTGCGCAAGGAATTCAATCTCTCCATGGTCATAGCCAATGCGGAAAATTGCGCCGCCGGTGCCGGTCTGACCAACGGTTGTCTGAAAGAACTGCGCAAATGTGTGGATTTTTTCACCGCCGGAGATCATGTGTGGGATCAAAAGGAGTTTGAAAAAGAGATCAACGGCGTGCATGACCTCGTCCGTCCGGCAAATTTAAGCAGTATGCAGCCCGGCGTGGGCATGAAGATCGTGCGCAACCCGGTTGCCGGAGATATTGCCGTGATCGCATTGCAGGGCAAAGTCTTTATGCGTGACAGCGCCAACTGCCCTTTTGAAACAGCAGAAAGGTTATTGACCGAGATCCCCGGTCATGTAAAAAGTATTTTTGTGGATTTTCATGCCGAAGCCACCAGCGAAAAAATCGCCATGGGTTATTTTCTGGACGGCAAAGTTACTGCGGTGCTGGGTACTCACACCCACGTTCAGACCAACGATTTTAAAATTCTGCCCAAGGGTACAGCTTATATTACCGACGCGGGCATGGTTGGCGGCGAATATTCCGTTCTGGGGCGCACTGTGGAAGAAGTGGTCAAAAAATTCCGCAGCGGTATGCCCCGCAGATTACCCGTTGCCGAAGGTCCGGCAAGGCTGGATGGCTGTGTGATAAGTTACGACCATCTGACCGGCAAAGCCAACAGTATTACTGCAATTTCCCGGATAGCGGAACTCTGATTTATGCTGCAATATGCCATAAAACGCATTTTTCTGGGCGCGCTCACCATGTTTGTGATCATGTTTGCCAGTTACTTTATGCTGCGTCTGGCACCCGGCGACCCCACCCGCAGCAATTTTCTGGACGGCAGCAGTGCCGGAGTTTCCAGTTCCGAAAAAAATGAACTTGCCAAAAATCAGGCATTGCGCACCAAACTCAAGCTGGATAAACCCATAATCACCGGTTTTTATGAGTGGCTGCAGGATATTCTGTTACGGGGCGATTTCGGAACTTCCGGCACCGTAGAACCGGGCAAATCGGTTGTCAAAATGATCGCTGAACGTTTGCCGGTAACGATCAAACTGAATTTGATGGCAATAACTTTTGCCTATATTCTGGCAATAATTCTCGGGGTATATTCTGCCAAATATGCCGAAAGCACCTTTGACCGCAGCAGCACTTTTATACTCTTTATGCTTTACAGTATGCCGGTAATGTGGGTGGCACTGTTATTGCAGAGCACTTTCTGCGAGGGCGGCAGATTCCCGGTTTTTCCTTTGCGCGGAATTTATGAAGTCAATGTGGAAACCGGCACCTTCGAAGCTATGTTCCACGAAGTATATTGTATGCTTATGCCGGCACTGTGTCTGGCTTACGGATCACTTGCCGGTCTGACACGGTACACCCGCAACAATATGCTGGAGATACTTAACAGCGATTTTGTCCGGACCGCCCGTGCCAAAGGTCTTAACGAATTTACCGTGATTTGGAAACATTGCTTTGCCAATACTCTGATAACTCTGATAACCCTTTTTTCCGGATTGCTGCCGTCGCTCATTGCCGGAAGCATCATTGTAGAACACATATTCAACATTCCCGGCATGGGCAGTCTGTCGCTGCTGGCACTCTCCAGCCGCGATTATCCTTTGCAAATGGCGCTCTTCCTCTTTTCCGGAGCATTGACCCTCATAAGCATACTCATAGCCGATATAATGTATACAATAGCCGACCCGAGAATAAAGCTGAAATAAGCGTGAAAAAATACAGCCTCCTTAAACACTCTGCAAGCTCACTGCACTGATTGATGGAGAAAATATGGGAGTGTATGGGAAAGTATGGGAAAATATGGGAGAGAAAACAGCCGATAGACGCTCCGCTCCGGCGAGCTATACGCTGGGTAATGCCCCCGCTTGCCACACGCACAATGTTGCAGCAGTAAGGCGGCAATACTCTCATACTTTCCCATACTCTCCCATACATTCTCATGATCTCCCGCAAAACCGCCGAAATCTGTTGTTGATAACCCTGTTAAAATCCTGTCACAAAGTTGTGCAAAGGCTGTGGGTTATTTTGACATGCC
>JAFVQX010000149.1 GCA_017504585.1 Lentisphaeria bacterium
ACTTGGAAATCAAACGCGCGAGTCGGTGATCGCCGCGCAAAAGGTCTTCGGCCTCACTCCCGACGGGGTTGTAGGAGCCGACGAAGAAAAGCTGGAAAGTTGCTTTGATTACGCCTGGTGGAAGCCGTCTTCCTCTGCCGGAAAACGCAAATAAATCCGCTGATTTATTTATCAACGAGAGAGTGCGCTGCTTTTTTTATGATTTCCTGACACTTCCCGCAATGTTTGCAGTTGGTTGCACATTTGCCCGGCAGTTCCACACCATCAAGCATACGGTTATCCAGGATCAACGGGGCAAATGCTCCGGAAAAACATGGTTCGGTCAGATCCAGCACGTTGCCGTCAAAATTTCCGCTGCAATATGCCCCGAACACCAGACGTGGATTGCTGTGCTGCCGGGTCGCCAGCTTCATCAATGAGCAATATGGTTCGTAACGTTTGACATCTTCGGGGCGGATCCAGTTGGAGCGGAGGAAATCTTCCATATTATTTCCTCCATGATACCGATCCCAGCACAAATGGGGCATGAAATCTTGAACATTCTCCTGCCGGCGCAGTCCGCGGTCGTGGGCAACTAAATTATCGTGAAAGGTCTGGTACGGGCAGTTGCGCAAACAACCGCTGTTGGCAAGCAGACAGAGTTTTTTGCCATGAAGCTTGCTCCAGCGGGCAAACATTGCCACGGTGGGAATATCGCGCTGTAAATCGCGCCGCAGATAGAAACTGTCAAACTTTTCCTGCAAATACTCCAATGCGGTCAGCGAGTCTATACGCATATTTACCGAAGCGCGTACTTCTATATTGCAGAAATATTTTTTTATCGTATGTGCCACAAACGGTGACGCGGTGGTTATCACTTCCGGCAGCAGATTTTCGGCGGCAAACCACTCCAGCATCTCCACTATACGATTGCGGAAAGCAACTGCTATGGCGTTATCGCCGTAACAGTTGCCGTTCAAAAGCATATCCAGCTTGATATTCATGCTGCGCAATGCTTTAAGTTCGTAAATCAGCTGATCAAGTGCATCTGCTTTATCTTGTGCCGCATCCGGTCTGCCCGAAGCAAAACCCGGCGGCGCAAAGTATACTTCTGCTATCGCCGAGGTGTAATCTGCGACCATTTCCGAAAACAATTCTCCGCTGCTGCGGTACTGATAGCCTGCTGCAAACTGCATAATATCAAATCTCCGAACTCGGCCAGACTGATTTTTTGAACTCTTCCACCGCCAGACGGTATTCTTCGATTTGCCGGGCTGGGTTGAATGATGCCGAATTCCGGGCATGGCTCACGCCCAGCACAAAACCATCGGGCAGAATAAATGCGGCTGCACATTGAGTGGTTTTCTGGCGCCAGCAGAAGCCATGGCGGATTATTATTTTCAGTTCTTGCTCAAAGGCTTCCAAACTGCCCCAGAGCGACTCGCCGTATTCTTCAAAAGGATATTGCTGTTCGATAAGATCATGCTGCTGCGGATTAGCCGCTTGCAGAGCCAATGCCGTTACCGACATATACGGCGGAAAATGGCGGTTTGCCCACCATTGCAGTTCACCGGGGCGGTCGGGAGAAATGCGGAGTTTTACTTTGGCAACGCCCTTTTCCAACTCGGTAAAAACCAGAGTGTCTTGCGGAAATTTTTGCTGAAATATCTGCAAGGCACGGGCGGCGCGTTCCAGCGCAGCGGCATTTTTGCCGCCGGAAACCAGCGCGGTCAACGCCACGCCACGCCGGAAGCGGTTATCGGAATTTTTTTCCAAAAAACCTTTTGCGCAAAGTGTACGCAAAAGATTATATGCAGTGCTTTTTTGCAAATTGGCTTTTTCGGCAATTTCCGTTAAGGTCAACCCGTCGGGTTCGGCTGCTGCGATCTGCAGCAGCTCCAAACCACGCAATAAAGATTGTACCAGTTCAGATCCGGGCATCGTCTTTTACCTCAAAAAGCTATCAATCGATACCTTCATCATCGCTGTTGCGGAACTTGGTGCCGGGGGCATATTCCGGCGGAGTCGACCAGTCAATGTTCCAAACCGGACGGCGGCGGAATTTTTCTTTGAAAGTATTCTGCAAAACACCGCGGTTTTCCAGGCTTATCATACATGCCCGGGTACAGCCCCGGGAACCGCATACTGCCTGACCGGTTTTATATAAGTTTTTAGGCTTATGATAAAAGGGCGACCATTCACCGGGAACCGATGTGGGGCTGGGAGGATTGTAGGGATCATCCTGAACCACGCCGCTGTCTTTGCACCCCCGGAAAGCGTAACTGCATTTGGCCATATCCAGATCCGACCACTCCACATCGTGACCGGCAAGTTTTACTTTGATCGTTTTTTCGGTGGAAAAAGCCTGCGCCGGGCACGCTTTTACGCACGCCATACAGCGGTTGCAAAGCTGGGGGCCATCATATATCGGATCGGGTTCCAACTCCACATCGGTCATAATGATCCCCACCCGGCAGCGGGGGCCGAACTGGGGACTCAAAAACATCTTGCTGAACCCGATTTCGCCCAAGCCGCAGAGATAGGCAGCTATACGCAGCTGGATCATCACATCCGGCTGGGCCTGTCCCGGACGGGCAGGGCGGCTGAATTTGGGCAGGGCATAACCTTCGTTATCAATGCCCCGCCAGTCGCTCTGATGCCCCATGGGGATCGCTTCGTAGCCCTGATCTTCGATAAACTTGCTCAAATTTATCACGGTCATGGGCATATAAAGGTAAGTTATGCCGCCGTACCCCATGGCGGAGTAGTTGCTCATGTAAGTACCTTCTTCCACGCCGCGCAAACTGCCCCGCTCCACCCGGAAGACCATCCCGATAATACTTTTGCACTCGGGCATGATCTGTTTGGGATCCATCTGCAGCGGGGCACCTTCCCAACGGTCAATGTTGCCGATGCCGACTGCATCCGCCCCCAGTTCCAGTGCCTTGCGCTTAACTGCCAATGCGGCTGCCTTGGGATCCGAAAGATCCACTGCGTTAAAATCACGGGTCATGATAGCCATAACTGCTGAACTCCTTGTTGTTCATCAATGATGAATTGAGATTTATTCGCTCTTTCTCGCTTTATAACTATATACTTACTGCGGATAAAAACAAATCTCATATTATCGGTTTATTGCAAAAAAACTGAATTTTCCTGTTATAAACAAAAATAAATCATCAATGATGGATTTGCTGCGTCGGCAAAAAAAGCTGCCGACTTTATGTCATCGGCAGCCGTAGTAAGTTTTGAATTATTTGCTGTGTCTTGCCACAAATGCTTTGATGCGGTGCAAGGCTTCGATGATCTGATCTTCGGCAGTAGCGTAACAGGCGCGCACATAGCCTTCGCCGCCGGGACCGAATGCCGACCCGGGGACAACAGCTACGCTTTCTTCGCGGAGCAAACCTTCGGCAAATTCGCGGGAGGTCATGCCGGTTGATTTGATACAGGGGAAGGCGTAAAATGCACCTTTAGGCATAACACACTCCAACCCGGCATCGCGCAAGCCGCGGACGATGATATTGCGGCGTTCCCAATAGCTGTCGCGCATTATCAACATATCTTTGCGGGCGTTTTTCAAAGCTTCCAGCGCCGCTTCCTGGGCGGTGATAGGCGCACACATAATAGCGTACTGGTGGATCTTGTACATGGCATCCATAATAACTTTGGGGCAGCAGACATAACCGATACGGAACCCGGTCATGGCAAATGCTTTGGAGAAACCGTGCAGGAAGATCGTGCGCTCTTTCATGCCCGGGAAACTGGCGATAGATACATGCTTGCAGTCATCGTAAACCAGTTCCGAATAGATTTCGTCGGTAATGACGATCAGATTGTTTTCGATGGCGATTTGCGCAATTTCCCGCAAGGTTTCTTCGCCGGCAACAGCCCCGGTGGGGTTGCAGGGGAAGTTCAGCAGCAATATCTTGCTCTTGGGGGTGATGAGTTTGCGCAAGTTATCAGGATTTACGCTGAATTCATCTGCGTCGGTTGTTACCAGCGGCACCGGCACGCCCCGCGCCATAAGCACTTCTGCCGGATACGATACAAAGCAGGGCGTGGAGTAAATCACTTCGTCTCCCGGATTGACCAATGCGCGCATTGCCAGATCCAGCGCTTCGCTGACCCCGATAGTTACCAGACATTCGCTGGCGGGATCGTAGTTTACATTATAGTATTTATACAAATATTCGCAAATAGCTTTGCGCAAACTGGGCAGCCCGGCATTGGATGTGTAAGATGTGTGACCGGCTTCCAAAGAGTAGATCGCGCTTTCGCGCACATTCCATGGCGTGGTAAAATCGGGTTCTCCGACCCCCAGCGAGATGACATCGGTTCTGCCGGCTACCAGATCGAAGAATTCCCGTATTCCGCTTTTGGGGAGGTCGCGCACTGGCGCCACGATAAATTCTTCTGCTGAAAAAGCCTTGTCCGTCATACTCATTTTTTATCTCCTGATTTATATTATAACGTGTCAGCAATTTAGCTGACGCGCGTCAGTATGTTGCTTTCAACTTATCATTAAAATTGCAATTTGCAAATTTTTTTTGGAAAAAAATCAATGTTTTTTAAGAAAAAATGCATAAAATCACTCTTTAATGAGCAACTTTATTTAAAGACTGATTTCTTTCTGCTGTCAGTTTGCCTCGAACGCAAGTTGTAAAAAATATTTCTGTCTGCTATTACAAATAACATCTAACCAGCTTAAAGTCAAGAAAAAGTAATTGTAAAAGCGGTTGCTTGTATTGTAAAAAATTACTATTCAAAAAAAATCACGTAATTTTTTTATCTTTGCAAACAGTATAAATTCCCAGTCTTGCTGTTTTATCAGGGGCAAACCACCAGCCGTTCGGTGTTTTCGCCTTCTTCCAGCAAACGGCCGGAAACTTTGTACTTTTTCAGCTGAAAAGTGGTTGCCGTGGAGATCACTCCATCGATGGTGGCGAGTTTTTCCGCAACAAACGCTGCTACTTCGTGCAGGGATTTGCCTTTGACCATCACCAGCAAATCGCAGCTGCCGGAAACCAGCGCCAGATCTGTTACTTCCGGGAAACGGGCAATGCGTTTGGCTGGCGTATCGAAGCCGCCTTCGCGCCGGGGGGCGATCTTTACTTCGATGACCGCTTCGACTGTTTCGGCTGTATTGCTTTCCGGCAGAATGGCTTTGTAGCCGATGATCTGCCGTTCGGCAATAAGTTCGTTTATCAAAAGCCGGACTGCATCTTCGCTGCAGTTCAAGCGGGTCGCCAGACTGTTGATGCTCAAAGAAGCATCGCGTTCAAGAATATTAAGTAAACGTTTTTTCATCTTTTTATCCTGTAATATCAAAAATATCGTATAAAATATCGGGTCAGATGCGTTTTTCAAAAAATTCGCAATCTGCCATTGCATCCACCGGGCGGTCATCCCGGTCGCAGCGATCCACAAAAGGGTGCTTGAGAAAGTGCACACAATCTTTGCAGAAACGCTTTTCATCATCTGCGGCGGCCAGCCGCGCCGTAGCGACAGGCGCCGCACCCAGCAGCGAACCGAGTTTATTCAGTTTATCGTTGCTGTCAGCATTTTTTCCGGTATCGCTCCCGGCTGGAACTTCGCCGATCTCTGCTCCGCAAAGCATACACACAAAGACCTTGCCGACTTGAGTGAAGCCGTCAAGTTTGTTTTTGATCTTCAGCATACTTTCTTCTTTGCATGCCGGACAGATGAATTTTTCGTTGCTTTGCATTTGCAATACCTTTATTTGAACCAACACGTACTATACAATAGTCTAAAGAAAAATGCAAATCCGTGTGTGATTTTTTTATTGTGTCATATTGACTCTCTGCGGGGCAAATGCGGGTCAATATGGCGCACTTTGCGGTCGGGAATAGCAAAAACTCACCCCGGCAGTTGAATTGGCACGCATTATGCTTATAGTTTTTACAAACAAACAATCAAACCCATGGAGGTAAAATATGGATCTTGAAAAATTTACCAACCGCAGTCGTGAAGCTTTGGTCAATGCCCAAAATCTGGCGATATCTTCGCGCTTTACCCAGTTGAGCGACCTTTGCCTGCTCAAAGCTTTGTTGGAGCAGAAAGATGGGCTTGCCGGCAATATTCTTGCCAAGATGAATATCAATGTGCAAACTCTTGACAGCGCGCTTGATGCGGCGCTTGCCCGCGAACCGCGTTTCTCCGGCAGCGGCAATGGCGACCTTTATCAGACAAGAGAGTTCAGCGAAGTATTGATCGCTGCGTCGCAGATCGCCGGAAAAATGAAAGATGAATTTGTCAGCGTGGAGCATCTTTTGCTGGCTTTGGCTCAATGCAAATCAACCAGCAAAAAGCTCCTTGAAGATGTGGGTGTCACTTATGATGCGATCCTTAAATCGCTGCAAACTATCCGTGGAAATCAGCGGGTCACCAGCGCTGACCCCGAAAGCACCTTTGAAGCATTGGAAAAATATGGACGCGATCTGACTTTGCTGGCAGCTAAAGGCAAACTTGATCCGGTCATCGGGCGGGATGAAGAGATCCGCCGGGTGGTACAGATCCTTTCGCGCCGCACCAAAAACAACCCGGTTTTGATCGGCGAACCCGGGGTGGGCAAAACTGCCATTGTGGAAGGATTGGCGCTGCGTATTTTCAAAGGCGATGTGCCGGAAAGTCTGAAAAATCGCAAACTTGTGGCTCTGGATATGGGCAGTCTGATCGCCGGTGCCAAATACCGGGGGGAATTTGAAGAACGTCTGAAAGCGGTACTTAAAGAAGTTACCGGCGCCGAAGGCAATGTCATACTTTTTATTGATGAACTGCACACCGTGGTCGGGGCCGGAGCTTCTGACGGGGCTATGGATGCGGGGAATTTGCTCAAACCCATGCTGGCGCGGGGCGAGCTGCATTGTATTGGCGCTACTACTTTGGATGAATATCGCAAATATATTGAAAAAGATGCGGCTCTGGAGCGGCGATTTCAGTCGGTATTGGTCAATCCGCCGTCGGTGGAAGATACCATTTCGATCTTGCGCGGGCTTAAAGAACGCTACGAACTGCACCACGGCATCCATTTGCAGGACGGGGCTTTGGTGGCGGCGGCGGTTTTGTCGGATAAATACATCTCCGACCGTTTTCTGCCCGACAAGGCCATTGACCTGGTAGACGAAGCTGCCGCAGTTTTGCGCACCGAAATCGAAAGTTCACCACAGGAGATCGACGAGATCGAACGCAAGATAATGCGTTTGGAAATCGAGATAACCGGGCTGAAAAAGGACAAGGACTCCGCTTCGGTCAAGCGGCGCGAAGCATTGGAAAGCGAACTTGCCGAGTTGAAAAGTCAGGCATCGGAATTGCGCATCCGCTGGGAAAATGAAAAAAGCTCCATCGGCAAACTTCAGGAATTGCGTGAATCGCTTGAAATAGCCCGGGTGCAGCTGGAAAAAGCCGAACGCGATTACGAT
>JAFVQX010000150.1 GCA_017504585.1 Lentisphaeria bacterium
CGCAGGAGCGGAGCGTCAACCGGCTGCAGCGGGCTTTGCCCGCTGCCGTTAATTACCGTTATCTACCGTTATTTCCCGTTCAACATCGCGCGGCACACCCGGCTTCGCTACACTACGCCGCGGCAAGCAGGTGTTCGCCTTACAACAATATGCCGTCTGCCGCCATACCCTCCCATACATTCCCATATATTCTCAAAAAAATCTCCGATTTTGCCATTTTATTCAAAGTTTCCCCCCTTGACAAAGCCCCGAAAATATTGTATATTATATAATAAGTGGTTTGGTGTGCCACAGTATGTGTTTATCAAAAAGATTGTTTTTACAAATTTTAACCCAAAAGGAACTGTTTATGTTTAAGACATCATTCAGCCCCGCCTGCAGGCGGGTGAAGCTGTTATACAGCTTCACCCTAATTGAACTCCTCGTCGTAATTGCGATTATCGCAATTCTGGCAGCGATGCTGCTGCCCGCACTTTCGGCAGCCCGGGAGCGGGCTAAAGCCAGCAACTGTGTAAGTAAACTCAAGCAAATCGGACTGGCTGTCAATATGTACGCCGACGACAATTTGGGTTGGCGTCCGCCCACCGATAACCGCACTCCGGAAGCTGCTGACAACACGACCTACGGCAGAATTATCGCCAGTCAGGGGTGCAGTTCTCTGGACCCCGCCAGTTTCGGGCAGTACTTCAACTGGGAACCTGTCGGTGGTGCCAGCGGTAATCCCAGCAAAAAACAATATATGGAACTCTTCTGGGCGTGTCCTTCGGATACCAACTACATAAACAGACAAGAGCTGGGCGGCACAGAGAAGCTTGGGTATGGCAGTTATATTGGTATTCATTTAGGTCGGGTGCCTAACGCCAATGGAGTTCCTTCGGTGGAAGGCGTCTATCCCAATGGCGATAATGTAGCTAATCAGCACAATCACAACAGCTGCAATCCCGGCAATATTCTTTATCTGGATGTTGGGTTGAAACATCAGAAAAACGATATTCCGCATCACCCCAACGTGGTAAATATGGTTGCCTGGGATGGTCATGTAAAAACTGCCAACCGCCCAACAGTAGGAACAAACTGGGCAACCGCAATCAGATGGATGGATGCATTATGAAAAAATCATACAAAAAAACTTGTCAGGAATGATTTAATGAAAAGTATTCTCAAACTCGCTCTGATGGCGGCAGTTTCGGCAACTGTTTTGTCGGCTGCTGATTTGCCTTACATCGCTCCCGAAGCGGTGAAACCTTTGAAGATCCAAAGTAAGATCACTCCCGGCGGTGCCGTGGAGGTCAAACTGGGCAAAAGCAGTTATACTGTCAACGCTGATTTTTCGCTGCAGCCCGGTTGGGCAAAGCTCAAAGCCGATAAGGCAGAGGGCTTTACCAGCTTCAAAGTTTCCGGCAACAAACTTACTGCCGCCGGTAAAGATTTCAAACTTGAGCGAACCATCAAAAATGTTGCCGAAGCTGTGGTGGTAACCGACCGTATCACCAACACCGGCAAAGAAGATTTGCCCTTTATGTACCGGCAGTATTGCCAGTATAAAACCAAACTCAAAGAGTACCGTCTTTGCGGCTACCGTATTTACGGCCGCCGGGGCAACGGCACCAGCAGCATCAACTGCACGGCGATCATGATGCCCCCTGCCGGTGGTTCGGTGGGTTTGCTGGCACTCAACGATGTATTCCGGGTGCATTTCCGATCCTTTGCCGCCAAAGGTTTGTACGGTATCGGCGACGACAACCTCATCATCAAACCCGGCGTTACGCAGGAAATGAGCTTTGCCATTTTCCCCTCTGCCAAGAGCGATTATTACAGTCAGGTAAATGCCATGCGGCGTTTTCTGGGGGTGAATTACGAACTTGCCCGTGGGTTTGCTTTTCTTTCGCCCAATCCGCCCAATGTCCGGACTTTTACCCCCGGCGTTGACCGTATCGGCAAGCACGACAGTGTGGAAACCATCCGCCAGTGGCTCAACAACAAATCTGCGGGCATGGCTTCCGCCGGTGCCGTCAAACAGAATGGCGAATTGAGCCACGGCTCGGCATGGGTAAAGACCGCCAAACCGGATATCCACAAAGAGTTTTACCAAAAAGTCCGTGCCGCCAAGCCGGATATTATGGTATTGCACTACTATCACAGCTATATTGATGTAAAAAGCCACATGGACAGCGGTTTTGACGATGCCAAAACCCTCAAGCCCAATGGCGAACAAGCCGACTACCGCAACCCCGCTCTGCCGTTGTTCTTTACCGTGGAAGGCAGCAAGTGGAGCCAGATGCAGGAAGGCCGTCTGGAACGCTTGCGCACCGAATTCGGTGTGGACGGTATCTTCTGGGATGAGTTCCCGCAAAGTGCCAGCAAATACCACTTCGGCGAGCCGTGGGATGGTGTTTCCGGCGACATCCACCCCCGAACCCACAAGATCACCAAACGCAAGAGTTCCATTGCTCTGATGACCTTGCCATGGCGTAAACGCATGGTGGAAAACTTTGCCAAAAACAAGCTCTTTTTAGTCGCTAACGGCGGCGGCGGTCACACCCGCACCATGACCGAACTTTTTATAAAAAACAAATACACCGCCTTTATGGAAACCGGCGGCATCGCCAACTTGCACAACACTCATTTGTTCACCCCCATCGGGCTGGGCGACCACCTCACTGAACGCAGCGAAGTGGATTGCTACCGCAATCAGGTGCGGCATCTGGACTACGGCAGTTTGTACTACTACTATCACCAGCAGGTGGAACCCTTCACCCGCCCCACGCTGGCACAGTATATGTACCCCATTACGCCGGTGGAACTGCATGAAGGGTATATTATCGGCAAAGAACGAATCCTGACCAACCGCTCCGGCTATTACAGCTTTGGCGGCAACGAAAAAGCCGAACTGCATTTCTTCGATGCCAACGGCAAAGAAGTGAAACGACCCGCTGAAAAAGTGGTCAAAAACAACAAAACCTACTACAAAGTCGTATTGGCAGAAAACGAATCCTGTGCGATCGTCAAAAAATAAAATCGAGGTAAAATATGTATAAATTTGCATTTGCAGCATTTGCAGCGGCTTTGACCGTTTCGGCATCGGCTGTGGAAATAAATGTTTCCAGTACTCCGGCACTGCCCGCAGCAAACTTGCTTAAAAACGGCTCTTTTGAAGATGGTAAAACCACTCCGTGGCGACTTAACGGCGGCAACAGTGCTCTGGATACTGAAAATAAGTTTTCCGGCAGCGCCGCAATCAAAATCACCGGCGACCCCGCCAAACGCCCCAATGTGGCACAAAGTTTTCCGGTAAGCAATATCAAAGCCGGCGACCCGTTATATGTGCGTTTTGCAGCCAAAAACAGCGGTTGCGATATTGATAAAAAGCCCGCCTCGATCGCATGGCAGGCAGTTCTCGCCAACGGCAAACGCCCCTATCTGCCCACGCTCTCCCTGCCGCGGGAAGATTACGACTGGACAACTTTTGAGCATGTTATCAAATCACCCGGCGACATCAAAAGTCTGACTTTCTATTTTTGCTATTACAATCAGGAAGGCAGCCAGTTTTTTGACGATGCAGTAATTCAGGGCGGCACCACTGATTTGAAAATCGACGTCAAGGGCAATGATCTTAAAAATATCAAAGTCCGCCACAGCGTTACCGGCACTGTGCTTAACGAAGTTATCAAGGGCAACGCTTTCAGCAAAACCATCAAAGTACCCTATTTCGGCAGTTACGCTGTGGAAGTGACCGACAGCAAGGGCGTGCGTACCAGCAAGCTCTATCCCGAGAATGTGGATGCCAACCGCTCCGGCGAAAATATCACCCCGCTGGTTGCCTGCAAACGGATCAATCTTGTCAGTGCCAAGCCGGAAAGCCTGACCTTTGAACTGCCCGCCGCAGCCAAAGGCAAAAAAGTTTTTCTGGAATTTTCAGCCCGCTGCAATCAACTCAACCCGGTTGCCGGTTATACTGCCATGCTCAAAGTTTCAGTCAACGGCAAAGTCTGCCGTGCTGCCGAGCTGGTCAAGCCCATGAACCGCAGCAAAACTGCCAGCGGCGGCGAAATGATCTTTACCCGCAACAACGGTTATGTGGTCTATTACAGCAACGCCTGTTACGGCATCAGCGAAGACAGCACCTACTGCCCGGTAAGTCTGCCCGACCGCAACCCCTTCAACTTCAAGCTCGATGTAACCAAATTGGTGAAAGAAGGCATGAACACACTCAAATTGGAAAATGTGCTGCCCCCCCGCATGAAGCGTGAAGTTTATGTAGATAACCTCGTATTGGTGACCGAATGAAAATCAGCAAATTATTTTTGATTTCCGCCCTGCCGGCAGCACTGCTTTTTACCTCTGTTGATATGCTGGCGGCACCCGCTAAAGCCAAACCGGTGATCATCTGCCCGCAAAAGCCCGATCCCCCGCCGGTGATCGACGGCGACCCCGCCGACTGGGAACTGGTTCCGGCAGCCATAACGCTGGATAAAAGCCACATCGTCTGGGGTGCTCATCAGTGGAAAGGCGAAGATGACCTCTCCGGCACGGTGCGTTTGAGCTTCGACGAAAACTATTTGTATTTGCTCGTGGAAGTGGTTGACGAAGTTATCAAAACCGCCAGCGATAAGGGTATCTTTGTATCTGACCACGTGGAGCTGGACTTTGCTCCGGTCTACAACGATAAAGCCCAAGGCCCCCGTCTGGGCAACTGGCGGATTCTGGGTTTTACCCCCGGCACGGTGGAAAACTCCGGCGACCCGCTGGCGGATATGGAAGCGGACGCTACTGCCGCATTCCCCCCCGATCTGGATTACAGCGGTATAGATGTAGGTTCCAGCATCACCGAAGATGGTTATGTGTTGGAAGCTCGCATACCGTGGAAAGTTCTGGGGATAAAAAAGCGGGTAACTGCCGGTATGGTCTTTGGCGTGGATGTGCATATATCTGACTCCGACAAAGACTTTGTGCAGGAAGCCATGACCAGTTTGAACAACACTACCCCGTGGAAGGGCCGCCGTCAGGAAAACATCCTGAAAATGGTTCTGACCGGAACCGACGGCAAGATCAGAAAGTAAGATTTTTGATTTACCGCAAAAGCGTGAAAAAAATTGTTTCGATGCTTGTAAAAAAGCCGAAACGTGATATTTTAACCCAATACTTTATGGCGCTTATGCGAAAAAAAATGCTGCGAGGTTATTTTTTATGAAAATGGCTATTACGGTGTACGGAGCCCACCTTTTGGTTCCGGAAGAAGGTCGGACGGTTGCCAAAATCATTCAATCTGCCGCACATGTGGGGTTTGACGGCATCGATCTGGGGTACTACTGGGGCGAAAACAAAGCTGCCGAATTTGCCGAAGCCAAAAAGGTTGCTGACGGAGAAGGTATTGCTATTGCCAACTACATTGTCGGCAACAACTTTGGTAACGCTGCGGCTGAAGACCGCCTGCAAGCTGAAATCGAAAAAGTCAAAGTCGCTTTGGAAGAAGCCGCCTTTTTCGGCTGCAAAGCCTTGCGGGTGTTTGGCGGCGGCTATGGCTTGGATTGGGCAACTTACAGCCCTAAAATCGCCGAAGCCTTGGCTGCTTGCGTTGAAACTGCTGAAAAGTGCAATGTTGTTATGGCCATCGAAGACCACGGCGCATTGTGCAAAAACTCTGCTGAACAGCTCTTTTATATCAGCGAAGTCAATTCCCCGTATCTGCGTGCCACTGCTGACATCGGCAACTACTGGCTGCCCGGCGGCGAACTGCCCATCGTAGGCGTAAGCAGCATTGCTGAATATGTGGAAATGGTGCATGTCAAAGATTATGTTTTTATCAACAATAAACCCATTGCCTGTCCTTCCGGAGAAGGAGTGGTGGATTTCAAAAACTGTTTCCGGGCGTTGAAAGATGCCGGTTTTGACGGATATTTGAGCTTGGAATACGAGTGCAATATCGGCGATGCCAAACAGGGTATCACCACCAGTCTGGTAAATATGCGCAAGATCGAAGCCAGCTGCTGAAAAAATCTCCGGCAATCGGAGAAAAACCCTTGAAAAAAGTTGGATTGTAAGCTATATTATAAAGATGTATAATATACAGATCATAAACTTTTTCAAGGGATTTTTGTTTATATGAGTTTGGATGTTTCAGCAGTCAGAAAAGAACTGATAAAAAATACCCGGCTGATCGTGGTCAAGGCCGGTACCCGTTTGTTGACCGACCCCCGCCGTTTCAGCGAACTTATCGGCGGGATCGCTGCTTTGCGGGAAAAGGGCTACAAAGTTATGCTTATTTCTTCCGGTGCCGTCGGTACCGGTATGACCGCTCTGGGCATGGAAAAACGCCCCAAACAGCTTTCGGAAGTTCAGGCACTTGCCTCCATCGGGCAGGGCAAACTTATGGCTCTTTACGATGCCGAGTGCCGGAAGTACGGTTTCCACACCGCCCAGCTTCTGCTGACTGCCGACGATCTGCGGCAGCGGTCACGCTATATCAATGCGGCCAACTGCATCAACGCTCTGCTTTGCCACGATGTTTTGCCTATTATCAACGAAAACGACTCCGTTTCGGTCGCCGAGCTTAAATTTGGCGATAACGATACCCTTGCCGGTATGCTTGGTGCGGTGCTGGGGGCTGAATTGACCGTAATATTGACCACCGAGCAGGGCTTGCGTAAACGCAACGCCGACGGCACTTTGGGTGAACGGATTTCGCTGGTGGAAAAACTTACCCCCGAAATGATCGCCTCCGCCGGCGATACCGATAACAACGCTATGAGTGTGGGCGGCATGATCTCCAAACTCCGTGCCGCCAATCTGGTCACCGAAGCCGGAGCTTATCTCTGGATAGCTGACGGCCGGGAACCGGGCATATTGGAAAAAATCGTTGACGGCGAAGATGTGGGTACACTCTTCTGCCCCCGCCGCAGCAAACTGCACTCCAAACAGTGCTGGATCAAGTTTTTTGCCAAGGCTTCCGGCTCGCTTACGCTGGATGCCGGAGCGATCAAAGCGGTGAAAACCGGCGGCAAAAGTCTGCTGCCCTCCGGCGTTACCGGCGTATTCGGCACCTTCAAGCGGGGCGATACGGTGGAACTCTGCACCGCCAGGGGCGAAGTCATTGCCCGGGGCTTGAGCAACTACTCATCCAGCGAATGTGCCGAACTTATGGGCAAACACCACGACGAATTGGTGGAAAAACTGGGCAGCGCCGCCGACGAAGAATTTGTCCACCGGGATAATCTGGTGCTGGCTCCGGAGCTGAAAGGATTGATCAAGTGAAAGTATTCATCAAGACCTATGGCTGTCAGATGAATGTGCGTGACAGCGAAGCTCTGGCGGGTATGCTGACTAATGCCGGAGCTGAATTGACCGCCTCCGAAGCCGATGCTGATGTGATGATTTTCAACACATGCAGTGTCCGGGATCAGGCGGAACGCAAAGCCATCGGCAAGATTACTTTCATGAAAAAGTATAAAAAGCACAATCCCGATCTGGTGGTGGGCGTTATCGGCTGTATGGCACAGCACCGGGGGCAGGAGCTGCTGGATAAAATAGCTCATCTGGACTTTGCTCTGGGTACCGGTCAGCTGCACCGGCTGTTGGAAGTTATTGAAGATGTCAGGCAAAATCGCCGCAAGATAGCCTTGCTGGAAGATTCCAGCGATGTACTTGAAGCTATGGGTATGCACAGCGACTACGCCAATCTCCGCCCTCATACCGGCATGATCGCCATTACCCGGGGCTGCAACCGTTTTTGCTCGTACTGCATTGTGCCGTATGTCAGGGGGCGTGAATACAGCCGCCAAGCTGAAGATATTATCAAAGAAGCAAAAATGCTTGCCGATAAAGGCGTGCGGGAAGTCATGCTTTTGGGGCAGAATGTAGCTGCTTACGGTTGCGGCGGCAATGTCAATCCCCCGCCGGCAGATGTGTCGCCCTTTGGGGATTTATTGCAGGAAATAGCGAAAATCGACAGCATCAAACGCATCCGTTACACTTCGCCGTACCCTACATTTTTTACCGATAAACTCATTGATATTATTGCCAGCGAACCCAAGATCTGCCGCAATGTGCATCTGCCGCTGCAATCGGGTTCTGACCGGGTGCTCAAGAATATGAACCGGCAATACACGGCAGATAGCTATCTGGAAATCGTCAACAAGCTGAAAAATAAAGTTGGCGAGCTGACTTTTTCCACCGATGTGATCGTAGGTTTCCCCGGCGAAACCGATGAAGATTTTATGGCGACAAAGGATTTGATGAATACAGTTGGTTTTGACCACGCATTCATCTTCAAATACTCTCCCCGAGCCGGAGCCAAATCCGCCGAGTGGGCAGACGATGTGCCCCAGAGCGTCAAAGAAGAACGCAACCAAATATTGCTGGCAGACTTGGAAAAGCGTTCCATAGCCGGAAATCTCGCTTGCGTAGGGAGAACTCTGGAAGTAATGGTCGATGGCGTAAGCCCCCGCAACCCCGCCCGCTGGTCGGGCAGAACTTCCACCGCCAGAACGGTGGTGTTCAGCCATACAGAAGGCATGAAGCCCGGGGATCTGATCCAAGTACCCATAGAAAGGGCAGGCAGAGTAACATTGTTCGGCCCGGGGCTGGTCGGAGCCGACGAAGAACTTTAAATCAAGCAAAATTGCGGCAAATCTCGAGCCTTGCTGCGTCGAACCGCTCAGTCACATACGGAGGTATGCTCCTTCGCTTGTCCGCCTTGCAAAACTCGACCTTTGCACGCACTTTTGCTTGATTGGCTGGAGCTTTGCGGCAAATCTTGGGACCTTGCTCATGCATTTGCTTGCTCGGGCGAAGCCAGGTCGGACGGGGCGGACAGGTCAGACAGGTCAGACAGGTCAGACGGGTCGGATTGCTTTCTTCTGCTCGTTATATTCTGCCGAAGCGGCGGGATAATTCGGTTTTGGTCATTTTCAGCACTGTTGGTCTGCCGTGGGGGCATACATCCGGTCTTTGGCACTTGGCAAGGCTTTTCAACAGCGCCTGGGCGGTGATTTCGTTTAAGGGGTCGTTGGCTTTTACTGCACTGTGGCAGGCTGCCCGGGCGATGGTTTCCAGTGAATTGCGGGTGGTTTTTTCTCCCTCCAACGCCATTGCTACAATATCGCTTAAAACTTGTTCCCAATCTTCGCATTTGGCAAGATTTGCCGGCACCGCATTAAGCAGTATGGTGTTGGAACTCAATGCGGCGGCATCAAAACCCAGTTGGTTGAAAAGTTTTTCATTTTTGGTAATAAATGCCGCTTCGGTACGACTCAATTCGATCGCCGGGGGCAGCAGCAGCTGTTGGCTGGGGACACTTTCGCCGGATTGGGATCTTGCCAGTAATTCTTCGTACAGCACCCGCTCGTGAGCCGCATGAAAATCTATTAAATAGAGGTTTTCGCTGCCCACATCTTCCAGCATTATAAATGTGCCGAACAATATCCCCGCATAGCGCATAGTTTCGATTGCCGCCAACTCCAGCGCCAGCGGCGGTCTGACCGGCATCTGGGGTATGACCGTCGGGTCGGATAGCGGGGTGTCGGAGAATGTTTCCTCGGTTTTTTCTGCCGGGCTCACCGGATATTGCCGAACTGTAACGTTGGGGGTTACCGCTTCGGCAGTATTCGCTGTCTGCCCCGGCTTGATTGATTGCTCCGGTTCTGCTTCCGGGGTAGGCTCGAAGGATGAAGCATCTTTGCAACTGATTGCAGGATAATCTGTTACAGTTTGTTTGTTGAAAGCTGTTTCTGCTGCCGGCAGAGTAGTTTGCTTAAAAATATCTTTATGGGTTTTTTCGCCCAAACCCGGAATTGCCGGAGCTTCGGCTGCCGGGGTGTAACTGACTTTTGATGCATCGATCAAAATATCCGGACGGGCAAGGCGCTTATCGCCCGGCAGCGTGATCTCCGGTGCGGGGGCTGCACTCAAGGCGCTGCGCACCGCTTCGTTTACTGCACAACTGACGATGTATTCGCGCTTGAACCGGACTTCACGCTTGGTGGGATGCACATTTATATCGTATTCGGCAGCGTCAAGTTCTATATTTATTACTGTGGGCGGAAATCTCCCGAAATCCGCCAAAGTACCGTATCCATCCCTTATCCCCCGGTAGAGTGCCATACTTTCCACCGCTCTGCCGTTGACAAAAGTCCGCTGTTCCCGGCGGCTGGTGCGGGTAAAGCCGGGCATGGCGATCAAGCCGGTAACGTGTATATTTTCGCACCAATGATCGACTTTCAGCATCCGGCTGGCAAAAGTTTTGCCGAAAAGCCCTGCCGCCCGGGATACCGGATCGCTTGTGGCTGATGCCTGTAATGCTGTTTTATTATCAAATTTCAGCGTAACCGCCACATGGGGGAATCCCAAGGCCAGAGCAATGACCATTTCCTGAATATGAGCTTCTTCGGTCGCCGGACTGCGCAGAAATTTTTTCCTTGCCGGCACATTATAAAAGAGATCGCGCACCGCAAAAACCGTCCCCACCGGCATTCCGCAGGGGCGTTGATCCACGATTTTGCCGCCTTCAAGTTCGAGAGCAATGCCTTCAGATTTTTCTGCAGTGCGGGTCTTTAAGGTTAGTTTGGAAACCGATGCTATGGAAGGCAGCGCCTCGCCCCGGAACCCCAGCGTGGTGATGCGTTCAATATCTTCGGCGCTTTTTATCTTGCTGGTGGCGTGGGGCGAAAAACACAACCGGGCATCGGCTTCGTCCATACCGGAACCATTGTCGCTTATCCGGATCAGCCGCGACCCGGCACGTTCAATTTCCACATTTATAACTTCTGCTCCGGCATCGACGGCGTTTTCAAAAAGTTCTTTGACCACCGAAGCGGGGCGTTCCACTACTTCGCCGGCGGCTATGCGGTTGCTTAATTCTTCGGGTAAAATCGTGATATTGCTCATAAGTTATTTCTTGTCTTTCCGGCTTTGACGACTGCGATAGTATTCCATAAAATCCGGTCTTTCCAAAAGCCGGACAAGTTCGATGTAGCTTGATACCTCTTCGGGCTTGATCCCCCGGTCGAGCGCGCGTTTCAAATAGGCCAATGCCGTTTTGTCCTGGCGTTGTTCGGCATAAATATTGGCTGCATTGAGCAAAATTGCGCCATTGTCCGGTTCCCGCTGCAAGGCGTTTCTGATCGCAGCTTCGGCTTCCGCATAGCGCTGAATTTTGAGTTGTGTCATGGCCAGATTATTATATGCCGGAGCGCTGTCCGGCTTGTGCTTGAGGGTGTGTTTGAAGATTTGTGCCGCTTTTTCGTAATTTTCCTGCTGATAATATACTGTGCCCAAAAGCATCCAGATATCAAGGTTCAGCGGATACTGTTTGACTGCGTCCAGTAAATACTTTTCGGCTTGAGCAAGATTGCGTTTGGCGATAAGTTCTGCGGCTTCATTTATCACTTTATATACTTCCATGCGCTGGGCAGCTATAAAGGTTTCCGACCCCATTCGCTGCATGGCAGGTTCGTGCTCCAGCTTGAGCGCAATACCCAGAGCGGAGGCGATCACCAGCAGCAGGATCGTCAGGAGTATATAAAGATTTTTTCGCTCCAAAGTCATATTTTCTGCTCCGAAGCCAGCACGCAGCGCCACGAGTGATCCCGGTCATGCCGGAATTGCGGAAGTTGTTTGCACGCTTCTCCGGCCAATTCGCAGCGGTCGGCAAAACGGCATCCGGCGGGGAATTTGCCCGGCATGGGTACCTGTCCGGGGATCGTGTTGAGCAAAACATCTTTGCTGCCGAAGCGGGGTACCGCCGAAAGCAATTTTTTTGTATAGGGGTGGCGTGGAAAATTTATCAACTTTTCTGCCGGAGCAGTTTCCACTATCATGCCGCCATACATAACTGCCACCTGGTCGGCCAGCTTGGCTACGATCCCCAGATTGTGGGTCACAAGTATAACTGCCATATTGTATTTTTTGCGCAAATCATCGATCAGATCCAGAATTTGTGATTGGATCGTTACATCCAGCGCCGTGGTCGGTTCGTCGGCGATCAAAAGATCGGGCTTGCCGGCAAGCGCCATGGCGATCATGATCCGCTGCTGCATACCGCCGGAGAGTTCGTGAGGGTAGGCCGTGCAGCGTTTTTCGGGATCAGGTATGCCCACATCCTGCAAAAGTTTTATTACTTCGGCGTGGGGATCTGCCACATCCGGGCGATGAAGCTCTATAACTTCGGCGATTTGATCCTCGATCCGGAAAACCGGGTTCAATGAGGCTGCCGGTTCCTGAAAAATATACGATATGGATGATCCGCGCAATTTGCGCAAATGTTTTTCCGGCAGGATCGTCAGATCACAAACCGTATTATTGGCATGGCGATAGCGCACGCTGCCGCGGAGAATGACTCCATTGGGCGGCAAGAGTCGGGTCAGCGCCAGACAGCTCAAGCTTTTGCCGCAGCCGCTTTCGCCCACCAGCGCAAGGATCTCGCCGCGATGGAGCTTGAACGATACATCGCTCGTTACTTCCAAGGCAGAATTTTTTTTACCAAATCCCACCGAAAGATTTTCCACATCCAAGATTATTTCGCTGTTATCAAACATAGTATCGTTTATCAGTTGCCGTTGCTGCTGTTGGCGGCGTCTTTGTTCCAACGCTTGCGCTGGATCGGTTCAGGCGGATTGACTTTGAGCTTGCAATGCCGCGGCCCCAGCAAATTCCGGAGGGCTTTGATCAACTCCGCAGATATATCCACTCCCGCATTTTTCTGCTCAATAAAGACGTAGCGACCGTTATTTTCCAGCGCCAGGCAGAAAACCGTTTTGGTATCGCCCTTATATGCGGCAAGCAGCTCTTTGAGTTTTGCCAGATTGTCGTCGGTGATCTCATCTTCATAAAGGTCGATCAAGAGTTCGTTGGTGGCATTTTTTATTGCCGCATCCAACAATTCCACTTTATCTGCCACCACCCGCGGCGCTTCATTTTCGTCACGGCGGGATACCTTGGCGGTAATGGCTATATTCATGCCCGGCATCAGTTCCAGACCCTGTTCCACGAGTTTTTCGTAGGCGTCGCTGTAAACCATTACGTCGCTGGCAGATTCAAAATCTTCCATATTCAATATCAAATATGGCCGGTTATCCCGTTTGGAAAACTTTTTGCTTACGGTGTTGAGCATACCGGCTATGCGGACTGTGGCGCTTTCTTCCACGCTTTCCAACTGCGAAAACTTGATGGTGCTCAAGGCTTCCACCGCTGCCTGATAGGGCGAAAGCGGGTGGGCTGTAACGTAAAATCCCAGCAGTTCTTTTTCGCTTTTCAGGATCTCTTCAATATCAAATTCCGGTATATCGGGTATTGTCACGCTGTTGAATTCCTGCTGGCTGCTGTCGTCCAGCAGATCAAACAGCGACCCCTGACCGGAGGCTTTATCTTTGGCGCGTGCCGAAGCGTTTTTAAGCGCATCTTCGGCAATGGCAAGGATTTGACTGCGGCGGATGCCTAACGAGTCAAAAGCCCCGGCGCGTGCCAGATTGTCGATCATGCGGGAGTTCATTGCCGTACCGCAGCGTTCGCAGAAGTCGTTGAAATCCTTGAACTTGCCATCTTGCAAACGGGATTCGATGATCTTGCCAGCCGCGCTTTCGCCCACGCCTTTGATAGCGCCCAGACCAAAGCGGATGTTGTCGCCGTCGACGCTGAAACTTATATCGCTGGAGTTCACATCCGGCGGCATCACTGCTATTTTCATATCCCGGCAGGTATTGATCAAAAAGGCGATCTTTTCGGCATTATCGATTTCGCTTGTGAGCACTGCCGCCATAAATTCGATGGGGTAGTTGGCTTTCAGAAACGCCGTCCGGTAAGCTACAAAAGCGTATGCTGCGCTGTGGGATTTGTTGAAGCCGTAACCGGCAAAAGTTTCGATCTTTGCCCAAATGCTGTTGGCTACTTCTTCAGAAATATTGTTGCACTTGGCACAGCCTTCAACGAACTTGCTCTTCTGTTCGGCAAGCACATCGGCTTTCTTTTTACCGATGGCCCGGCGCAGGATATCGGCTCCGCCCAGCGAGAACCCGGCAAGCTCCTGCACTACTTGCATGATCTGTTCCTGATAAAGCATGATGCCGTAAGTTTCCGCAAGATACTTTTCCATTTTTGGGTGGTCGTAGATGATTTCTTCCGTCCCCCGTTTACGGCGGATGAATGTATCAATAAACTGCATGGGCCCCGGGCGGTAAATGGCGATCAAAGCAATGATGTGTTTGATATTTTCCACCCCGAACTGGCGGCACAAATTCCGCATACCCGTAGATTCCAGCTGGAATACGGAAATGGTATCTCCCCGGTTCAAAAGCTGGAAACTTGCCGGGTCGTCCAGCGGGATCTTTGCCATATCCAGCTTGATGCCCCGGTTTTTTTCGATCATATCCACGGCACGCTGAATAGTTGTCAGGGTACGCAGACCCAGAAAGTCCATTTTCAGCAAGCCCAGGTGTTCGCACTGTACTGCCGGAAATTCGGTGATGATTTCCCCTTTGGCCCCTCGTGCCAGCGGCACCAGATTATCCAAACGCTGGTTACAGATGATAACCCCGGCGGCATGGATACCCAGCTGGCGGTTGATGCCTTCCAATACTTCGGCATGTTTGAAGATCTCCGTAACATACGGCTCATTTTCCACCATCTGTTTGAGTTCGTCAGATTCTTCTTTGGCTTTGGCAAGAGTCATCTTGGGGTCGGCGGGGATCTGTTTGGTGATCCGGTCCCCGGCGGCAAAATCGTGCCCCAGCACCCGGGCGACATCTTTGACCACAGCTTTGGCTTTCAAGGTACCGTAAGTACAGATCTGGGCCACGGAGTCTTCGCCATATTTTTTGCGAACATACTCAATGACTTCGCTGCGGCGTTGTTCGCAAAAGTCGATATCAAAGTCCGGCGGGCTGACCCGTTCCGGGTTGAGGAACCGCTCAAACAGCAAATCGTAACGCAAGGGGTCGATGTCGGTGATTTTAGACAGATACGCCACCACGCTCCCTGCACCCGAACCACGCCCGGGACCTACCGGAATACCGTGGTCTTTGGCATATTTGATAAAGTCGCTAACCACCAGAAAGTAGCTGCAATACTTGGTTTTGTCGATGATCCCCAGCTCGTAATCCATGCGGTCCATGACCGCCTGCTGTTCGGGGGTAAGTGTATCCAGCTCCCGCGGGTCAAAGCCGTAACGGTACATCATGTTGTTCAGACAGAAGTTCCGCAGGTAATCCTTTTCGTAAGAGCCGTCGGGGATGGTAAAGACCGGGTAATGGTTGGCTTCGGGTGCATAGACAAAGTCCAGATCGCACCGCTCGGCAATGCCTACGGTGTTAGTTACAGCTTCGGGCACTTCCCGGAAAATCTCTTTCATCTCCTCGGGACTTTTGAAGTAAAACTCCGGGGCAGGGAACTTGAAACGGTTTTCGTCAGAAAGCTTGCTCTGGGTCTGGATGCACAGCATTATTTCGTGAGCGTCGGCATGTTCTTTCAACAAATAGTGTATGTCGTTGGTCGCCACCAGCGGCAGCTCGAACTTTTTGGACAGCTCAATGATCCCCCGGTTGGCAATGCGTTCTTCTTCCATGCCGTGATCCATGATCTCAAGGAAAAAGTTGTTACGCCCGAAAATATCCACATATTCTGTAAGGAGTTTTTCCGCTTTGGGCATATCGTTATCCAGAACCGCGCTGGGGATCTCTCCGGCAATACATGCCGACAGAGCGATCAACCCTTCGTGGTGTTCCCGCAGCAGATCCCGGTCGACCCGGGGCTTGTAGTACATACCGTTGAGCCACGCTTCGGAAAGGAGCTTGCACAAACTGTGGTAGCCTTTGATATTTTCCGCCAGCAGTACCAGATGGTGCCCCCGGATATGGGGCTTGCTGGCATCCCGGTCAAACCGGGTGGTGGGCGATACATATACTTCGCAGCCGATGATAGGCTTTTTGCCTCCGGCTTTGAAGGTGTCGTACATATCGACTGCCCCACCCAGATAGCCGTGGTCGGTTATGGCACAGCCGATCATATCGTATTCGTTGGTCATTTTCAAAAGCTGCTTTACAGTACACGCCCCGTCAAGCAAACTGTAATGCGAGTGCACATGCAAATGGACAAAATCTGCGGACATTTTTCTATATTTTCCCCAAGTTATATATTTATATATAAATCATACTACAATTTAACACTCAAACCCGGGAAAAACAAATTTGCAAACACTATTTTTGGGAAAAAAGGCTTTGTTCTCAATACAGGTAGGTCAGTAAAAAGCTACATGATTAACTTTTGTATTGGAATTTTTAAAAACTTAAGTGGCATTTATCTATTTCGCAAACGAAATAGATAAATGCCAATAAAAGGTTTGTAAAAATGGGGTGGTGTTTGTGGTGGGTAAAAAGGACCTTTCCTCAAAAGTTCTTTTTCCCCTCCTCAAGTACCGACCCATATTGAGAATGGAGCTGCAAAAAAAGCTGCAGCAAAACCGTAGTTTTGCCGCAGCTTGTAATAGACCGTTAAGCTGAACTTATCAGTTCTTGCGGGCAGTCTGGAAGAACTTGCCGACCACTTTTTCTTTGGGGTCGCTGGCAAGCAGATCTTTGTAGTTTTCGCAAACCTTGCGGACAGCGGCGATCTGTTCGTCGATCAGAGCACGGTCAAAGTGCTTGAACCACGGAATGCTGAACGCGCTGTTGCAGATGTTTTCGGAAACCGGGAGGTCGCCTTCTTTATTGATCGCACCGGCATCGGGATTGTTGGCAATGTTGGAGGGTTTGCCGTCGCCATAGACATCCATGGTGTGGAACAGGCCGTGGGTGTGCAGTGCCGCGTTGCAGCCGGCGGCGAAATACTGACCGCCTTCAGCAGTGACTGCGTCGATAAAGTATTTGAGGGAAAGACCTTCAAACGCATCGGCGTTGTAGATACCCTTACAGGCATACCAGCCGCCCTTGGTGCTGTTGGCATCCACCGGCTGATGGCTGTCCAGCGGCAGATCTTTCAAGCCATCCCAGAAATATTTCATGGCTTTGTCGATAACGGCACATTCGCTGTCATACTTCTTGAGCTGTTCCAGACCCACTACGCTGGAGAGCTGGTGCATACGGTACTTGTAACCGCCGCAGGGCAGACCCTTGTATTCAGCCAGACCGGGCAGGGTGATGTCGCCGCCGCGTTCGTAGTGACCCCAGAGCATGGCTCTTTCGTAGATTTCCTGATTGTCAGTTACCAGAATACCGCCTTCGCCGATAGCAAAGGATTTGCCGCTCATCAAGCTCATGGCACCGACATCACCGATGGTACCGACCATCTTGCCTTTGTAGAGAGCGCCCTGGGCGTGGGAGACGTCTTCGATAACTTTGATGTTGTGCTTGCGGGCGATCGCCATGATTTCATCCATGGGAGCGGGATAGGCGCAGTAGTGAACGACCACCACCGCTTTGGTGCGGGGAGTGATGCGTTTTTCAAAATCAGCCGGATCCAGACAGAGGGTCACAGGGTCGATGTCAGCGTAGACGATAGTGGCGCCCAAGCTCATGGCGGGCAGCACACTTGCCCAGTAGGTAATGGAGGGGCAGATGATTTCGTCGCCGTGGCCCAGACCCACACCGAACATGGCTGCCTGCAAGCTGGCGGTACCGCTGCTGTGGGCAAGAGCATATTTGGAACCCTGCCACTTGGCAAATTCTTTTTCAAATTCTTTGGTGATGTTGGTGCCGGACATGTTGCCGTCACGCAAAACAGACAAAACGCCTTCTTCCATGGCGCGGTTGACGATCGGCCATTTGATGTTGGCTGCGATAGAAGAGGTAGCGACTTTTTCGCCGCCCAGGATTGCAAGCTTGCTCATAGCTTTTCCCTTTTCTTGTATTGTTAAAAATTATTGGGGTTTTAACGACGCCCAAATGTTTACTGACACGATTTAGCAAATTACTTTAATTTAGCCCGTATTTGGATTTTAGCAAGTATTTTTCGGGGAAAAAGAGAAAAAAAAGCGATTTTTTTTATAAAAAATATAACCCGTTGGGTTTATTATAAACCAATGGGTCGTATAGTTTTTTTTATCCATGATTTCTGCCGTGCAGAAATCCGGTTTGCAGCCGTTTGACAGCTTTGTGTTTTAAAAAGGATGTCATATCAGTTTTTGCCCGGGAGATCCTCTTTTACAGGCGGCGATTTCAGGAGCTTTTTCAGCACGATAAACAGGGCTATACCCAGAATCGTGGATGTAATCAGATAGGACAACGGGAAGTTCAGGATCAATATCCAGTACTCCTTGTTGAACAGCGGGAAAAGACAAAATACCCAGAACACCCGGAAACAGCAGATCCCCACCATGGAGATGGTCGTGGGCAGCACCGAATACCCCAGTCCGCGCAAGGTCCCCGAAAGTACATCCAGCATCATAAAAAGAAATCCGGGCATCAACTGCAAGGTTGCTCTGGTTCGGGCAAACGCCAACAACTCTTCGCTGGGATTTTTTACGCACCACGGCAGCCATAAATCAAGCGTCAGCCAGGCAAGTCCGCCCAGCACACTGCCCAGCAGCATAGCGTATGTCATACTCCAGAAAAGCCCTTTCAATATCCGCTCTTTTTGATTGGCTCCCAAATTCTGCCCGGTAAAAGTAATGGTCGTCTGGTGCTGGGCGTTGGCTATGCTGTTGATCAGACCGCCGGCGGCAAAACCTATAAAAGAGGTTGCGGCAATGGCTCCGGGACCGAATTCGTTGTTGGCGTGTGCCACCAGCAGATTGGAAATGGCAAAGCAGCCGTTTTGCAGTCCTGCGGGGAACCCGTTGTAGCAAACTTTGCCCAATATGGAAAAATCGATCCTGAACAATTTGCCGAAATAGAACCGGTACGCTCCGTGTGACCGGTATAATGCCCCGATAATAAGCACCAGCGAAAGAAGCTGTGCTGTTACAGTAGCATAAGCGACCCCCAATATTTCCAAATCAAAAAGCGTTACGAGGATGATGTTCAAAACCACATTTACCACCCCCGATATGCTCAAGATCACCATTGGCAGATTGGGCTTGCCCACCGAACGCAGAACGCAGCAGCCGAATGCGTAGACCACTACCGCCGGTATCCCCAGAAGGACTATCCGGAAATAAGCAAGGCTGTCTTCCATGATCGACTCCGGAACTTTGAGCAGCTGAAAGGCCATTCTGTCGAAAAGAAATCCCACGGTCAGAATAAATACTCCGCACACCAGACCCAATGCCAGCGAAGAATGTACTGCACGGCTGACATTTTTGTAGTTTTTTGCCCCCATGTTTTGGGCGACGATCGCACTGACTCCGGCACCCATGCCCAGAAATATTGTCATCAAAAGGCTGACCACCGGTCCAGAACAACCGATTGAAGCAACCGCATGTTCAGCGTTTCTGGCAAAACGCCCCACCACGATCACATCTGCTGCATGAAAAAGCATTTGAGTAATAAAAGTTATAGCCAGAGGCGTCATAAACTGAACGAGCTGAAGCGGGATCACCCCTTTAGTAAGATCCATTTTTTTAGTTGAAGCCATAATACTGCCTGCGGAATGTAAAATTTTTGTATGAAAATTTAAACAATATTATTAATGTACCACCAGCCGGAAATCATTGCAAGTGAGCATTAAAAAAAAGTAATTTTTGCACAGCAAAGTTATGGCAGTTACGGAATTTAAAAAAGAGAAGGCATTTATCCAGTTGCTTTGCAAACAGATAAATGCCTATATAAGTTTTCCTGCCTTCGCCAAGGCTGCGGCGGACGCAGGGAACGCCCTTTGGGCTGTGCCGTAACACATTGGGGAAGAGGAAAAGCTCTTTAACTGAAAAGGTTTTTCTCTCTACCCCAAGAGTGCCCGATTTGCTTTTATTCAGCCTTTTCTTTGGCTTTGGCTTCAGCTTTGGGTTCTTCCGCCAGGCGGGGGACCATGCTCAAGCATTTCTTCGGGCAGGCTTCCACGCATGCTCCGCAGATGATGCAGCGGAAACGCTCAAATTTCCACTCTTTGGGTTGCCGGGTCACTGTCAATGCATTGGCAGGGCACTTTTTGGCACACATGCCGCAGAAGATACAGCTTTTTTCGTCGATGACGAGTTTGCCCCGTTCGCCGGGGAAGGGATCACGCACTTCCGCCGGATAGTTGCGGGTTACCGGGCCTTTGACCAGGTTGCCGAGAATGTCTTTGAATATTGAAAATAAACGCATTTTACCGCTCCGTACAGCTGATACACGGGTCAATCGAAAGGATGATCACTGCCACATCCGGCAGTCCGCAGCCAACCAGCATGTTCAGCAGCGGCGCAATGTTTGCAAAGGTTGGGGTGCGAATTCTCAAGCGGTCAAGTTTGTCCGTGCCGTTACCGCGCAGATAATAGAGCACTTCACCGCGGGGCTGTTCCACGCGGACCGCTGCTTCGCCAAGGGGATTGCCCTTGAACGGAGTCTTGAGTTCGCCTTCCGGCAAAGCGGCGAGGGCGGCTTTTACCAGTTCGCAGGACTGATAAAGTTCACGCACACGCACTTTGGTACGGGCATAGCAGTCGCAATCGTTTTCCACGACAGGCTCAAAGCCCAGCTTGCCGTATGCTGCATACCCGGTCATACGATGGTCTTTGGCTACGCCGCTGCCGCGCAGGGCAGGGCCGACTGTACCCAGTTCGTAAGCCTTTTTGCCGTCGATGATACCCACGCCGCAGAGGCGTTCTTTGACGCTGTAATCGCCCAGAATAACTTCGGCAGGACGCTTGAAGTCCTTTTCAAAGTTGGCAAGTTTTTCCAGCACAAATTTTGCCTGTTCGGCATTGATATCTTTGCGGACACCGCCAATACAGCACGCACCCAGCATCACCCGGGCACCGGTGGTGGCTTCCATGGCATCCATGATCTCTTCACGCACTTTCCAAATGGTGTAGAAGAGGTTTTCAAAGCCGAATGCGTCAGCCAGCAGACCCAATGCCAGCAAATGGCTGTGCATACGGTGCAATTCTGCCCAGATAACACGCAGATAGTTGGCGCGTTCGGGCACTTCGATATTCATGATCTCTTCAACACCCATGCTGTAAGCCATGCTGTGCTGGAAGGAGCAAATACCGCAGACACGCTCGATCAGGTAGGTATCCTGAATAAAATCTTTCTGTTCCGCAAGTTTTTCCAACCCGCGGTGCACATAACCCACCACCGGAATAGCGGAAACAACTTTTTCGTCGTCCAGTTCCAGACGCAGCTGCAAGGGTTCGGGCAGCACCGGGTGCTGGGGGCCGAAAGGTACAAGCATACTCATTTGTCACCTCCGTTTTCTGCGGCAGCAGCGGTGGTTTTAACTGCCGTAACGCCCACGCCGGGAACGCGGCAGAAGGGTTCTGCCGGTGCATCGGGAGCAAGCAAAAAGTGTTTTTCGTAGTCGATCGCCAGATTGCTGACGGTGATGCCGAAAAGATCCTGAATTTCGTTTTCCACAATCACTGCGGCAAAGCAAATATCAGAAATACTGGGCAGTACATCGCCTTTTTTCAATACCAGCTGATAGTTCACCATGTCGTAATCAAGGTCAAAGTGATAGATTATATCAAACTCTTCGCCCTTGTCCACGACCGTCATCGTCACAAACCGGTAGCCGTGCAGCAGCAAGGCACCGATTTTTTCCTGCTGATTTTCAAGAGTCAGCACTTCGTTTACAGTCATCATAGTTTATTCTGCCTTGGCTTCGGGTTGATTTTCGGCGGCGGCTTTGGCTGCGGCAGCTTTGGCGGCGGCGGCAGCTTTGGCAGCGGCGATCTTGGCTTGCATTTCAGGTGTCATGGGCGGAGCTTCCGGACCTTTGACCACCTTTACCGGCAGCACCGGTGCATCCACAGTTTCGCCCTTGCGTTTCTTTTCCAGGATGCCCACAGCTTCGATGATACCATCCATCATTGCTTCGGGTTTGGGCGGGCAGCCGGGCACATGCACATCCACGGGGATCACTTTGTTCACGCCGCCGATGACATTGTAGCAATCAGCAAAGATACCGCCGGTCGCCGGGCAGGCACCCATTGCCACTACCACTTTGGGTTCGGGCATCTGATCGTACACATTTTTCAGCACATGCTTGTTGCGGTTGTTCACCGAACCGGTAACTACCAGAACGTCGGCATGTTTGGGGTTGCCCACATGCAGCACACCAAAGCGTTCCACATCATAAGTCGGGGTAAGGCACGCAAGAAATTCAATATCGCAGCCATTGCAGCTGTTGCAGTTGAAATGCACCACCCACGGAGATTTTTTGATTGCTTTACTCATTATTTCACCCATAACCAGATAAGGTTAGCCAGTGCCATGGAAAGGGGCACTGTCCACATAAAGCGCAGCATCCAGTTCGGCGTAAGTCGCGCAAAACTGTTATCCAGCACCGTCATAAAGACCAATCCGGCAAATGCCACGATCAAACCGATAATGATATTGGTGTGCCAGAACGCCATCATCAGACCGAAGAAGAACGCAAATTCGTAGAAATGTGCAATTTCGATCAAGCCCAGGAACGGCCCCGAATATTCCAGCGTCACACCCTTGACGATTTCCTGATGCGCGTGGTGCGAGCTGGAGAGGTCGAAGGGCGACTTTTCCATTTCAATAGCAATGGCGCAGAGGAACGCCAGGAACATCAGCGGCATGGAGAGCAGCAGCGGTTCAGCCTTGCTGAAAAGCCCGCTGCCGAGAAAACTGCCGTTGCGCAGATACAATGCCAGAATCATCACCAGAAATACCGGCTCAACACCCAGCATCTGCATGATTTTTCTCTGGCTGCCGATCCAGCTGTAAGGCGAGCGTACACTCATACCGCCCAGCACCAGACAGATCATACTGAATGCCTGAACGAACAGCACCATCAAAAGGTCGCAGCCCAGTGCCAGCAGCACTACTGCCACCACCATAAACACCAGATGCAGCGTAGCATAAATAAGCTGCGGACGGTGCAATGCCATGGGGTTTTTGCTGAAAAGTTTTGCCACGTCATAGAGCGGCTGGAACCACGACGGCCCGATTCTGCCCTGCATACGGGCAGTAAGTTTGCGGTCAATACTGGTAAGCAGCGCTCCGGCAAAAGGCGTAAGCACGACAACCAATGCAGCATAGACCCAGGGGTTGCTGATTATTTTCTGCAAAGATTCCATTTACTTTGCCTCCTTTTTGATCGAATCGGCAAAATTACCGAGGTCAGAAGCGGCGGATTTGCCGGCTTTCTGAACACTTTTTACTGCCGGTGCAGTATCTTTGGCAAGCTGATTTTTGCTGTTGGTGTAGCTTACGGTATTGCCGATAAGCACCAGAATGATCAGCCATGCCGCCCAATTCAAACAGCCGGTCACCAGTTTTTCGTTGATAATACCAAGGAAATAGTAGTTGGTAACGTGGGAGTGTTCGATTTTGCCGCCAACGCTGTGGAAGTCGTAAGAACGCACTTCGCTGTCGGCTTCAACTTCTTCGGTGGTCACGTTTTCGCCGCAGAGGAAGGGTTTGCGCACCCATTCGCGTTTGAAGCCGTGCCAGCAGATGAAGTAGTGCAGAACACCAAAGATGGCGACCGCACCAAAGATGATCAGCGCTCCATATTTGAAGTTGGCTGTTTCAGAAAGCATACCCTTGGATCCGAACACCGTTTCTGCCATGGGGGTAAAGACATTGGTCAGGATAAGCATGGTGGTTATACCGGTACCCAGCACCATCAATGCCAGCAGACTCAAGGCGATCTTCATGGTACGGGGGATCTCTTCTTTGGGCAGTACCGGGTGATAACCGGTGTGCTGTATTCGACCGATCCACTTGGCCCAGAAGTACACCGTAAGGGCACTGCCAAGCACCATAAAGATCAGCAGGAACGGTGAACGCATGGTCGCTTCGATCGCCAGCCATTTGCTCAAGAGCATACCAAAGGGCGGCAGCAGCATGGACATCATGCCGATCAGGATCATAAGCGAGGTGAAGGGCATTTTGAACATAAGTCCGTCCATATCTTCAATATCCCGGGAGCCGATCTCCTGTTCGATGCGGCCCACGCACAGGAAGAGCAAGCCCTTGCTTATGGCGTGGAAGCTGATGATCGCCAACCCGGCCGCGTAAGCCAGCGGCGAGTTGATACCGGCGCAAGCCACCACCAGACCCAGGTTGGAAATCGTGGAGTATGCCAGCACCCGTTTACCATTGCTCTGGGTACATGCCAGCAGCGCACCGCCGAGGAACGTAATGGCACCGGCAAAAGCCACCACCATAGTCACCCGGGTATCGCCCTGATAATTGGGCATAAGACGCATCACCAGATATACCCCGGCTTTTACCATGGTTGCCGCGTGGAGCATTGCCGAAACCGGAGTGGGCGCAACCATTGCGCCCAGCAGCCAGCTCTGGAACGGGAAAAGTGCCGACTTGGTAAAAGCAGCGATCGCCAGCAGTACTGCGGCAACGATCGTAGCATCGGTTTTGCTGAAAAGTTCATTGAAAGTTTCGCCGCCGGTCTGATATTTAAGCACGATCACGCCCAGCACCAGCAGCACACCGCCGAAGCTGTTGATCAACAATGCCCGGACAGCGTTCTGGCTGCGGGCCTTGCCGCCATCCTGACCGATCAATGCGTAGCTGCACAGCGTAGTACCTTCCCAGAAGAAGCTGAAAAACGATAACTGGCTGGATACCACCAAACCGATCATCAACCCCAGAAAGCTCAAAAATACAAAGTAAAAGCGCTGGAGCGATCCCGCACCTTCCGGTGCGTGTTTCTGGTGGTTGTGCATGTAACCGATGGAGAAGATCAAAATCGCCGCCCCTACGCAGCAGCTGACCAGCAGCATGATGCGGGCAAGATTGTCGATCTTGAAAAGTTCAAAACTGCCGTGTTCGCCGTGGATAAAGAGTCCACCGATCACTCCGGCGATCTGAAGTACGCCGAAAAGCGCGATCCACCAGTTTTTGATTTTAAGTGCCACGATCAGGATCACCGCAATGATCGCCAGTTCCAAACCGACGCCCACATGAGCCATCCACGGTGCCGCTTGCATGGTCCAGACACCGTTGTCGCACAAAGTTGAGAGATACACCACACCAATACCGCCGGCGGCGATCAAAACTGCCAGCAAGGTGACCAATGTGTAGCGCACCCGATCACTGGTAATTATTCCGGCAAGCACACCACCAACAAGCGGCAGAGCGATCAGCACCGGAAGCACCCATGAGATCCAATTCATAAATATTGTCCTTTGTTTAGTGAAATACCTTTTCCGGTCAGGGAAACTGTATTCCGTTGTTTATATATAGTTTATTTGTTGATTTTCTGTTTCAAAAAGTCTATCCAGTTATTGAACCCTTCCTCTGTTTTGGTCGAAATGCGCATTGTTTGCACATTGCCATTGACCTGGTTGATATTTTTTAAGCACAAGCTGTAGTTCCAGTCCAGCGCGGTTTCCAGATCGCATTTGGTGATCAGCACCAACTCTGCGGCTGCAAACAACGCTGGATATTTCAACGGCTTTTCTTCGCCTTCCGGGGTGGACAGCAGCGCTATCTTGGCATTTTCGCCAAGGTCGAATGCCACCGGGCAGACGAGATTACCGACATTTTCTATAAACAATATTTCTGTACCTTCCGGCACAGCACTTTCCAAAACACTCTGCACCCGGGCTGCGTCAAGATGGCAGCTGGAATGAGTTTCGATCTGCGTGACCGCACAGCCGGTTGCTTTCATGCGTTGAGCATCTATATCGCCATATTGGTCGCCCACGATCACGGCGGTTTTTATACCGTCGGAAGCAAGTTTTTCCAGCGTTTTTACCAATAAAGTGGTTTTGCCGGAACCCGGCGAGGATATGAGGTTGTACGCCGTGATCTTCCGCCCCCGGAACCAGCCCCGGTTTTCGGCAGCGATCCGGTCGTTGGCAGAGAGTATGGCTGTGCCGATAGCGATCTCTCTGGTTTCCGCTTCGCTATGTGTGTGGGTATAAGTTGAGCCATCCGGGCGAACATGCGTATGCTCGCCGTGATGGTGTTCATGCTCATGGTCATGGTGATGATGAGTGTGTTCGTGGTGATGCCCCGAACAACCGCAATCTTTACACATTTTCCACCTCAATACTTTCCAATAAAAATTCGTTGCCGCTTTCCCGGTGCAGAGATTCTTTTCCGCACTCCGGGCATTCCATGCGCCAAGTATCAAATTCAAACTCTTTACCGCAGTTTTGGCAGCGGTGTTTCAACAATGCCATTTTAATTGCCAAACGGCAATTTTCCAATCCGCTATCCGGAAAATTTTCCAGTGCCGGTTCCCAGGCAAACTGCAGCGCTTCCGGGTCGATCCCGGAGAGGATACCTGCTTTTACATGAGCACAAGTGATTTTTACTTTGTGCTCTTTGCTGTAATCAAGCAAACTTTCTGCCAACGCAGTCGCTATGGATAACTCGTGCATATCTACCTCAACAAATCCTCGGCAGCTGGTCGCCGGAGGGTACGATAAGTTTCCGCAACGCCCCCCATTCGCCTTGCAGCTCCACCGAGCCGTTACCTTCGCAAACAGTACCGATAACTGCGGCGTTTTCATGTTTGGGCAATGTTTGCAGAGCTTTGATGCAAGCTTCTGCCGCGTCATCGGCAACCACTGTTACAAAACACCCTTCGCAAGCGGCAAAACCCGGATCTATACCCAAGAGTTTGGCGATAGCTGCAACTTCTTTGCCGACAGGGAGTTTTGCTTCTTCAACAACTCCATTGAAAGGAGTGTTTTCAAAAATTTCGCTGATTATGCCCAAAACGCCGCCCCGGGTGGCATCCCGCATGAATTTGAGTTTGTTTTTGGCAATGCTCCACACGGTTTCCACGCCGTTTTTCAACACCTGGCAATCGCTTTCCAACGCTCCGCAATCCAGATCGTAGCGGTTCGCCATTACGCACAAACCGTGTTCGCCGATGTTGCCGCTGACAATGATTTTATCGCCCGCGGTAAAACGCTTGCGGTCAAGTTCCATGCCTTCACGCTTAAAGCCCACTCCGGCAGTATTTATGTAAATACCGTCACCGCTGCCACGGGGAACGACTTTGGTATCGCCGGTAACGATCAAAACATTTGCCTTGAGCGCTTCAGCTTGCATACTGTCAAGGATTTTACGCAGTTCTGTTATTTCCAGACCCTCTTCAATGATCAAACTGCAAGTGAGGTATTTGGGTACCCCGCCAGCCATAAGTATATCGTTGACTGTACCGGCTACCGCCAGTTTGCCGATGTTGCCGCCGGGGAAAAATCTTGGTGTGATAACAAAACTGTCGCTGGAAATCACCAGATTTTCCGGCGTAACGGCTCCATCCGGCAAACTTGCCAGAATATTATTGTTGAAACGGGTGGCGATCTCGTTGCGGATCAGATCGTTCTGCATTTTTCCGCCGCCGCCGTGGGCGAGAGTTATGATTTCGCTCATAAATTGCCCCCGTTGTATTGATAAGTTGCCGCACATGCTCCTTCGCTGCTTGACATGCACGCCCCCACTGGAGTATCCGGCGTGCAGAGTTTTCCGAAAAGCGGACACTCTTTGGGTTCGATGATCCCGGTAAGCACTTCGCCGCAGCGGCATGCGGGGTTTTCTTTACCCTCGACTTTCGATAAATCAAAGCGTTTTTCGGCATCAAAATCAGCGTAAGCAGCTTTGAGCTTCCACCCCGCGTCGGCTATATCGCCCAGGCCGCGCCATGTGCTTGAACTTAATTCAAAGTATTGGTCGATAAGTTTAAGAGCAAAGGTATTGCCGTTATCCCGCACGGC
>JAFVQX010000151.1 GCA_017504585.1 Lentisphaeria bacterium
ACCATAGCTTTATGCGACGGTGGAAAGGTAACCGCCGAAAACACTCCTTGTTCTGTGCGAAGGTTGTGCCTTTGACGACTTTTGAGGAGTTTTGAAATTACCTCGTATAAATTCAAGATTGCTGATTTTTTCGACAGCAAATAAAAATTTATACAAAATAAATCAGCACTCAATATCCATTTGTATTGACATCATCCAGCCGTCACCTCAAGCCCAACCCGGGCGGTGAGTTGCGCCCGCTCAAAGGTCGTGGGTCGTTACCAGTTCACGCAGGAGTTTGCGGACTTTTTCGCTGTCGGATATGCTTAACTTTTCTTGCGGAGAGTGTACCGATTGGGTCGCCGGCGCAAATGAGAGCATTTGCAAATTTGGATTCATGCCGCAAAAAAGTCCCGGCTCCAAACCGCCGTGGATCACAAATCTTTCGGCATCTTTGCCGGTTATATCGCGGTAGATGGCACAGGCTTTTTCCAGCAGAAGCGAATTCCATTGCGGCTCCCAGCTGGTGTATTCGCTGTCCACATCGGCGGCAAAGTCATTATCTCGCATAAGGTTCAAGGCGTCATTGGTAACTCGTTTGCGCTCGGCATCATACAAACTTCTTACCAGCAGTATGAAACTCCATTCATTGCCCGCAGCGCCCGACACCACCGCCAGATTGCTGCTGGTGGCAGTGGAGTTATCGGCATTTTTCTGAAGCACGCCGTGGGGGAGTTTCTGCCACAGATCATACAGGATTTTTTGAGCGGCAGGGGTCAGAACTTTTGCCGGCAGAGCGGAGGTTTTTTCCACACTCAAAGTGATCTCTTTGCCCGGGGCGGGGGTGAATTTCTGCATTTCACAATTAAAATCCGCTGCTGCCGTGCAGAGTTTTTCCCAATCTCCGGCGGGGATCACTGCTTCGGCTTCCGCCTCGCGGGCGATGGCGTTGTGCAAAGTCCCGGCATTTACCCGGGCAAGGCGCAAATTTTCCACGGAGCGCAAAAATCCACCCAGCGCAACTGTTGCCGAACCTATGTTCAAATGTATATCCACCCCGGAATGACCGCCGTGCATACCCTGAAGTTTCAGTTTTACCCCCAGAGCATCCGGCTCCGGCATCTCGTCCGGCAGTTTGCTTTTGCCCGCAAAGCGGGAACCGCCGGCGCAGCCGATGGTAAAGACCACGTCGCTGTCGAGATTAAAAAGTATATCGCCCTGGAGAAAATCCGGGGCGATATCTTCGGCTCCCCCCAGGCCGGTTTCTTCCGATACAGTAAAAACTCCCCGCAGCGCCCCGCATTGCAGCGTTTTGTCGGTCAGAAGCTCCATTGCCAGCGCTACGCCCATACCGTCATCCGCCCCCAGGGTGGTTCTGCCGCCGGTGGTCACCCAGTCGCCCTCCACTACCGGTACGATGCTGTCGCGCAAAAAATCGAACTCCACGCCCTCGGCGGCTTGCGGAACCATATCCAGATGTGCTTGCAGAATTATAACAGCAGAGTTTTCCCACCCGGCAGCAGCGGGGCGCTCTATGGCAAGGTTTCCGGCATCATCGACCCTATATGCCAAATGGTGTTTTACGGCTTCAGCGATCAGAAAATCCCGCAGTTTTTCCTCGTGCCCCGAGGGGTGGGGTATGGAACAGATCTTCAGAAAATATTTCCAATAAGCGTTGTCGGGCAAAAGTTTTTCAACTGATGTATTCACGATCTTCCTCCTGTGCCAGTACGTTGCGCCGGTAGACCGACTGCATAAAGCCCAGCGCCAGCATCATGGAAACCACAAAACTGCCGCCGTAGCTCAAAAAGGGCAGCGGCAACCCGGTTATGGGCGTTACACCCACACTCATACCTATATTGATAAACAAATGTATAAAAATCAAAACTGCGATCCCGATGCCGCTTTGCCGGGCAAAACTGTCCACCGCAAAAAACGCGCTGCGCAGTATGGTATAAAGCAATAAAATATATGCCGCCAGCAGAGTCATGGCCCCCACAAAACCGGTTTCTTCGGCGATCACCGAAAAAATAAAATCGTTGTTGGAAACTCTCCGGGGCAGAAATCCCAGCGGGTTTTGCGTTCCCTGCCCGATGCCTTTGCCGAACATGCCGCCGGAGCCTACTGCCAAACGGGATTGATAGGCGTTGTAACCCCGGTTGGCAAGGTCGCGTTCGGGATTGAGAAAGGTTTTGATGCGCTCTTTCTGGTAAGTCTTCAAAAGCGGTTTTATTTCCAGAACTTCGTTGACAGTCAGCGTACCAGCGATCAGCACCATCGCCGCGGCGGCGATCGCCAGATATTTCCAGTTGATCCCCGCAGTAAAGACCATCACCGCCCCCACCGGCGCCAGCACGATAGCGCTGCCGAAGTCCGGCTCGACAGCGATCAACACCACCGGCACGCCCAGCGCCGCCAGGCTCAAAAGTATGTGGGGCAGCTTGCTGATCTTAAACAGCATATTGCCATGCATCGCTGCCAGAAACCATATCACACCCAGCTTGGCGAATTCTGACGGCTGCAAACGCATCACTTTCAAATCGATCCAGCTGGTGGCGCCGTTGACTTTGATCCCGATAAACAGCACCAGCACCAGCATCGCCACCGAAAATATGTAATAAAACCACACCCACGGTATAAGTTTGCGGTAATCCGCACGGGCGGCGGCAATATAGGCGGCAAAACCGATGGCGATCCACACCAGCTGTTTGCGCCAAAAGCTGTTGGAAAGCTCCGTATCGATCTGTTTGCCGGTGGTATAAATAAATAATACCCCTGCTGACAACAGCAGGAGCATTACTGTAAATTGCAGCATATCCCAGCAACGCAGTTCCCGCTCCAGCGGCCTGAAATCCACCGCCGGAGCATCGGGCAAATTTTTGAAAAAACTGCGCCGCATCTGTCAGGCACCTCTGCAAAGTGCAATCTTATACACAAATTATTTTTCGAAGGTCTGTTCCCGTTTCGGGCCCACCGAAACGATCGCCACTTCGCTTTCCACCAATTCAGCAAGGTGGTCAAGGTACTTTTTGGCGTTTTCCGGCAGATCCGCGTAGCAGGTAACATTCTCTGTTGAGCAGTTCCAGCCGGGCACCACTTCGTAGACCGGCTTGACTCTGGCAAGATCTTCCACATCGCTGGGGACGTAGTCGATGACTTTGCCGTCAAGCTCGTAACCGATACAGACTTTGATCTCTTCCATAGTATCCAGCACGTCCAGCTTGGTGATCGCCATTTTGTCCACGCCGTTGATCATACAGCTGTAACGGGTGGCAACCGCGTCGAACCAGCCGCAGCGGCGGGGTCTGCCGGTGGTGGCGCCGAATTCGCGGCCGATGCGGCGGAGTTCTTCGCCATCTGCATCAAAAAGCTCGGTGGGGAAAGGCCCTTCGCCGACACGGGTAGTGTAAGCTTTGACTACGCCCCACACAGTACCGATATGTTTGGGAGCGATCCCCGCACCGGTACAGGCTCCGCCGGAAACCGTGCTGCTGCTGGTAACATAGGGGTAAGTACCATGATCCACATCCAGCAGAGTACCCTGGGCGCCTTCGCAGAGAACTTTTTTGCCGGCTTTCAAAAGTTTATTGACTTCCACAACTGTATCGCAGACAAATTCAGCAAGATATTTGGCGGCAACTTCCAGCTTGGCATATTCTTCGTCGATATTCAACGCTTCCATACCCGCGGCAACAAACTCTTTGTTGTAGCGCTCGCAGTTGGCGTAAAAAGCCTTTTTCAATGCTTCGGGCTTGGCAAGGATCCCGGCGCGCAGACCGGTGCGGGCGGCACGGTCGCAATAAGCCGGACCGATACCTCTGCCGGTGGTGCCGATCTTTTTGCCCACCTTGGCGGCGGCGGCTTCTTTCATAGCATCAGCCCGCTTGTGATAAGCAAAAATCAGCTGTGCCTGATCCGAAAGTTTGATCTGTCTGACATCCAGACCACGCTCGGTCAGGGCGGTCATTTCTTCCATCAAACCGATGGGGTCGACCACCACACCATTGCCCACAATGCAGGTAACACCTTTGCGGAAGATGCCCGACGGCACCAGGTGCAGAACATATTTTTCGCTGCCGATTTCCACCGTATGACCGGCATTGCTGCCGCCCTGAAAACGCACAACGCAATCCACATCGCGGGTCAAAACGTCGATCAACTTACCTTTGCCCTCGTCACCCCATTGGGTACCGATCAAGACATCTGCACTCATAACGCACTCTCCTGTATATTTTTATTTATAAATAAATAACAATCCATCTTGCAAAAGGAATAACATAGCACGATAAAATGGAAAATCAAATATTCCGCAGTTTTTTTATTTATTTTGGGAAAATATGGGAGAGTATGGGAGTGTATGGGAGTGTATGGGAGTGTATGGGAGAGTATGGGAGTGCCGATGCGACATTGTGTGTGGGCGGCTGGCTTGTCCTCCGCAGCCTCCGGCGTAGGAGGACGCCGCAATACTCCGCATGCGCCCGGCTTCGTTACACTACGCCGTGGCAAGCGGGCAGTATTTATTTAAACAGTCAACGACCATACTCGCGTAAGCGAGCAACTTCACGCTTGCTTTGTCAAAAGCAAGCTCTTCACATCTTCACCCGCCGCAGGCGGAC
>JAFVQX010000152.1 GCA_017504585.1 Lentisphaeria bacterium
CTTTTTGCGGAGCAAAAAGATAAATGCCGGTAAAAGGTTTGGAAAAAAGGGGTGGAGTTTGAGGAGGGGAAAAAGGACCTTTCCTCAAAAGGTCTTTTTCCCCTCCTCAAGTACCGACCCTTGTTGGGAACATAGCGTTAACCAGACGACCCGAAGGAGTTTTTTTATGAGTGCCCCCGCTCCCATAAGTTACTTATTTGATTTTTTAAGTTATCCGGAAAATCTGCGGAAGTGCCGGTTGAATGAATTTGCCGCCAACGGGGCAAAACATCTTGTTTTAAGTTCGCCCTTGCTCAAACACCTGATCGCCCACCCGGAGCAGGCAAAAAAGTTTGCCGGGGAACTGACCGAGTCTGGTTTGAGTTTCGGCGATGCCCACGCTCCTTACGGTATGCACTGGGATTTGATCTGTGTCTTTGAAGAGGAACGGCCAGCCTTGTTCATCCGTCAGAAAATGGCGCTGATCATGGCTGCCGAACTGGGGTGCAAAACTGTTACCATGCACACCGGGGCTGACAACCTTTTTCCGGAAATACCGACAGAAAAACATCTTTCCAGAGCTTGTGATATGCTGGAAAAACTCTTGCCGGAAGCTGAAAAACTCAATATTGTTATTGCCGTGGAAAACGGCTGGAGCAAACTTACTTCGCTGGATACGCTTTTGTATTTGCGTAAAAAGTTTCCCACCCCCAGCTTCGGATTCTGCTACGACTCCGGCCACGCCAATATCATGGACAGCGGTCGGCTGTATACCGAAGGCGAGGCCTATTTGCGCTGGAACGCGGTGGGTGTGGCAGTTCCTCCGTGGGAAGATGCCGCAGTGCGGCTGGAACGGATGCTGCCGGATGTGGTCAACTGCCATTTGCACGACAATTACGGCAACAAAGATCAGCACGATCTGCCCGGCAAGGGCAATGTAAAGTGGGATAAAATCGTACCGCTGCTGCAAAAAGCCCCCCGTTTGCAGGCTGTGCAGTGCGAAGTAAATCTGGAACGCAACGCTTTGCCGGTCAAAGCTGTGACCGAAACATTCGACAAACTTTTCCAATAAGGACAACACCATGAACAATGTACCTATAACTTTTTTAATGCCTTATATTGAAGACGAAAAAACCCGTAAAGTCCTCTGGAGCGAATGTGCCGCCAACGGCATTGAAAACATCGTATTGGGCGACTGGTTCATAAGCTCCATAAAATTCGATCCGGCAAGGGCAAAAGTCTATCAGGATGAATTGAACGATGCCGGACTGAAGTTCGTAGATGCCCACGCCCCCTTTGGTGCGGCGGTGGATATGAATAATTTTGACGACTCCGGTTTGCTGGCACTCAACCACATACTGCATTTGCATATTGCAGCTTTGATGGGTGTAAAAACCATAACCATCCATATCGGCAACGACTCCAATCTGCCGGGTGTATCTGTTGCACAACAGCAGGACAACATCTGCCGGATGCTGGATAAACTTCTGCCGGAAGCCGAAAAGCTGGATGTGGCGATCGCCATTGAAAATATCTGGGTACCGGTCAATACTCCGGAAAATCTGTGGGTGATAAAAAAGCGTTTCCCCACCCCTTATTTAGGGTTCTGTTACGACGCCGGGCATGCCAACCTTATGAGCCGCACCCACGGCAGTATTCAAACCAATTCCGCTGCCCGTACCTACTGGGAAAAATGCAACGCCGGAGTTCCTGCATGGGACGATGATATTCTGGAAAAAATGCTGCCGGAACTTATCAACTGCCACCTCCACGACAATATGGGCGATATCGACGATCACAATCTGCCGGGCAACGGCACCATCGACTGGCAGAAAACTGTTGCTCTGCTGAAAAAAGCTCCCCGCATAAAAGCCATTCAAAGCGAAGTTATCATAGAACGCAACGCAATAGCGGTGAAAGATGTTGCGGCGAAATTCAAAGAGCTTTTCAACTGATATTGCCGCCGCGTGCCGCCGGGAACTCTTTTACAGCAGTTCCCGCAAATGTTTTTCGCTCTGTTCGAGTCTGGCAAGCATATTTTTGCGCACTCTGCCGGCCCGCTCGGCAAAACCGGGGGCATTCAGCCAGCGTTCGCACTCGTTGTAAAGATGTTCAAAATCAATGGAGCTCTGGTTGTTGAACACCGGCAGTCCGAAAAGCGACAGGCAGTTGGCGATCTTGCTGGAGTTGGCAATGCCGATGCCCGGCACCGGAACATTCAACCCCATGATGGTAAGATGCAGACGGCCGCTTAAAAGCAGCGAACAGGAGCTGACCACATTTTGTATTTCTGCGGGGTGGGTATAATTGGTTATGATATTGTCCGGATCGCCGGAGAGTTTTTCCCAGATCGGCTGCATGATGCGGCGATCGCTTTCGCTCATAGGTATAAACACCAGCCTGACGTGCTGACGCTCCTGCAATCTGCCGAGAAAATCTATCGCCTGCTGCTGTTTGAGTTTGCTCAATTTTTCGGCAATGCAGATCCCCACGGTTTTGCGGTCCTGCCGGTCGCGGGGCAGGAGTTCTCCGGGGGCAGCCTCCTGCAGTATGACCGGATCCGCACCCAGCATGGCGGCAGGAAATTCGCCGGAAGTGTGCAGTTCTATCAAGCTGGGTTGATCGCGCAAGAATACCAGATCGCACCGCGATACACAGCTTTGGAGTCTTTCGCGGATGCGTTTTTCCAGTTGTTTTTCGCAATAGCGGGTGATGCCCAGAAGTTCGGCGAATTTCAGCTTTTTGCCGTGAAGCTGAAAGTAATCAGGATTCAGTTCCCGGTTCATACCCACCTGCCAGATAACGGTTTTCAGCCCCAATTTCTGGCTGACTTCCAGGAGCGAAGCTCCGATTTGCGGATAGTCGGACAATCCGGTGCCGCCTGCCCATACAAACATATCAAAGTTCCGGGCAAAACGTTTGAAGTCCCGCAGTTTATATGCCGGGTCAAAACCGAATGCCGGGCAGTACGCGATATTGCCGGACTCCGCTGAAAAATCGGCGTGGGCAGAAGCCGCAGTCAATTCAGCTTCCGGAAAATTCCGCTGAAAGATCTTGACTGCGCAATTCAGGAGCGCTTCGTCCCCGATATTGCCGTTGCCGAATGGCACACCGCCTAAAAGGATTTTCATGGTTTCTTCTATATTAATTTTAAAGTATGCTTTTGCCTTCCCAATCCGGGTCGGGCGCTGCTCCCAGCCATTGGACTATGGTGGGGGCTATATCGATAATGCTCAACTCCTGCTCAAGTTTGCCGGGTTCGATGCCTTTGTACCGCAGGAAAATGGGTATAAGCATATCTTCATTGGCTTCGGTGCCATGGCTGCGGTCATGGCCGCCGTGGTCGGCACATACGATCAGTTTGACATCTTCCGGCAGCAGGGATACCGCTTGCTGCAGCCGGTCAAGACAGAGCGATGCAGCCTGGAGATATTCGTCAGACATCCAGCCGTATTTATGACCGGCTTCATCGGTCCAGCATTGATAGAAAAATGTAAAATCGGTCAGGGCATCGTTGCGGATGGTATTTATCAGACACCCGGTAATGATGCTGTCGGCCTTTTCGAAAGTGTACTGCTGGCCGCTGGCATATTCGCTGCGGGTCAGACTCAAGGGGCGCGAAAGATCCCGCAACGGCTCCCAGGTGTAAAAAAATGAACAGCTTTTGTTCGCGTTTTTAAGCACTTCACAAAGTCCGTTGACCGGGCGCACCTGCGGCGCGTAGGTATTGGAAAGTATGCCATGGCGGTCTGCCGGTACGCTGTGAAAAAGCGACATGTGGCAGGGCAATGTTACCGAGGGCATAACTGTCCGCGCCGACAACGACCAGCGGCTGGTTTCCCGGAGTTCGCGGTAAAAGGGGTGGTTGATTTTTTCCAGCGCATCGGGGCGCAATCCGTCGATCAATGCCAGCAATACTTTAGTCATACATGCTTCCTTGTTTTTACTGGTTATCTGGTACGGGTGATTTCCACAGCCGTACTGGCCGCGCAGCCGATGGCGTGGGGTTTGTCGACTGTAATGGTAACTGATTTCACCAGATCAAAATTTTGCAGGATAAGTCTGGCGCTTTTTTCCGCAAAAGCTTCAATAAGCAGACAGGACTCTTTTCTGCCGAGTTCCAGAATAAGTTCGGCGACTGCCTGATAGTTTACGGAGTTGAAAAGGTCATCGCTGACACCTGCCGGCTGCAGATCGCACTCCATACATATATTGATGATCAGCGGCCGTGCCGCCAGTCGCTCATCCGGACGGGTCCCTACAATGGTCATGACCGTCAGATCCCGAATAAAGATCTTGTCCATAAAAAATACGCTTTCCTGTTTTATGACATAGTCTGTTATTTAAGATACCATACTATAACGAATTTGCAAGCATCTTTTTTAAAAGAGTTGCATATGCAGGGGCAAAAGTCCAAAAAAATCAAAAAAAAATCAAATGTGGATTTGCAATTTTGACAAAAGCGAGTATTTTAAAGGCATTGTCGGTTCTACAAGGAACGACGGGTTGATAGCTCAGTCGGTAGAGCACCGCCCTTTTAAGGCGGGAGTCCCGGGTTCGAGCCCCGGTCAACCCACCATTTTTTTTGTATAGTATTTACAGGTATATATGTGGCGAAAGGCTGGTCTTCCCGGCAGTTTCGCGGGAAGTGAGGTTCTCAAATGAGCAATGTTTGCAGTGTTTGCGGCAAGAGAAAGTTCGAAGGCGGTCATATTATCCGTCGCGGTTTGGCCAAGAAAGAAGGCGGTATCGGTTTGCACGTTGTGAAAACCAACAAACGCACCTTTGAGCCGAACATCCAGAATGTCCGCATCAAGGTCAACGGTCAGACCAAGACCGTCAAGATGTGCACCGTTTGCATCCGTACCGGCAACTTCGTCAAGGCGTAAGTTACCAACGAGCGGTCATCATCGGATGACTTATGAATTAAACCGGTCAGCTGAGAGATCAGTTGAGCGGTTTTTTCGTTTTTATACATTTGAGTTTTTTTATTGCGGATAAGATATATGCGTTTGAATCGGGCCCAATGGTGCTGGCTGCTTTATGATCCGGGGAATGCGGCGTTTGCCTTGCTGGTGCGGGCGGTTTTTGCTCCGTTATTTCTTATGGCGTGTTCCAAAAATATCTGGAGCGAGAGCGCTGCGACTGCCAACTGGGGGATGGTTTGTTCTTTGGCCGGAGTTTTTGCCGGGGCGTGTTCTCTCTATTTCGGAGCTTTGGCCGATGCTTATGCCCGGCGCAAGCTGGCGTTGGCGGTTTCGACGGCGATTGGGGTGGCGGCAACGCTTTTTCTGGCGCTGGTCAGCGATCACCGGTTGATCCTGGCGGGTTATTTTGTTGCGCTGGCGGCGTATATGGTGAGCAATTCTTTTTATGACTCGCTGTTGATTTCGGTGGCAAAGCCCGAAGAATTCAGCTGGCTCTCTACTTTTGCTTACGGATTCGGCTATCTGGGCGGTCTGGTGCCTTTTCTGGGGATACTTGCCGGCGGATTTTTTATTGAAGACAGTGTGGTTACAGCCCGCACAGCGTTTGTAACTGCGGCGCTCTGGTGGGCGATTTTTACGGTGCCTTTGCTGCTCAAAGTCAGGGAAAAGCGCACAGAAAAACACTTGTCAAAGTGGTACGAAGGGTTCCGGCAGCTGGGGGCAACTTTGCTGGAGGTATGGCAAAATCGCAATACCCGACTTTTTCTTATGGCCTATTTTCTCTATATTGACGGCGTAAGCACCATACTTTTGATGGCGACTCCGATTTCTGTGGAGATCGGCATGAGCGAAATGCTGCTGATGGCAACTATTCTCGGACTGCAGGTCATCGGCTTTCCGGCAACGGTGCTGGCGGGAGTGCTTGCCAAAGTTTTCGGCGCCAGGCGCGTGGTGTATATTGAACTGGCGCTTTATATCGTTACGGCGGCGTTGATCGGGGTTTTGACTTTGCTTGCAGAGTATCAGAGCAAAGTGGCGGTCTTTCTGACAGCGGCATTGCTCATAGCTTTGGCGCAAGGGGGTATACAATCCTTGAGCCGGTCGCTTTTCGGGTGTTTGATACCGCCGGATAAGGCGGCGGAATATTTTGGAGTATATAATATTTTCGGCAAATTTACCACTATTCTGGGCCCGGTGCTGATCTATGCGGTGGCGCAGCTTTGGCAGCGCAGCGAATATGGCATAGTTTTGCTGATCGTGCCATTTACAGCAGGCGGTATATTGTTGAGCCGGGTGGATTTTTCCGACAGAAAATGATGAGGTGAAAAAATGGAAGAACGTGTTAGAGAATTTCCCCCTACCGCCGAAGGTTTGGCACTGCTGGTCAAGGAGCTGCGCAAGCCTTACGGCTGCCCGTGGGATCAAAAACAGACTATCGAAAGTTTGCGGACAAGTTTGACCGGCGAGTGTGCCGAAGTGATCGAGGCCATTGACTTGCACGACCGGGGAAACCTTTGCGAAGAACTGGGCGATCTGCTGATGAATATAGTCTTTATGGCGGTGGTCGCCGAGGAGGAAAAGGCGTTTTCGTGGCAGGATGTTTGCAAGGATGTGGTGGAAAAAATGGTGCGCCGCCACGAACACGTTTTCGGCAATAAAACCGCGGAAAATGTGGATGATGTGCTGAAAATCTGGCAGCAGGCGAAAGCTGCCGAGAAAAACGAACAGGCTCCCCCGGACTCCATTTATGAAAAAAAAGTTCTGGCGTTATCGGCACTTGACCGGGCAACGGAGATCCAGAAACGGGCAGCCAAAGTGAATTTTGACTGGGATGATCCCGCCGGGGTGCTGGATAAGATAAAGGAGGAAACTGCTGAACTTGCCGAAGCTTTTGCCTCCGGCGACGACGATGCTGTTGATGAGGAGCTGGGCGATCTGCTTTTTGCGGCGGTAAATCTGGCACGCTTCCGCAAACGCTCCAGTGCCGATGAACTGCTGCGGGCAAGCTGCCGGAAATTTGTCAGCCGCTTTCAGGCTATGGAAAAAATGCTTGCCGAGGAAGGCAAAAAAGCCGCTGATTGTTCCATTGAAGAACTGGAAGAGTGTTATAAACGCGCTAAAGTCATAGAAAATGCGAAAAAAATGCAAAAATAACTCTATTGCAATTTGCATATCTACACTTTTGAGATTAGTTTATACGCGTGTATAATTAATAATGATTTTTTAAGTTTATAATATTGAAAGGTAAGAGTAATGAAAAAATTCCTGTTTGTGCTGATGATCGCTGTTTCGGCATTCAGTTTTGCCCCTGCTGCACAAGGCAATGAAACTGTGGAAAAGCTGGTGCTTTATCTGCCGAATCGGGTGATCGATATGTTCGACCTCTTCTCCGTAAGTTTGGGGTTCGGCCCCAAGGCACAGATCGAGCTGATGGCGACCCGTATGGTCGGCGCCGGTGTCAGCGTGGGGATGAGCGCCAACTTGTATAAAGACTGCAATCGTCAGTACGGCTGGGGCTTGCAGAACGGATGGCACTGGCAGCTCCCCGGCTTTATGCAGGAAGATATCGAGCGGCTCAAGACCAACCGTCTGGTGCAGAGCTATTGGGAAAGTTTTATCGGTACTCCGCTGCCGGATCAGAAGATCTATGCCTACAATCGCGGAGCCCGCGACTACTGGCAGCTCGGCGGTGCGCTGGGGTTGCTGGTTTGCGGAGAGCTCTACCTTAATCCCATTGAATGGGCGGACTTTGCGCTCGGGTTCTTCTTCCTTGATATCAAGGATGACGACTTGACTTTTGAAAACTTCCAGTGAGTTTTCCGGCACTGAATGTTGAATTCCGGGGAGTAACGGGGATAGATCCCGGTTGCTCCCTTTTTTTGTGAAGTGATGGATAAGTTATTTGAGTGCAAACGCTGCGGCAACTGCTGCCGCTGGCCGGGCTATGTAAGATTGGGGGCGGATGAGATCGACGCCATCGCCGCTTTTCTGGGCGTAAAAGCCGAGGATTTTATTGCCTCATCCACCCGGCTGACCGGCGATCGCACCGGGTTGTCGCTGTTGGAAAATCCCGATGGCAGCTGCCCGTATTTGTATGAAACCCCAGAGGGTGCTGCCTGCCGTATTCAGCAGGTCAAACCCCGTCAATGCCGGGATTTTCCGCTTAAATGGAACTTTCCCGGCTGGGAAAAAGAGTGTGCCGGCGGCAGGGAGCTTCTGACATCATCTGCGCCGGAAAAGTGAGGGAGATTTTTTATGACAGCAAAAAAACTTGGCAGCGCGATCATTATTTCCGGCCCCAGCGGGGTAGGCAAGTCCACGGTATGCGCAAAAGTCCGGGAGGCGTTTCCGGAGCTTAAATTTTCCATATCCTGTACCACCCGCAAGCCCCGTCCCGGCGAAGTGGATGGGGTGCATTACTACTATTTGAGTAAAGAAGAGTTTGAAAAACGCATCGCCAACGGCGATTTTATCGAATACGCCAGAGTTTTTGACAATATTTACGGCACGCTTGCCAGCGAAGTGATCGACCGGGTAATGGCGGGGGAGGATGTCTTTCTGGATATAGATGTGCAAGGGGCTATCCAAATCCAGGAAGCTGCCGAAAAGAACGGGCTTTTGAAAAAGGTCTGCGAGTTCATCATTCTGGCTCCCCCCAGTTTTGAAACGCTGGAAAACCGTCTGCGTTCCCGTGCCAGCGACTCGGCTGAACAGATCGAAATGCGCCTTGCCAAAGCGCGTTACGAATTGAGTTTTTTCCGAAAATACAACTATCTGGTGGTCAATGATGATCTGGAAACTGCGGCGGCAAATGTGGCAGCTATCATCCGCTGTGCCGGGTTGCGTACCGACCGCCTGCCGGAGGATTATCTGAAATGAGCGAAGCTAAACATGTGGTGTTAGGTGTTACCGGCGGCATCGCCGCGTATAAGGCGGCTGATCTGGTAAGCAAACTTACCAGCAAAGGTGTGGACGTCAGAGTGGTGATGACTCAAGCGGCGACCGAACTGGTTACACCCCGGACTTTTCAGACCCTTTCCCGGAACAATGTGCTTACTTCTTTATGGGATACACCGGATTGGAAACCCGAACATGTGGCGTTGAGCAACTGGGCGGATCTGATGGTCGTAGCTCCCTGCACAGCCAATACGCTGGCAAAGATCGCTTGCGGTATCGGCGATGATGCACTGTCTACTTGTGTGATCGCCAATCAGGCTCCGCTTCTGGTGGCGCCGGCTATGAATCCGGCGATGTGGAACAATCCGGCAGTGCAGAACAATGTGGCGATCCTCAAACAGCGGGGCGTACACTTTGCCGGACCGGTCTGCGGGCATGTGGCATGTGGTGCCGATGGAACCGGCCGCATGGTGGAACCGTCGGAAATAATGGAAAAAATCTTTGAGCTTTTGAATATTGAAAAATAATCATTTGAGGTGATATATCATGGAAACTAAAATTCTTTCCGGCAAAGAGTGTGCCGCCAGTGTCAATGCTGAAACTCAAGCTATGGCAAAAGATTTTATTGCCAAATACGGAATCGCTCCGGCGCTGGCAGTTATTCTTATCGGCGACGATCCGGCAAGTTGCGTATATGTAAACAGCAAGGCTCAAAAGTGTGTGGAACTGGGCTTGCGCAGCGAAAAATTTTTGCTGGATAAAGATGCCACTATGGAAGAGGTATTGACTTTGATCGACAAACTCAACAACGACCCCACCATCCACGGTATACTCGTGCAGTCGCCGCCGCCGCCGCAAATCGACGAAGAAAAAGTCATTGCCGCTATTGATCCGGCAAAGGACGTGGATTGCTTCCACGCTTTGAATGTGGGCAAAATGCTTATTGGCAAGACCGACGGATTTTTCCCCTGCACACCCTATGGCGTACTTAAAATATTGGAGTATTACGATATTGACCCCGCCGGAAAACATGTGGTGGTCATCGGCCGCAGCAACATTGTGGGCAAACCTTTGATGGCGTTGATGGTGCAGAAAGCCAAAGGTGCTAACGCCACCGTTACTTGCGTACACTCCGGCACCCGGGATCTTGCCTCCTACACCCGGCAGGCGGATATATTGATCGCCGCCATCGGCAAAAGCGAGTTCGTTAAAGCCGATATGGTCAAAGATGGTGCGGTGGTCATTGATGTTGGTATCAACCGTATACCCGATGCCACCAAAAAGTCCGGCAGCCGTCTGACCGGCGATGTGGCTTACGGCGAAGTGGCTCCCAAATGTTCCGCCATTACTCCGGTTCCCGGCGGCGTGGGGCCCATGACTATTGCTATGCTCATGCGTAACACTGTGCGGGCGGCTTTGATGGCTGCCGGGGAAAAACTTTAAACAGGCGTGGGGATCAGATTCATGGATAAATGGTACTGGTCAGCAGCTCAAGTTCCGGTGGAACTGCACACGATGCTTTCTGAATTGGGCGAACTTTTCGGTTTGGCAGAAGGTTCGGGAGCCAAAAATATAACTTTTGAACGCATTGCCGGTGATGGCGTGGTCAGCGAGGTGGAATTTCTTGATGCAAACAACGCCGTTGTCCGCTACAACACAATAAGTGCCGCCGCCCGGGGCGTGGGCAGCGTTATGGCAAATATTGCCGGCAAACAGAGCACCAGCTTTACCATGCTGGGGATCATGGTGGATTTTTCCCGCAATCAGGTCTTTACGGTTGAAGCTATGAAAAAGATGTTCAAGCGTCTGGCGTTGCTGGGCTTCAACACGGTTTTGCTTTATTGTGAAGATACTTACGAACTCCCCGGCGAAGTGGCTTTCGGCATGATGCGGGGCAGATATTCTGCCGGAGAAATACGCGCCATGGATGATGCCGCCGCCGCCGTGGGTATCGAGCTTATGGGCTGTATCCAGACTCTGGGGCACATGGGTGAAATATTGCAGTGGGAACAAGCCTACGGCGATATAAAAGATACCGCCAGCGTAATGCGCGTGGATGTGGAACGCACCCACACTTTGATCGGCAAGATGCTGGATTTCTGGAGCGAAAATCTCCGCAGCCGCCGTATCCATGTGGGCATGGACGAAACCCACGATCTGGGCCGGGGCAGATATCTGGATCATAACGGTTACAAATCCGGTTTTGAACTTTTCACCACCCAGCTCAATCTGGTCAACGATGCCTGTGTAAAGCGTGGACTCAAGCCTATGATCTGGAGCGATATGTTCTTCCGGCTGGGCAATCCCAAACAGGTATATTACGATTTGAACAGCAACATCCCCGCCGAAGTCCGGGCCGCCATACCCAAAAACACCCAGCTGGTCTATTGGGATTACTACACGGTGGATCAGGATTTTTACGAAAAATTTATTGATATGCACCGGGAACTTAACGGCGAACCCTTAATGGGGGCAGGGGTGTGGATCTGGAGCCGCCTCTGGTATGACCACGAACACAGCGCCATTGCCAACCGGGCGTGCATCAACGGCTGCCGCAATAAGAAACTTAAAGAGATATTCTTTACCATGTGGGGCGACGATGGCGCCATCTGCCACTGGGATTCGGCATGGACAGGTTTGGTGGAGGCTTCCGATCTCTGCTTTGGTATCGACTGTGAAAAATCTACTGCCGCACGCTATGATGCTCTGACCGGCAGCGATTACTATATCAACAAGCTGCCGGCAAAACTCCACCATATAACTAATCTTTCCGGTAAAGAGTATGCCATGCCCCGTTATCATAACAGCGATATGGCGATTTTCTGGGACGATATACTGCTTGGTCTGGGCTACCGCAATCTGCTGGTGATGGATAAAAATTTGATCCCGGAGATCATCGACGAATACAAAAAGATCCTGACTGCGCTGGAACCCCACCGCGGCGACAGCAAGGGCGGCAACCTCAATTATGCGTGGCTGCTGACCCGTTATATGCTCAATAAACTGCTTTGCCGGAAGAAGCTGGAAGAAGCTTATTTTGCCAACGATAAAGCTGCATTGCAGGTTCTGGCAGAAAAAGATTTGCCGGAACTTGAAGCGTATTTTGCCGGGGTCATGCAGGAATTCCGCACCCAATGGCTGGCAGTAAGCAAGGTTTTCGGTTTGGAAACCATGCAGCACCGCATGGGCGGTCAGAAAGAACGCATCGCCGAAGCCGCCAGACGCATAAAGGATTATCTTGCAGGAGTTTGCGATAAGCTCGAAGAACTGGAACAGCCCTTGCCTGAAAAGCCGGAGCGCATGGCGATATATTGCGATATGGCAAGCGGAAGCAATTTGGTTTGATTTTCTTTAAAAAAAATGGCTTTTGGAGCTTGAAAAATCAAATCAGGCGAGTTAAATTATGTGTATAAACATGTGTAATCACCAATAAAAAGAGAGTTGTTAAAATGGAAAGAGTTTCATTCGGCAAGATCCTTACCAAAGATTCAATCGTTATTCTTCATTCGGAAGACAAAAAAACCGCCTTTGACCAGCTGGTCGCCAAGGTATCGGATTTGGCCCACCTTGACCGCGATGTGGTTTCCCGCCTGGTGTGGAAACGGGAAAATATGATGCCTACCGGTGTCGGTCAGGGTCTGGGTCTGCCCCATATCCGCGTGGAACGTATGGATGCACCCGTGATCGTGGTGGGGGTTTGCGCCAATGCCATTACTGATTATCAGACCCAGGATGGCGAACCGGTGCGAGTGATCGTCTTTATTGCCGCCGACGATGCCGATCAGGAAGGCTACTTGAGCTTGCTCAGCAGCGTATCCGGCAAAATGCGCAATGCGGATCTGATTGCCGAAATACTTGAAAATATCACCAAACCCGCACAGATTCTCAAGCTGTTGCAGGATTGAGCACAAAGTTGGGGAACGATATGAATTCCGAAGGCAAACTGGGCGCAAAAGCGCAAATCGATTTTCATTGTCTGGACAGCGAAAATTGCGACGGGGTGGTCAAATTCAATCTCGCAGAGATCTGCGACGAGGATTTTCAGGCGGTTTGTCCCAAATGTCACCGGGCGTACGAGCTGGATGAAGCTTTGCGCGACAAGCTTTCGCGGATGATGAAGCTGGTGGCAGCGATCCGTGATGCCGAGGATATACTGGGCGACAGTTCGGTGGCGGTGACCGTTGCCGGAGCAAAGGAAGTAAAGATACCTTATGCGCTTTTGCTGACAAGGCTCAATACGCTTATTACGCTGAATTTCGGGGATAAAAAGGTGGATTTCCACTTGTGGATCGAACCATCTTCTCCGGAAACTTTCCGCTGAAGATCGCGGAATGTACCGGCTGTGCTGGCCAATGAGTGTCTGCCGGTAAAAAAAATTGAAAAAAATATTTTTTAACATGTGCCTGGCCGTCCCTGCGGAGTGAAAATTCCCCCGGACGGTATGGGTGTTTATAGGAGAATAAGGATTTTTATATGCTGACAGGTTTGTTGAAACTGATTTTCGGCACCAAAAGCCAGCGGGATGTCAGACGCATGCTGCCCATTGTTGCGAAGATCAACCGGATAGAAGAAAGTTTGCAGGCGCTTTCGGATGAAGAGCTGCAAGCCAAAACTGTGGAATTCCGTCAGCGGCTTGCCAATGGCGAAAGTGTCAACAGCTTGATGTGCGAAGCTTTTGCCGTGGTCAAGAACGCCTGCCGCAGAATGTGCGGCAGAAGTGTTACCGTTTGCGGTCAGGATCTGGTGTGGAACATGGTGCCTTTTGATGTGCAGATCATGGGGGCGATCGCGCTGCACCGGGGCGGTATCGCCGAAATGGCTACCGGCGAAGGTAAAACGCTGGTGGCGACCATGCCGCTTTATCTGAATGCGCTGACCGGGCGCAACTGTCAGCTGGTTACGGTCAACGATTATCTGGCACAGCGCGACAGCGAGTGGATGGGGGCGATCTACAAGTTCCTGGGGTTGACGGTCGGTTGTTTGCAGAATATGATGCCGCCGGATGAACGGCGCGCCCAGTATGCTTGCGATATTACTTACGGGACCAACAGCGAATTCGGTTTTGACTACTTGCGTGATATGGGCATGGCCAATGATGTGGATCAGCTGGTTCAGCGCGACCATTTTTACGCCATTGTGGACGAAATCGACAGCATCCTGATCGATGAAGCCCGTACCCCGTTGATCATTTCCGGGCCGGTGCCCATGTCCAACCAGGAGCAGTTTCAGGAGATCCGTCCGCTGGTGGCGGATGTTTACAGCAAACAGAATATGCTTTGCTCCCGTTTGATCAAAGAAGCCCGCGAGGCTCTGGAGCGTGGGGCGGAAGGCGATGCCCGGAACGAAGCGCTGACCAAACTTTTGCAGGTCAAATTCGGTATGCCCACGCACAAACAGCTTTTGCACGTGCTGGAAAACGGCGATTTGTTGAAAGAGTTGGAAAAGCTGGAAGCCTTTGTCCGCAGCGACAATAACCGCGGTATGATCCAGGAAGTGCAGAGCATTCTTTACTTTACTATTGACGAAAAGACCCACGAAGCGGATCTGACCGAAAAAGGCCGCAATGCAGTTGCACCGGATAATCAGGATGCCTTTGTTCTGCCCGACTTGCTGCAGGAGATCCACCGTATCGAAAATGACGAAAGCATTGCCGATGACAAACGCGCCGAAGCCAAGCAGCAGTTTGAAGAAAGTTATGCTGCAAAGAGTGAGCGTTTGCACAACCTTTCGCAGCTGTTGAAAGCCTACTGCCTCTTTGAAAAAGACGTCCATTACGTTATGCAGGAAGGCAAGGTCATGATCGTGGATGAACATACCGGCCGTTTGATGCCCGGGCGGCGTTTCAGCGATGGCTTGCATCAGGCGCTGGAGGCCAAGGAGAATGTGGCGATCGAACAGGAAACCCAGACCATGGCAACGATCACCATTCAGAATTACTTCCGTATGTACGACAAGTTGTCGGGCATGACCGGTACGGCGGAAACCGAAGCCAATGAATTTCACCAGATCTACAAGCTGGATGTAACGGTGATCCCCACCAACAGACCCTGTATCCGCAAAGACGACAACGACTCCATTTTCAAGACCAAGCGCGAAAAATTCAACGCTATTGTGGAAGATGTGGAAGAACGCCACAACGCCGGTCAGCCGGTGCTGCTGGGGACGATTTCGGTGGAAGATTCCGAGATATTGAGCCGTATGCTCAAACGCAAAAATCTGCCCCACCATGTGCTTAATGCCAAAAATCACCAGTACGAAGCCGAGATCGTGGCGCAAGCCGGTCAGAAAGGCGCTATTACAGTAGCGACCAACATGGCGGGCCGCGGTACCGATATCAAGCTGGGCGAAGGGGTCACCGAGCTGGGCGGGCTGCACGTTATCGGCAGCAGCCGCCACGATTCGCGGCGTATCGACCGGCAGCTGCGGGGGCGCTGTTCCCGTCAGGGCGACCCGGGATCGTCGAAATTTTATGTATCGCTGGAAGATAATCTGATGCGCTTGTTCGGTTCGGACCGGATCGTCAAGATCTTTGAGCGCTTCGGTATCGAAGAGGGCGAAGAGTTGCAGCACCCGTTCCTGAACCGTTCTATTGAAACGGCGCAGCGCCGGGTGGAACAGCAGCACTTTTCCATCCGTAAACGCACGTTGGAATTTGACGATGTTATGAATAAACAGCGGGAGATCGTTTACGGTCTGCGCAAAGAAGCGCTTTTCAGCGATCACCCCGGCGATGTGCTTATGAGGCTTCTGGAAGATATGATCTACGATGAGATCATACTTGCGGCAACTCCTTCGGAAAAAGCTGCCAAAGGCGATTGCAACTTCAACTGGGATCAACTGCTTTATAAACTCAACAGCACTTTCCCCATGGAGTTCACACGGGAAGAAATGAGTGCCGGTGTGGTCAAAAATGAGGTGGTCGATGCCGAAGCACTGACCATTCAGATCGCCGATAAGATCGGCGAAGCGTACAAAGTGCGCAACAGCCATCTGGAAGATGAACAGCTTATCTGGCTGGAGCGCCACACTGTTCTCGATGCCATAGATCAGCTGTGGCAGGAGCATTTGTATACCATGGATCAGCTGCGTTCCAGTATTTATCTGCGGACTTACGCACAGAAAGATCCGCTGGTGGAATATAAAAACGAAGCGTTCACCGTTTTTGAAATGATGATGCGTTCGGTGCGCAAACGCATTGCCGAAAATATGTTCCGGGTGACGATCGCATCTTTGAGCGATCTGGAAGCCATGTACGCTTCCATGCCCCGGGAGCTTTCCGGCGGCGAACTGCCCGAAGAACTTCTGGCGGTATTGCAGGCGCGGCTGGCGATGCAAGCCCAGGCCGAAAATATCACCATCGACGGCAATGTGGCGGACGATATGGCAAATTTCAGCGCAACACCCCCGGAACCGGTGGTGTTGCAGCCGGCGGTCAGAACGACGCCCAAGATCGGAGCTAACGACCCCTGTCCTTGCGGCAGCGGCAAAAAATATAAAAAATGTTGCGGAAAATAACCCCCAGAGGAGTTGAAATATGAATTATTGCATTGAAGTTGCACCCCGTCGTGAATGGCATGACGCCCGGGGCGAAAAGACCAAAAAGCAGATCAACGACTTTTTGAAGATCAACGTGGATAATGTGCGGACCCGCGATGTCTACACCGTGTCGGCAGACATCACGCCTGCCGAAGCTGCGCGCATTGCCGAATATTTGACCAATCCGGTGCTGCAAGTCAGCCGGGTGGGCGGCGCGGCGCTGACCGCCGAGGATAACGGCTGCCGTTTTCTGGTGATCGTGGGTTTCAAACCCGGGGTTACTGACAATGTGGGCCGTACAGCTAAAGAAGCTGTGGCAGATATTATCGGCAGAAAACTTGCCAAAGATGAAGATGTTTACAGCTCCGTGGAGTATCTGCTCTACGGTGCCAGCCTGACTGCCGAAGCGGTGGATACATTGGCGCGCAAACTTCTTGCCAATGAACTTATCCAGACGGTAAAAATTTTCTCTGCCGGCGAATTGACCGGCGAACTGCCGCTGAATATGCCCAAGATCAACGCCGTGGGCAGCATCCCTGTTAAGGAGTACGATCTGGAAGTCAGCGACGACGAATTGGTGGAATTGAGCAAAAAAGGGACATTGGCACTGACGCTGGAAGAAATGAAGGCCATTCAGGGGTACTTCCGGGTCGCCGAAGGCCGCAGCGAATACGGCTTGAGCGCCAATCCTACCGACGTGGAGTTGGAAGTGCTTGCCCAGACCTGGAGCGAACACTGCAAACATAAGATCTTCAGCGCCACTATTGATTATAAAGATTTGGAAAACGGCGAAAGCTTTACTGTGGACAGCTGCTACAAGAGCTTTATCAAAAAATCCACCAAAGAGATCGCCAACGAAGTGGACTTCCTCGTGTCGGTGTTCAGCGACAACGCCGGGGTGATAACTTTCAACGACAAAGTCGATATTTGCTACAAGGTCGAAACTCACAACAGCCCCTCGGCTCTGGACCCCTACGGCGGCGCCATGACCGGTATCGTGGGCGTGAACCGCGACCCCATGGGGACCGGTCAGGGTGCGGAACTTCTGATCAACGTCTGGGGGTACTGCCTGGGTTCGCCCTTTACTGAAGATAAAGATGTGCCCGAAGGCTTGCTGCACCCCCGCCGTTTGCGCGACGGTGTGCATCAGGGCGTTATCGACGGCGGCAACCAGTCGGGTATTCCTTACGGCTACGGCTGGGAATATTTTGATGAACGCTATCTGGGTAAACCGCTGGTCTACTGCGGTACCGTGGGTGTACTGCCCAAAAATATCAATGGCGGCCGCGGTGCCGACAAAGCTATCAAACCCGGCGATTTGATCGTTATGGGCGGCGGCAGGATCGGCAAAGACGGTATCCACGGAGCTACCTTCTCCAGCGAAGAACTCCATCAGGATTCGCCGGTACAGGCCGTGCAGATCGGCGACCCCATCACCCAGAAAAAACTGGGCGACTTTACCTTCGAAGCCCGCAACCGCGGACTCTACCGCTTTATTACCGATAACGGTGCCGGCGGTTTGAGCTCCAGCGTGGGCGAAATGGCAGAGATCTGCGGCGGCTGCCGGATGGATCTGGCGCTGGCTCCGCTGAAATATGCCGGTTTGGCTCCGTGGGAAATATTGGTTTCCGAAGCCCAGGAACGCATGAGCTATGCGGTTCCGCCGGAACATATCGAAGAATTCAAGAAACTGGCGGCGGAACGTGATGTGGAAGTAACTGTGCTGGGCGAATTTACCGACGACGGCAAGTTCCACATCCTCTACGACGGCAAGACCGTGGCTTTGCTGGATATCGATTTCATGCATCAGGGCTTGCCCAAGATGTATTTGAACGCCCGCTGGAAAAAGCCGGTGTGGGATGAACCTGCTGATGTGAACAGCCGCAATATGTCCAGCGATCTGGTGGCGATGCTGGCGCGTTTGAACATTACTTCCGACGAATTCAAAGCCCGTCAGTATGACCACGAAGTTAAAGGTTTGAGCGTAGTCAAGCCCTTCATCGGCAAATGCCGCGATGTGGTGAGCGACGCTACTGTGACCATGATCGAACCTTTGAGTACCGAAGGTATCATTCTTTCGGCGGCAATGCTGCCCCGTTACAGCGATATCGATACATACGATATGATGGCATCCAGCATCGACCTTGCCATCCGCCGCGTATTGGCTGTGGGGGGCAAGCTGGGCCACATGGCCGGTTTGGACAACTTCTGCTGGCCCGACCCGGTGCAGAGCGAAAAGACTCCTGACGGCGAATACAAACTCGCCCAGCTGGTGCGTGCCAATCAGGCACTTTACGACTGCACCAAGGCGTTCAAAGTGCCCTGTATTTCCGGTAAGGACTCCATGAAAAACGACTCCACCCGCGGGGGCAAAAAGATCTCCATTCCGCCGTCAGTCCTGTTCAGCGTCATTGCCAAAATGGATGATATCCGCAACGCGGTAACGCTGGATGCCAAACTTGCCGGCGACGATGTCTATGTGCTGGGTTTGACCAAAGACGAATTGGGCGGCAGCGAATACTATGCCATGCTGGGCTACACCGGCAACAATGTACCGAAGCTGGATGTAAATGCCGCACTTGCCATGTATGACAAAGTTGCTGAAATCACCGGCAAAAAACTGGCACACAGCTTGCATACTCCCGGTTTCGGCGGTTTGGCAGTAGCATTTGCCAAAACTGCCATGGCTGGCAGATTGGGTATGAATATCGAGCTGGGCAGCATTCCCCAGTCCGGCGGTTTGAGTTTGGCTGAATTGCTTTTCTCCGAAAGCAACACCCGTTTTGTCATGACCGCTTCGCCGGATAAGCGCGATGAGATCGCCGCCATCCTCAAGGGCGTACCTTTTGCCCGCGTCGGCTCGGTTACCGAAGATGATGTGCTGCGTTTGAGCGGCAATGGCAGCGATGTGGCAGCCAAGCTGGGCGATCTGGTGGATTCTTACAAATCCACTCTTGCCGGGATCTGATAAGCTGCGGCATGAGCCAAAATAAATACATTTATCCCGGAAATGCGGTGCTGGCTGCGCCGCTGTCCGGGTATACAGATCTACCCTACCGGAGGAGCCTCCGCCGGCAGGGTTGTTTCTTTGCATTTACCGAAATGGTGGATGCCGCCAGCATTGCTTACAGCAACAGCAACTCCGTAGAGCTGCTGCGCCGGGGCGAAGATGAAGAATTTCTCGCCGTGCAGCTGGTGGGCAGCGATATGGAACACTTGCGCATGGCGGTAGACCATATAAATCAGCACGAATTTGATGTTTTTGACTTCAATTTGGGTTGTCCTGTACCCAAAGTAGCCAAAAAACATGCGGGGGCGGCGTTGGGTAAGGATGTGGAAAATGCCCTGAAATGCTTTGGGTTGCTCGCCAGCCGCACAAGGTTCCCCATTACCGCAAAAATCCGCATTTTGGATGAAACAGATCCCGCTCCCACGCTGGAACTGGTGCAAGGTTTGGCGGCATTGGGCGCCCGGGCAATCACCATCCACGGCAGAGTTATGGCAAAGTTTTACTCCGGAAAAGTTTTTACAGAGATAATTTCTGAATGTGTCAAAGCCGTGCCCGATACCCAGATCATTGCCAATGGGGGGATCATGTCAGGTTTTGACGCCGAAGAGCTTAAACGCCAGTCAAACTGCAATGTTGTAATGCTTGCCCGGGGCATGATGGGCAACCCGTGGCTCTTCAAAGAAGTTCAGCAAAAAGAAAATTATCTGCCGCCGACCGTGCATGAATGGGCGGCAGAAATGACCCGGCATATTGAAGAAATGGCAGCGTATTACGGCGAAAGCCGGGGCTTGACTCTTTCCCGTAAGCTGGTGCTGGATTATCTGCGGGGCAGGGGGTTTGGGGGCGAAAGCAAGAACCGTGCCTCCGGCTTGAGTACGTTGGATGAATTTTACCGTTTCCGGGATTGGCTGCTGGAGCGCGGCCCGGCGGCCTCATACTTTGTAAATCCGCCGCCCTGCCGCCGTTTACGGCAATGTGATTGAAGTTTTGAACACTTCGGTACGCAAAAAAGTCAAAAAAAGGTGTCGTTTTAATTTGCATAAACGCCGGGCACCAGTTATATTAGTTGCCAGAAAGCAGGTCAATCTCGGAACAATTAACGCATCGGGGCCGCAAGGCCTTATTGTATAGAGTCAGCTGAGACGTATAAAGCCTGCTTTCTTTTTTTTGGAATACAAGGAGTAAATATGGAAAATTTCCGGGTGATACCTGTCGGCGCATTGTCGGTGAATTGTTATTTGGTCTTTTTGGAAAAACTCAAACTGCTGCTGGTGGTGGATCCGGGAGATGATGCGGATCTGATCGTCAGCGCTGCCAAAAGCTTTGCTTATGAGCGGGCGGCGATCCTGTTGACTCATGCCCATGTGGATCATATCGGAGCGGTGCCGGAAGTTAAAAAAGCCCTCGATGCGGAGTTTGTCTATCTGGCAAGCGGCGATGAAGAACTCTATAACAGTCCGGATAATCACATACTGCCCTATCTGCCGCCGGTGGCGAATTTGCCGAAGACCACGCCGGTGTGGGATATTAAAGAAGTCAAACTTTTGCTGACGCCGGGCCATTCGCCGGGTGGGAGCTGCTTCTACTTTCCGGAAGCCAAAATGGTCATCTCCGGCGATACGCTGTTTGCCGGTTCGGTGGGCAGAACAGATCTGCCGGGGGGATCATTTGCTGTATTGGAAAAGAGCATACGCACTCAACTGCTGACCTTGCCGGAAGATGTATGCGTTTATCCCGGCCACGGTCCGCGCACAACGATTGGCGAAGAAAAGCGAAGCAATCCATATTTGACTTGAGGCAAGTTCATGAAAAAAGTTTTGCTTGGAACTTTGATAACGGCAATGCTGTTGGTTTTCAGCGTGGCGAACGCCGCGCCCCGGACGATCTATCGTGATGCATCCGGCAGAAGCACTGGCAGCAGTCAAAAAGTGGGCAACCGGACGATCTATCGTGATGCATCCGGCAGAAGCACTGGCAGCAGTCAAGAGGTGGGCAACCGGGTGATCTATCGTGATGCATCCGGCAGAAGCATGGGCAGCAGCCAAAAGGTGGGCAACCGGGTGATCTATCGTGATGCATCCGGCAGAAGCATGGGCAGCAGCCAAAAGGTGGGCAACCGGACGATCTATCGTGATGCATCCGGCAGAAGCACTGGCAGCAGTCAAGAGGTGGGCAACCGGGTGATTTACCGTGACGCCGCGGGGCGTAATGTTGGCTCTGGAAACACCCTTGGCAGATAAAAAGCCTAAAAAGTCATAAAATAAACTTGCAAAACTCCAAAAACGTGGTATATTTATAAAACGATCGGGATATAGCGCAGCTTGGTTTAGCGCGTTTGTCTGGGGGACAAAAGGTCGCGAGTTCGAATCTCGCTATCCCGACCATTTTTTTTGCCCAAATTCTTGGGCAAAAAAACATGAAGCCGTCAGGCTTCGTTTCATGCACCGCAGGTGCGCTTCATGGCACAA
>JAFVQX010000153.1 GCA_017504585.1 Lentisphaeria bacterium
ACCATAGCTTTATGCGACGGTGGAAAGGTAACCGCCGAAAACACTCCTTGTTCTGTGCGAAGGTTGTGCCTTTGACGACTTTTGAGGAGTTTTGAAATTACCTCGTATAAATTCAAGATTGCTGATTTTTTCGACAGCAAACAAAAATTTGTACAAAAAAACAGGGCGTTGCAACCTTCAACAAAGATTGCAGCGCCCCTGTTTATGCGGTTGAAATCCGGTGTTACCGCAGCTCTACCTTCAAATCTGCCGCGAGGCGATCGCGGAGCTTGTTGTATGCCTTGTTGACTTCGTCGTCGGTCAAAGTCCGGTCGGCGGCACGGAAGGTCAGGCGGTAGGCCGCACTTTCCTTGCCTTCGCCCAGAGTTTTATCGTCGGCAAAGAGGTCAAAGAGTTCGATCTTTTCCAGATTTTTCAATCTTATGGAGTTGACGAACTTGACAACTTCCGCATGGCTCAAGCTGGCAGGCTTGATAAACGCCACGTCGCGAGTGGTCGCCGGGAAGGTGGATACCGGGATCAGGAATTCCGGCAGCAGTTTGGCATCCATAAGATTTGCCACTTCGATTTCGGCATAAAATACGGCGTTGGAGGTGCGCCACTTGGCGGTGTAGCTTTTGGCAAGTTCGCCCAAAGCACCGGCAAGTTTGCCGTCGATGTAAAGCGCCAGACCTTTTTTGCCAGCAAAACGGGCATCTTCGATATTTTCAAAGTGCCAATCGGCAATACGGCGCATTTCGCACAAGCTTTCCACCATGCCTTTCAGATCGTAGAAATCGTAGCACTCTTTCAGCTCTGCCGAATAACGTTCCGGGTGGCGGCTGCCGGTCAGCACCATTGCCACGCTCTGACGTTCTTCGGGGAAGAGAGAGGCGTTTTTGCAGAAACTTCTGCCGATTTCAAACAACCGCAGCGAAAGGTTGCGGCGGGCGATGTTGCGTTCCACACTTTCCAGCATTTCGCCGATCAGCGACGGACGCAGCACCGCCAGATCCAGACTCATGGGGTTGCCGATCTTCATAAGATCATCGGTGGTAAACCTGGGATCGCTCAAGGCGCTGCTTTCTTTGACCATGCTGTAATGCATACACTCAAACAAGCCCAGCCGGAGCAGTTCTTCCCGCAATTGCTGTATCCGGTAATAGGTATCGTTGCGGATGGTATCCACCACAATGGAGCGTACCGGCACTTCGGGTATGTTGTCAAGTCCGTTGATACGGGCAACTTCTTCGGCAAGGTCGGCTTCACGCACCAGATCCAGACGGAACAGGGGAGCAGTTACGGTACATTCAGTTTCGGTAACATTCTCAACTTTAAGCTCCAGACGTTCCAGTATATCCACGATTTCGGCATTGGCAAGTTCCGCACCCACCAGCGAGCGGATGCGGTCAAAACGGCACTTGACCACCGGTTTTTCCGGACGCATACCGCTGACTTTGATCAAATCAGTGGCAATGTAACCACCGGCAGTTTCCAAAATCAACTGGGCACAGCGGTCGGCGGCGCGGTCGCAGCCGTCAAAGTCCACACCACGCTCATAGCGGTAGCTGGCATCGGTGGAAAGGCCGATCCGGCGGCTGGTGGCACGGATGTTGGAAGCATCAAAAATGGCACTTTCGATCAAAAGGTCGGTTGTCGTTTCGCTGACTCCGGAATCTTCGCCGCCCATCACCCCGGCGATCGCCATGGGTTTGACTGCGTCGCAAATGACCAATGCCCGTTCATCCAGTTTGCGGTCAACGCCGTCAAGGGTCTGGATGACCTCACCGGCAGTGGCACGGCGGACAACGATGCGTTTGCCTTCCAGCTTATCCAAATCAAAGGCGTGCAGGGGCTGACCAAGTTCCATCATAACATAGTTGGTCACGTCCACCACGTTATTGATGGGGCGCAAACCGGCGGAGATCAAACGCTCCTGCATCCAGTCCGGACTGGGCTGGATCTTCACATTGCGGATGATTCTCGCTCCATAGCATTTGCACAGATCAGGAGCTTCCACTGTAACAAGATTATCATGCTTTTCGGGATTTTCCACCGCGGGCAGCTTGATTTCGGGCATGATGAGTTTGCTCTTGAGCAAACAAGCCACATCCCGGGCAATACCGGTGTGAGAAAGCCAGTCGGGGCGGTTGGGGGTCAATTCCACTTCCAGCGTGGCATCGCCGGGGAAAAGATCTTTTACCGGCGACCCAAGAGTCAGAGTTTCATCCAACTCCAGCAAGCCTTCATGGCCGCCGGGCACGCCGATTTCGTCAGCGGCACACATCATGCCGCAGGATTCCACGCCCCGCAATTTGCTGCGTTTGATCTTGAAAGAGCCTTCGGGAGTGTTGAAGACCGTACCGATCTTGGCCAGCGGCACCACTTTACCGGCGTCGCAGTTCGGCGCACCGCAAACCACCTGAATAGTTTCGCTGCCGTCAAAAACCTGACAGACCGACATGTGATCGCTGTCCGGATGGGGCTTGCGTTCCATAATTTTGGCAACCACCACGCCGTCGGGCACTCCGGCAGCTTGTTCGATACTTTCGACTTCGATCCCCGCCATGGTCAATTTTTCGCACAGCGTGGCAAGGTCGCAATCAATATTTACATAACTCTTCAGCCAATTATAACCGATTTTCATTTTTCACCTGCTACTTTCTTCAGAACTGGGCGAGGAACCGCACATCATTTTCGTAGAGCCAGCGGATGTCGCCGATCCGGTAACGCATCATGGCAAGACGCTCAATACCCAGACCGAAAGCAAAACCGCTCCAAACTTCCGAATCGTAACCCACATTTTTCAGCACATTGGGGTCGACCATACCCGCACCGGCGATTTCCAGCCAGCCGGACTGCTTACAAACCGGACAGCCCTTGCCGCCGCACATAATGCAGGAAAAGTCATATTCCACACTGGGTTCGGTAAAAGGAAAGAAGTGCGGACGCATCCGGATACGCACCTGGGGGCCGAACATTTCGGTTGCAAAATTCTGCAAAACGGCTTTCAAATCCGCCAGCGACACATTTTTATCAATGTAAAGACCTTCGATCTGGTGGAAGTTCATGCTGTGAGTGGCATCGGGCGTATCCCGGCGGAAACAGCGGCCGGAGGCAACGATGCGCACCGGGGGTTCGTGACTTTCCATGACCCGGATCTGTACCGGCGAAGTCTGGGTACGCAACAGTCTGCCGTCGGCAAAGTAAAAAGTATCGCCGGGGTCGCGGCTGGGGTGATCCTGGGGAGTGTTCAGGGCGTCAAAGTTAAAGTAGACCTGTTCGATTTCCGGACCTTCGGCAACCATAAAGCCCATGCGGCGGAAGATATCGGCACACTCATCGATGACCTTGACCACCGGGTGTTTGTGGCCGACAGCCGTGCGGCGGCCGGGCAGAGTCAGGTCAATGCTGTCGCCGGCAACATCGGCAGCGTTGCTCAAACGGTTCAACGCTTCGTCGATCATGTTCTGGAGTTGTTCCCGTGCAGAGTTGAATGCTTTGCCGGTGGCGCCGCGTTCTTCGGGAGGAATAGACCCCATTTGCTTGCTCAATGCCGGGAGCAGACCCTTGCGGCCGATAAGATCGATACGCACGGCTTCCACAGCGTCAGGAGCGGCGGCAGCCTGCAGTTTGACTTGTGCATCTGCCAACGCTTTTTCAATAGCTTCGATAATCTGATTAGCCATTTTCTCACCTGTAAGGTTGGTTAATATTAAAAAATTGCTCTGTTTCCAATAAGGGTCGGTACTTGAGGAGGGGAAAAAGACCTTTTGAGGGAAGGTCCTTTTTCCCCTCCTCAAACTCCACCCCTTTTTTCCAAACCTTTTCCCGTCATTTATCTATTTGCGCGGCAAATAGATAAATGCCATTTAAATTTTGAAAAAATTCTCAATGCACAGGTATATCTGTATTTCTATCTACCTACCCGCATTGGGAACAGAGCCTAAAAAACTCTATTTATAAGGCTTATAAGACCTATATGATCTATAAGGCTGATAAGCCCTACAAATCCTGTTGTTGCTGCAAGCTGTTTTTTTTGGGGTTGACACCCAAAAAGTAACAGCGAAACCGCAACCTATTGCTTACCGACAGCAACCCGGGGGGCAGCTGCTTAAAGGTTGCGGGGCGATCCGTTGATGGATCGCAATCCGGATCATTCGGCAGACTTTGCTGCTGCTTGTAAAGTAACAGCGAAAGTCGCTCCGGATAAGCCGGGCAGCGAAACCGCAACCTGTTGCTTACCGACAGCAACCCGGGGTGCAGCTGCTTAAAGGTTGCGAGGCAATCCGTTGATGGATCGCAATCCGGATCATTCGGTAGACTTTGCTGCTGCTTGTAAAGTAACAGCAAAAGTCGCTCCGGATAAGCCGGGCAGCGAAACCGCAACCTGTTGCTTACCGACAGCAACCCGGGGTGCAGCTGCTTAA
>JAFVQX010000154.1 GCA_017504585.1 Lentisphaeria bacterium
ACCCTGATTGACATATACACCGTCAAGGTGCCAGTTGGGCCAGATGGTGGAAAATTCGCTGAGCAGATTCAAAGTATATTCATTGCCGGACTTTTTCCAGCCTTCCGGGAAGGGCAGCTGCCAGTTGTCGCAGGCAAGTTTGAGTTCAGCGGCACCATCGGCTTTGAACGCAAGTTTGTTCAACCCGCTTTGGAGCATACCGCCATCTTTTACTGCTCTGCCGTTGATGGAAAGTTTGCCGCCTTTTACAGTACCGGCTAATTTGCTGGAACGGGCAGAGAGTGAGTATTCAGGAGAACGGAAATACTCTTTGAGATTGGAACTGCCCGCAATGCTCCACGAAAATTTGAAATTGCCGCTGCCATTGAGATTGAATTTGAGTTCGCCCGCCCCCTGACGGATACGCTGACGACTGCGTTCCATATCATTGCCGAAGGTGGTTTTGCAAGTCAGTTCCACCGGCACATTGCCCGAAATTTGCGCTTTGAGTCCATTGCTGCCGGGAGCAAATTCCGGCATAGCAGTAACGGTCACCCCCGGAACTTTGCTGGTGAATTTGAGCTTGCCGAAGCACTGTTTATCGTGAATACCCGTAGGGATAAGGTGGAAGCCGCTGATTTCGCGGCTCTCTTTTTCAAAGCGGGCAGCGGCGGTGAGCCACTGGGCATTGTTCTGCGGTTTGCCGCCGAGATTTTTCCACGGCACGGCAATTTCCAGACTCCAAAAACCGTTGCCCACTTCCTTATTGACATAAGTTGCAACTTTGGCACCGGATTCCCATTTGAAATCCCGGTGGTGCCACATATCGCCGTTTTTGGGTACAGTGCAGTCGTTGAACGCGCCGGTAACGCTTACGGCAATATCAAAAATCCGGGGGGCGGCGGGATTTTCCAGCAGGATCTCCACCATATCATCCCGGTAAATGGCATCTTTGTCGTGACCTTTATAATTGGCAGCCAGCGCGTGCAGTTTGTTGTTTACGGGGTCAAGGATCTCGGCTTTGCAGAAGAAGCTGATGTAAAGATTTTCGTCATCCCACGCATAGCGCAAAACACTCTGCTGCTTGGCAAAGGAGTTGCTTTTTGCCAGCGTAAAGGGGGCGGCGCCGATGCTGTTCTGCCACACGGTATCGTTGAGTTTGCCGTCAATAACAGGCGTACCCATACCGGCAGAAATCAAACTGCTGTCTGCCATAGCCATAGCTGTTGACGCAATGGCGACGGCAGTAAAAAGTCTCTTTTTCATAAAACAAATTACTCCGCTTTTTCAAGTTGTTCTGCTGTCAGGGCGGGATTGGTGGAAAGCACCGCTTTATCCACCCACGCTTCGAGCTTGGAATCGCCGCTGAAAGTAACGGAAATATTCTGGGAGGCAATGGCGGCATTCACCGGACCGAGCTTGACCCAGGCATATTTGCCGTCGGATTCGGAACAGGCGACACTTTTGGTCAAACGCTGCCCCCGGTCTAGCAGATAAAGGTCTTTGATAATGCCGTTGGCACTTTTGATATGCACATAGTAATAAAGGCCTTTGCTGTTGGCAGGTACCGGCACACGCATCAAGTGATACCAGCGTTTGCCCCAGACGCAATTTTGAGCTTTGTACTTGCGGGCGTTGCGGCCGGCATATTCCAGCGCAGGCAGGAGCTTGCCTTCAATATCATCGGCATCCAGCACTGCGGGTTCGGCAACGGTAAATTCAACGTTGCGCACTTCAAAAGCAGTGGCGGCGTTGGTCATAGAAAGAAAACTGATGGCGGCTTCCCCCGTGGCGGTACCGTAAGAGATTTCCACCGGCTGCCATTCGCTGGTCAAAGTGGTGGTATTGCCATAACGCCAGCCGAAATCCCCGCTGACAGCGAGCATAAATTTCCCTTCGCCGCGGATTTCGGCTTTAAGAGTAAAACGGCGGTTGGGCAGTTTGGGGACAACAGCTCTCATACCGCCCTGATAGCGTTGGGAGTTGATGCTGTAAACTCCGTCGGCAAATTTAAGCGTTCCGCGATTGGCTCGCCAACGCAATGCAGGAGTTTTGGCACCAGCCTTGGCAGGTGCCTGAACTTCGGCGCAAATGGCGGTTCCGGCGGCACAGATAACCGCCCCGGCGAGCAAGAGAGAGAGTTTTTTCATAATCAGAATTACCTTTCGTTTTATTATTTATCAATCGGATTCAAATAATCAGAAATTGCGTTTTTATCCACTCCGCTGATGGTCACACCTTCGGGGTGAGTCACGATCACCGCATCACCGGTACCCCGGTTGCGGACGTTGCGGATACTTACATTTTTTACCGGCAGCTGCACTACCACGGCACCTTTGCGGGCAGTGGGGCGGTGATCGCTGTTGCCGTCAACATTTTCCACCGTCACATCGTGGATATTGCCGGGGACGTAACCACCGCCGTAACCGTAACCGGTGTAAAAATCCACCAGACTGATGGTACGCGATCCGGCATCCCGGACGTTGCTGATCTTTACATTATATATATTGGTGTTGTTGAGCGAAAGCAGGATCACGGCGTGATAAAAACCGCTGACATTCAGATTGCGGATGGTCACATCGTGAATATCCCGGTCGCGGGGATCGAAATTGGGTTTGCACAAAAACTTTACGTAAGGCATACCCGAATAATAGTATTTGCTCAATGGGCGGTTTGCCACATATTTAGCCGGCCCGGCATTGAGAGCGACGGTATCATCTTTGGTGTAACCGGTGATATTTTCGATCAGAAACTCCGAACAGCCCGCGCGCAAGTCGATGCCGTCGCCGTTTTTGCTGCGGCTGTCAAAATCCAGGTCGTGCAGATGGGCTTTTTTCGTCATTCCGAAGCAGAGGGTCCAGCCGCGGGTCTGGATGATTTGCAGATTGCCGATTTCAATATTTTCCACCCCGGCAAAGTGAAAGAGATGGGTGCGCCAGCCGAAGAAATCGCCCACACCGTCCTGTTCTTCTTTGAAAAAGGGGTGATAGATGCGGATATTTTTGTCACAGCCGGAAACCACCGCCTTGCCTTTGCCGATGATTCTGACATTTTTCAAAGGCTTCATATCCAGCCAATCGCCGTAGGGATCAAGGGGATTGACCGTAAAGTTATCGCCGCAAAAAACATTGTCAAAAGTGTAATCCGCCTGCTTGACCATACAGTTGTCAATAATCACCGTGGTATCAGAAGGCAGCCGCACCGATTCGTTGAGCAGAAAATCTCTGCCCGCAAAAATGATCGTGCGGGATTGGGCGTTGCGCGTGGCGTAGAGTGCCGCCCGGACACATTGGCTGTCAGTCATACCCGGCTTGTGAAAATCAGCTACTTTAACTTCCATAGTTCTGCTTCCTGCCATAGCGGAGGTCAGGCTTAAAAAAGCTCCGGCAACCGCAGTTAAAAATTTAATGCTCATACTTTCTCCTCAAAATTGACCAGTCCGGAATTGCGCCGTATAAGTTTGGTGGGTACGGTAATGCAAATCCGGTCCCCGGTTGGTTTGTTTATCATATCAAAAAGCAGATCGACTGCTTTGAATGTCATTTTTTCTTTGGGGTGGTCAATGGTGGTCAGCTGGGGTGTTTCGTAGGCTTCCACGCCCCGGTCTTCCAGATTGTCGCAGCTGATAAGTTCAAATTCACCCGGCTGCATACCACGATCGCGCAAGGCGTCGTAAAAACCGAATCCCAGCAAATCACTGGTGGTAATAATTACTGTATCAGCAAACAGGGTGATTTTCATACCCAGTTTGTAGCCTTCCAGTTCGGCGGTCTGCCCGGTTTTGAGAGCTAATTGGGAGTATTGGATTTGCTCCGGAGCCACTCCGCAGGCTTCGGCGGCTTGCAGAAGTTCATAATAGACATTGCCGGGCTTATTGTGTCGACCGGGGGTATCAAAGATAATGAACTGCCGTTTTTTGTCGGCATAACACTTGAACATTTCGCGCATACCGGCTTGCCAGTCGGCACTTACACTGCTTATGGGCCAGCTGGGAGTGCCGGAGCCAAAATATACTACCGGGATACCCGATTGAGTCAGTAAGTCCCAAGTATTGCTGTCACTGAAATTGGTATGCGCCAGCACGCCATCGGTATTGCGCAGCAGCTGGGGTGAAAAGTTGCGGTTTGTAAGTTGTGAAAAAGTCAGTTCTTCAAAAGTACAGTCATACTTTTGGATAGCGTCAAGAGCGTTGTGGCAGTAGATGCCATAGATCATTTCGTGATGTTGGAGCTTGAAGATCATTTGGGGTTGAGCAAGATTGATAGTCGGCAGCAGCAGAACAATGCGCCGTTTGCGGCTCAAAGGATAAGTGCCGGAGCCGCGTCGCCGTTCAAGCAGACGTGCATCCACCAGTTTAAGTATCGCCCGGTCTGCGGTCTGGAAGGAACAACCGAATTCTTCGGCAATGCTCCGCGAACCGGGTAAAGCCCGTTTTGCCGGATAAAAACCGCTGTGCAGCCGTTCTTCTATAACCGCCGCAATCTGATCCACCAGAGATGTTGAATTCTTTGTCATAAAAAAATCCCGCTCCAAAACTCGTACACCAGTAAGTTTACACGCATTTGAGAGTAAAATCAACAGTAAATGCGAAAAAAACAGGGATAATTTACCAAAGTTTTATGAAAAGTTTTATGAAAGGACAGTGTTCGGAAAAGTATGGAGGGGAAAGGCAGGGAAACGTAGGTTGCGGGAGCCAGACATCTCCCGCAACCGATGCTTATCAACAGTTCAGTATACAGTTGCTGCTTAAACTTATCTCAATAGTGCCATATTGTCGCAGTTGTGTGCCAATAATGTTTTCTGGTACTTGGCTTGTTGGAAAAAGTAAACCTCGAAAATTCCTATAGCATCACATTAATATAAAGGAGAAAAATATGTTATGACCCATAAAAGCACTGAACATATCGAACGCTCCCGGAAGCGGATAGCAAAATGCTTGAACATTCTGGAACTTGTATGCGATGAGCTTGAATTTGTTTTTGAGCAGAATCCGATGTGGGACGTGGACATCAAATGGCAAATTGAAGCAGCCGCCTGCAAGCTGGGATTTTCCCTTGCAACCCTTTCAAACTGGTACGATGATGAGGAGGAAACTTAAGACAATCTTTGTGCATTCAACTTGATAATCTGCAGAATTTCATCATATACCGAACAGGGATGAGTTATAGCAAGTTCACTCTTCACTGATTCTGCCACCGGGATGATTTTCATGAGAAGATCATCTATTTGAGCAAACACGATCTCCGGACGGATTTGACAATTAACAGCCATCTCCTGAAAGTTGATTCTTGAGATATTGGCAAAAGCAAATTCCCTTCCAATAGACATCGCAAACTCACGGGAGAGAGAGCTGTAAATTTCTGTGCAAAGCAAATCGTAGACTGGGGCAAGTCTGGTGTTTTTACCACTGTAAAGGACCGAGAAATTCTTTGCATGAGCATCGCCGTTCCCAATCAGAAAATTCAAAATGACTCGCCGTAAAAAATCAAGTTGTCCTGCAATACCGCCATGCATCTTCTTGATAAGATTGAAGCAGATCGGAACAGTTGGACCACCGTCATTTTCATATTTCTTTTCGGGATCTACGCTGAAAAGCTGACAGAAATCTTCCTGGTGCAATCTGGAAACCTTGCCGTTATTCTCCTTGCGGTCATATCTCTTCACACAATAATAAGGAATATGATCAAAATAGATAATGTCGCAAGGAGGAGCAGGAAATCCCAGTTTCTCCGCAAGGCGCATACAAAAGAACTCATTGAACACGCTGTTGGGATATTCTGCAATTGGTGGCTTAATGATATGAGTTGATGGCTCACCGTACAAAGGCAGCAAAATTTTGTTGTCCTTAACGCAGGCAATCAGTTTATCCTGTGCACCAGTTCCGGATATGCGGAAACCCTCATCTCTTCCCAGATTCAACGGACGTTTGGGCAGTTGTGTTAAAATTTCAACAGCTTCTTCATTCGTGAGTTCACGGAGAGAGGGCGGATTTGCGCTGACAGTTTCCTCATTCTCTGCAGGATACAAAGAAACTGCTCCGGCACAATCTCCACCAATAGCTTTGAGAAAACCAAAAATATTGTGTCTTGACAGATGCAGTATTTTACCAAGGCGTTTTCTGACCACATCCGGCGGCAGAAGATTGTCAAAAAACACTGAAGTAGTTTGATCATCAAACGCTTTTTTCTGAAGAGGAAGCGTGAACGAGAGTTGCACTGCAGATGGATCTTGCAGATAATCTTCTGAATAACGGAATGAAAGAGTACCTTTGTCAGATTCAAGAAAACCGGCAAGTTTGCCAAGCAAAAAAACATTCAGGGTTTCCATTATTCATCATCTCCTTCAATCGTGGTCAGTTCAATTGTAACACCAAGCGTTTCGAGGACACTGAAAACCTTGTCAATATGCATGGAACTTTTGCCGTCTTCCAAATCCCGGACAAAGCGCACTCCGACATTAGCCAGTTGCGACAGCTGAACT
>JAFVQX010000155.1 GCA_017504585.1 Lentisphaeria bacterium
AATGTCGGAAGAGTTTCGCTGGGGCTTGTAGAGTTTGAGAAGTGTGCTATATTCAATCCCCGTTTGAGCCAATTATCAACCGGGCTGGGGCTTGTAGAGTTTGAGAAGTGTGCTATATTTGATAGGCGAAATCTACAACACCGATGCGAGCTGGGGCTTGTAGAGTTTGAGAAGTGTGCTATATTCAATCCCCGTTTGAGCCAATTATCAACCGGGCTGGGGCTTGTAGAGTTTGAGAAGTGTGCTATATTGTAATTTTTGCAACTGATTTATTGGCAAATAATTACTTTACAGATGACCTTCAAAAAAATGCTGTCAGCAAGGGCAAAAGAGTGCCAAAGTACACTTTTTTTCTGCAATATGGTATTGCTGCAAAGGTTTTTGTCTGACCGGTCGGACTGGTCGGACTGGTCGGACTGGTCGGACTGGTCGGACATGTCCGACAATGGCACTTGTGGCAAAAAATCTAAAACAACAGCAGTTGTTCGGGCTTTTTTTCCACTTCTTCCACGCTTTTGCCGTATAGCGAGATCATGTCGCCAAATTGTTTGTCGGTGATCATCAGCAACCGGACTTTGCCGCCGGGCGGCACCGCTGCCTGCAAATGGTTCAAATATTTTTGGGCATTTTCCCGGCTGGCACAGAATTTGGCGTAGACCGAAAATTGCAGCTGCAAAAAGCCCTCCCGCAGCAGATTGTTCTCCAAATTAAGAAACGCCGATTGTTCAGCAATTTCTATGATCCGTTCAGTCATTGGCGATCTGCAGCTCCCCGAATACATTCATGTTATATTTTTTCATATTCCAGTTAAAAGCGGCTGTTGGTGTAGGTTGATACCAACATTTGTCTGCAGCCATATCATCTTTTTTCCTAGCATCTAATAACTTACAAGCCTTAAATGTAGGTAATGATACTCCACGAATTATCCCCAAAATTTCTTCGCCGTCTTTGGTAAACTTTACAATATCGCCTTTCTGCAAACTGAATTTGAATTTCATGCCGGGGCGGTTTTTGTCGAACAAAGGTTCATGCCGCTGCTTTTTCTGTACAGCATCCATTAAAGTTACAACTTCGCCTTTCCAGCCGGTTTCTTCGCCCTTTTCGTTGAGCCTGGCAAAAATCGCCAATATGTAGTTGGCACCATTTGCAACTTCCCGCTTGCCATCGCCTTTGCCGATGGTGCGGGTACTGACCTTGCGGGCGATCCGGACTTTTCTGATAGTGTTGACCGCATTGCCGTTACGGTCAAGCATGGCTGGGTAGTTGGCAGCTTCGCCAAAAATCTTCAGCATGGCACTGGTTACTTCGTAGTCATTGCTTACTCCCAGCTTATCCAGAATAATATTTTTGACCGCCGGATCAACGATAGCTTTAATGTTGTCAGGCGTTAAGTCTTTCAAAGCCACCCGGGTATGGCGAATTTCCTGCCCGTTGCTATAATCTTTGCCGTAAATAGTTTCTTTATGCAGTGCTCCCCGCATTTTATTGACCACATGGTGCGAAACAGCACAATCATCGAGCATCGAGCGGGCTTGCTGATAAAAATTGCTGTCGATAAATTTTTTGGTAACTTCGTTGAACTCCCGGCGGCGTTCCGGCGTCATTTTTGCCACTTCCTGAACCAGAGATGGAGTAGTCAAGGCTATGGTCATGGCATCAATGGCATGGTGGCGGTGGTCGTCGCGGACTTTTTCGCCTTCGCCCAGCAGATAATTGCCGCCCCACGCTCGGCGGATCAATGCGGTGCAGCCCCCGGCAATGGCAAAGACCCGCCGCTTGCCGGTTTTGTCAACAATGCCGCCGTAAAGCATGGCGAGGTACTGCATGGCAAGTTTGCTGGCATAACGGGTATCGTTGAGATTGCGTTCCAGAAATTCAGCTGGTTCAACCTTTGACAGTTCAAAGAGTTCCAGCTTCCGCTCCGCATAAGCTCCTTTAAAATGTCTGACTCGCTCCAGCATTGCCGGGTATTCAGCACTGTTGCCGAATGCTTCGAAGGGAGTCTGATTGCTCTTTTGAGCATTAAGTTTATTGATACACAATGTTTTGTTGGCAAAAGAGTCATCAAAAGAGCGGGAATAAGGCACAATGTGTTCAATATGCACCAAGCCGCCGTGGAGCAGATCGCTCATGGAAAAACGCTCCCCGGAATAAGGGCAGGTAAAGTCGCACTCATCTGCCAGCATCACTTTAAGTATATCGTTGCGTGATACTTTCTCCAAACCGGACTCTTTGAGGATGCGTTCTGCGATCTCCGCACGCTCTTTTTCCCGTTTGCGGTTGCGGATAACGGTTTGTTCACGCTCTTTATTGGTGGCTTTAAGATCACGGGCAAGTTCCACATGGATCCGGTCGGGTTTTCCGTAACGCTCGACAATGCTGTTGACTACTTTCCGCATTTCAGTCAGCACCCGGTGGACAATGGGGTTGCGAAGCTCAAAACTGCAATCATCCACCAGTGGCAGAATATCAAACTCTTTATCGATAGATGGAGTGTGATTATTGAGTTTGAGCCACTCGTGCAAGCCCACACCGCCTTGCAGATCGGGCAGCATTTCCTGCAACGCTTTCAAAGAATATGCACAATAGTCGTCGGGCAAAGCAATGGAAGCAACTTCTTCGGCTCTTTCTTCGCTGATATGCCAATAATTTGTCAGGCGTTTAAGCAAAACTTCGTTCTTTTCCATAGAACGAAGATCGTTGATGAATTTCTGCTGTTCATCAACAGGCATGGCGGCGGCTTTTTCGCCGAATGCCCGGAAAAGTATATTATTCAGCTCGTTGCCGTAAATCTCTTTTTCATCATCGCCCAGATTGAATTTTTCGCCTTTTGCCAAACCGGCGGCTTTCTGCAGTTTAGCTAAAGCTACTGTACCTTTTTTGTTGAATATGTCAGAAAAACCGTTCAAAACTTCAATAACTTTAAGCCGTTCATCTTCGGTAAGCGAGCGGACTTGATTTTTGGTGGCGATCCTTAAATTGTTTACATTAGTGTAAATTCTGAAGAGCTGGGCTTCCATAGCTGCCATGGAACAGCGGCGGCGTTCCGGATAAACCCGGCATTTACCCACCAAACCTTTGCAGGATTTGAGCTTACGCTGAAAGAATATTGCCTTGAAAAGCTGTTCTTCCAATTCTTCAGAGATATGCTTTCTCTGTTTTTTGCAAATCAGCCGGAACTCATCCTGATACATCTGCCGGTCGGTATAGCAGCTGCGGATGCGTTCAACTTCCGGATCGACCATGGCAAAATATTCGCCCAGCGTTCTTGCGCCGGCAGCGGCAATGGCTTGTTTAAGTTCGTTTATGCCGCTTTTTACTTTACCGGTTTCATCCTGGTCTTTAAGCTCCTGCTTGCGGTTGCTCAAATATCCACGGCGCTGGGCAAGGTGGTATAACGCCCGCCCCAATTCATATTTATCCAGTTCCCGGTCAAGTGCCATCTTGCGGAGCAGATATGGCAGTACATGTCCGATGCGCTTATGTTCGTTTTTCGGGAAAAGCGCAAAAAGTTTTTTATCAATGGCAGTGAAAAATGCCGAGTCCACATCCTCCGGCAGAAAACCATTTTCGATGAGCAAATCAAGCAGACCGCTTTTGCGGTTGCGGCGGCGGAGATATTGATTGCGTAAAGCCCGTTTCAGGCGGCGGGCGGCACAGCGGGATTCCCCTTTGCCCGCCGAAATCTCGTTATCGGTACCTTCCACGCCCGGTTCAAAGATCCTGCTGCCCCACGCAACGAGTTCGCGGCCTTTGCTGTTTTCGTTAAGAATCGCCCAGCCCACTGAAGAAATTCCCAGGTCAAGTCCGAGGGTTATCATTTTTTTCCACCTTTATGTTAAAAAATAAATATGTTGAATTTTATTTGACATTTTTATTTGCTATGCTATTGTATAGCAACTCTACAAGTCCTGGTAAAAGGATTTGCTGGCTACTTTCTGCGGAAAGTCCATATTGGCGGCTCCTGAAGCCGCTTTTTTTTTGCAATAGCTTCAGGCAGAGCCTTTACATTCCATTTGCAGATCGCTGGGCAGGGAACTTATTTCAGGTTTTGGCGGATGAATTCTTCTATGCGGACTTTGGAGTCTGCCGAGATCTTGTGGCTGTTGCGGTACATGTGGTAGATCTCTTTTTTGCCCGGCAGCGCGTTGTATGCCGAATAGACTGACGACGGCGAACAGGTCGTGTCGATAAAACCCACGGTTATCAGCATGGGGACTTTGACTTTGCCGGCGAAAACTGCCGTATCAAAATAGGCGTAAGCTTTGTCGGCTTTGCCTCGCAGAACCTTGTGCAGCTGGGGCCAGCCCGCCTGTCGTTGGGCTTTCCAGCCATCGTGGTCTGCCAATGCCGGAACGCTGGCGGCGGCGGCAACAATGTTTTTGTTCAAATACGCCAGTACGATCGCTGTTCCGCCGCCCTGACTGTTGCCGCATGCAGCCATTTTGCCGTTGAACTCTTCCATTTGAGCAACAGCATCGGCGGCACGGCTCACCGCCAGCCAGACATTGCGGTAAAGGTATTTGTCGCGGTTTTCAGCATTTTCTTTGAAGTAATCTCCAGTTTTGAAGCTTTTGCGGTATCTGGCGTAACTTTTGCGTTGGAGTTCGATGGTTTTTTCGGTGCGGAAAGTATGCACATTCAGCCAAAGCTGGATCGCAGTCACCTGGTTTGCCAGATAAGGTACCGGCGCCACAGTTCCCGCTCCGGCACCCGGCACCCCCACAATTGCCGGATATTTGCCCGGCTTGTCCGGCACACTCAAAAAGCCGTCTATGGCGCCGGTTTTATCCGGGAACTCCACCAATACGCGGGAAACCTTATACCCTTCGCGCTTGATGTCGGCTGCCGGGGTGATGGTGATTTTGGCATTTTTGAATTCTTCAATACCCTTTGCCCAGAACTCATCAAAATCATCAGGTGTTGCAGTCATGGTTCTGATTTTTTCCGGCTCGACAGCGGCTCCGCCATTGGGCGGCAGGGGGCGGGTTTTCCACTTTAATATTTTGCCGTCAGGCAGTTTGCAAACTCCGGCTTCCGCCAGAATAAATCCGGGGCGGTCAAGTTTGGCAGTAAAAGTGGCGGGATTGTTTTTGGCAAAATCAAGCAGGATTTTTTTGCCGATGACCTTGCTGCCATTTTCTTTGAGGGTAACAACGCAACTGCCGGAAGTGAGTTTTTTATTGTCATTGCCCCACGCCGTGGCAGTAAACGTGATAGTTTCGCCGACTTTGTAAGTTCTGAATTCATTGGGCATCATATCCAGTTGCGCGGCAGCAAGGATCATGACCGAAAAGAGTAAGAGTGCCGAAAAAATAAATTTTTTCATGATAAAACCTTCAGTGGTTGCGTTCCGGCAATACCGAAAAGACGATTTTTCAATAAAACCGGAACAATTTATTGGGGTGATTTTAAAAGTCAAAGACCTTTGAAGTCACCTCTGTTGTATAAAAATATCGATGCAGTTAAGATACCACTAAAAAAAGAGCAATGCAAGATTTTACGCAATAAAAACTGTTTTTTAATACGCCGCAAATATAAGTCTTATCCCCGGCAATGCAGAAAATCCGGCACCCCCACACCGGTTTTTCTGTAAAAAAGCTGACTCTTGCAATAACAGTATTGTGCTGTCGCCGGAGCCAACGAAGGTATACCGCAGGTCGGGAGTGCTTTTTTGGGGGAAAATCAGCTGTCCATGGAGTTTTTCAGGCTTTCGCGCTTGATAAAATCCATGGTCATTACCGGCGGCGATTCCTGCAATTCGCCGGTGATCATTTTTATTACATTATCGGCGATCTGCTGCCGGGGGTGTGCCAGGGTGCTGAGTGCGGGGGTGGCAAAAAGAGCAAATTCCTCGTCATCAAAGCCGATCACCGAAATGTCCTCGGGGAGCCTTATATTGTTTTCGGCAGCGTACCGGTAAAAACCCATTGCCATCCGGTCGGTATCAAAAAAAACAGCATCGGCTCCGGTTTGCATGATCGTCTTGCCCAGGGTATAGCCGTTGGCAAATTCCGGCGCGGCATCGATCACTGTTATTTGCATATTCAGGCATTTCTCCTGCGCCGATTTTATACCATTCTGACGGCTGGGGAGCATTCCGCAGCAGACAAGATGCTGAAAATGCATTGCCGCCAATTCTTCCAGCATGCGGCAGACGCTGCCAGCGCGGTCGACCTTTATTTCCCGCTTTGCCGAAAAATCGGGACAGTCGACAAAAATCACTTTAAGCTGAAGTTTCTCTGTTTCGGCGGCAATAAACTCCAGCAGCGGCAAATTGTTATTATGCAAAACCACCACATATTCTGCCACAGCCGACCATTCCCGGAGCATGTTCCGGCAGATTTCCAGATTTTCGGCATTGCCCAGGAGCGGCCAATAGCCGTGGGCGGTCAATTGCCGGGTGAGCATGGCGAGTTTGCGGGCATTGGCTGTAAACCGGTAGCCGGTGTTGATGATGCCGACAAACTTTTTTTGCTGCAGCCGCAAGTTCCGTGCCGCCAGATTGGGTGTGTAATTGTATTGCTTGGCCAAAGCCTGCACCAGCGCCTTTTTTTCTGCTGCCACATAGCCTTTCCCGCTCAATGCCCGACCTACGGTGCGTATCGAAAGACCGGAGAGTTGCGCAAGTTGTTTAAGTGTTACCATAATAATTTTCCTTTTATATTTTACTTAAAAGATAGCACATATATTGCAAAAGTCAAAAACAACAGGTATTGTATACGCGAATAATAAAAAATAAAAGATATTTTTGCCGCTTGTATCGCAGGAGATATGACCGTGTTTGAATTGTTTGCTGGCGGCACTGATCAAAAGACCGTTTTCTGGTGCGGCAGGCACTCTTTGCTTCGCTCTTGTTCCACGAAAAAGAACGCGTCGACGAGCTTATGAACGCCATGTTTGACGCCGGAGAAGAGTGGATAAACTGGTGAAAGCAAGCTTTATATTATTGCAGCAAAGCGTTGATTTCCGGAGGAAGCAGGCTCTTGAAAGTCATACTTTTGCCGCTTGACGGATGGATGAACTGCAGCTTGCAGCAATGCAATGCCTGTCGCGGGAGCTTGAGAACATCGCGATCGGCATTGCTTAAACACCCCAGCGCAAAGCGGCGGTAGAATTGTTCGTCAAGACCGTAGAGTTTGTCGCCCGCTACCGGATAGCCAACTCCCCGCAACGTTGCCCGGATCTGGTGCATCCGGCCGGTCAAAAGCCGGGCGGAAAGGAGCGAAAAACCATTGCGTTTTTCCATCCGGGCAAAGTAAGTTTCCACCGCCATTGCTTCAAAGGCATCAACCGCATTTTCAACAAATTTCAGCTTCTTTTTGATGGGTGAATCTTTATCCGGCACCAGAAAACCGCAGGCGTGGAGCTGATCCGGAAAGTCGCCGTGCACCAGCACATAATAGCACTTTTCCATTTCTGCAAGACTTTTGCTGATCTCTCCGGCGATTTTTCCGGTTTTGGCGGCAATGAGCAAGCCGGAAGTTTCCCGGTCAAGGCGGTTGACAAAGTGTACTTTGCCATAGCCGTCATCCGCCAGCAGCGCCCAGAGAGTGTGGGCAAAATAGGGCCCCGCCGGATGCACCGGCAGATTGCCCGGTTTGTCGATCACCAGCAAGCATTCATCTTCGTAAACAATACGGTAACTGGTATCCACCGGTGGTTCAGTAAGGTTTTCGGGAAAATACTCCAAAAGCATATTGCTTTGCAGCAGAGTTTGGGGATCGCGTACGATCGAACTGTCAAGGGCGATCTCGCCATTAAGGATCTTCTGCTGCCATTCAGTTGGGGTGTGATAGGCAAAACGGCTGCTTAAATACTCCAGCAGTTGCCTGCCCGCCGCTTCCGCAGCGAGTTTGGCTGCCACGCGCCTTTTCATGCCGGAGTTCCGTGATAGATCACTGCGATCTCGTCGCAGCGCTCCCGCTTGGGGCAATGGACGCAATCGGCCCAGATCTTTTCGGGGAAAAGTTCTTTTTCAACCACTTCAAAACCCAGTCGTTCAAAAAATCCCGGCTGCAGGGTAAGGGCAAAAAGCCGATAGGTTTGCCGGTCGTTATTGAGTCTTTCGATGGCTTTGGCGATCAATTTTCTGCCGATGCCGGATTTGCGCAGATCCGGCCGGATCGCCAGCGATCTTACTTCCAGGAGGTCGTTGCCGAAATCCCTGACCGCCATACAGCCCAGAAGACCGCTGTTTTCATCTGCCGCAACCGTAAAGTTTGCAAGATAATGCGTTATATCTTCCTCGCTGCGATTCAGCAGGACCCCCTGCCGGGCGTACTCGTGGAGCAAAAGGTGTATGTTGTGTACGTCCTGCAATTCAGCAGGACGCAATATGATGTTTTCACTCATAAAAAACAACTCATTCAGCTTCCGGTGCAGCTTCTTCCAATGCTTCGGCAACCTGACCGATCTTGCGGAATTTTTCGTAACGCTGTTCCCGCAATTTGGCGGCGCTGAGTTTTTTGAGTTCGTTAAGATTTTTGGTCAGCGAGGCCTTCAAAAATTCAGCCGCTTTGTCGTAATCCACATGCGCTCCGCCCATGGGTTCTTCGATAACTTCATCGGCAACACCCAAGCGGGTCAGATCCGCAGCGGTGAGTTTAAGCGCTTCTGCTGCACGGGGGGCAAAGGAACGGTTTTTCCAGAGAATAGCTGCACAGCCTTCGGGGGTGATGACCGAGTAGTAGGCATTTTCCAGCAGCAGTATCTTATTGCCCACGCTGATACCCAGCGCGCCGCCGGAACCGCCTTCGCCGATGACTACGGCAATGACCGGCACACTCAAGCCGAACATTTCCCGCAGGTTCACCGCAATAGCTTCGCCGATGTGCCGTTCTTCGGAGGCCACACCGGGGAATGCTCCGGGCGTATCAATAAAAGTGATGATCGGCACACCGGCGCGGTCCGCCATATTCATAAGCCGCATGGCTTTGCGGTAGCCTTCAGCACTGGGCCAGCCGAAGTTGCGGAACAAATTTTCCCGCATATCTCTGCCCTTCTGGGTCCCCACCACCATCACCGGTTTGCCGTTGAAACGGGCAAAACCGCCGACGATAGCTTTGTCGTCAGCAAAACGGCGGTCGCCGTGGAATTCCATAAAATCTGTAAAAATGCGGTTTATGTAATCCAGCGCGTAGGGCCGTTCCGGGTGACGGGCCAGCTGAACACGCTGCCAGCTGGACAAATTTGCATAGGTATTGCGGATGGTTTCATCCAACTGCTCTTCCAGCATTTTTACACAGTTAGCCATGGCATCGCCGGGATGGGCGGTGCTGATCTCTGAAAGTTCACGGAGTTTGGTTCTGAGTTCTGCGATCGGTTTTTCAAAATCCAGATAAAATTCAGCCATTATTTGCTCGCTCCCAAGCTGTATATTTATATTAAAAATTCAACTATCATACAAATTCACTCCTATAATATACAGTTTTAGACGATTTTTTGCAACAAAAACAGCAAAAAAAAGTTGCAGAAGTGCAAATCAAGATTATATTGCCAATAGAACCAAGTATGAAAGGAGCCGTTTATGAGTGAAAAGATCCCCCCGAAAGTCAATCCCGCCAACCATCCTGCCCGTCAGAGTTTTGCTTCCAGCATCGAGCACTCCCACTTTGACGCCTGGCGGGTCTTCCGCATCATGTCCGAATTTGTGGAGAGTTTTGAAGATATGGCGGATATTGAGCGGCCGCTTATTACGGTTTTCGGTTCGGCACGCACTCCCCAGGATCACCCCTACTACCAGCAGGCGGAAACATTGGGCAGACTGTTGGCAGAAAATGGCTACGGCGTACTGACCGGCGGGGGCGGCGGCATTATGGAAGCCGCTCACAAAGGCGCTTTTGCTGCCGGCGGCGAAACCGTGGGGTTGAATATTGTGCTGCCTCACGAACAGAGGCCCAATCCTTATCAGACCAAATCTTTGAATTTCCGTTATTTCTTTGTGCGGAAGGTCAATTTCCTCAAATACACCGTGGGCGTATTCATCTTCCCCGGCGGCTTTGGTACCATGGATGAGTTTTTTGAATCTCTTACTTTAGTGCAGACCAACAAGGTCAACCGCATACCCCTGATCCTGGTGGGCAAAGAGTTCTGGAGCGGGGCGGTCAAGTGGATCGACGAAACTCTGGGCGGTGCGGGATATATTTCGCCGGATGATACTGAACTTTATCATATCGTGGACAGTGCCGAAGAGGGTATGGAGTATCTGAAAGAATGTCTGCGCTTCGGCGTGACCGGAACGGTCAAATATGATATTTGAATTTAGCTCAAAAAGTTTGACAAATACTGATTTGGATGTATATTAAGAGATAGGTTGTTGATCGGATACGCGATCCGGTCAGCGAGCAAGAACAACCTGAAATCCTTAAGGAGAAGTAGAAATGGCTGCTAAAGTTGACACCTCTGCCTGCGCCGGTTGCGGCGTGTGCGTTGCCGCCTGCCCGGTCGAAGCTATCGAAATCGTGGACGGCGTCGCCAAGATCGACGAAGAAAAATGCATCGAATGCGGTGCTTGCGTCGGCGAATGCCCCTGTGGCGCGATCTCTCTGTAATAGAGCAAGATCCAAGAAAAAGGGACTGTTGCAAAACCTCATAAAAGGTTGCAAAGTCCCTTTTTTTTTGTATAAATTTTTATTTGCGGTCGAAAAAATCAGCAAGCTTGAATTTATACAGCAATAAAAAATTATTGCAGATAAAATATTGTATCTCTTTTATATAAAATAAATTGGAATTGCTTTTATTACCTGTAATAAAAGCAATTCCGGTGAAAGTTTTTGGAAAATGGGG
>JAFVQX010000156.1 GCA_017504585.1 Lentisphaeria bacterium
AGTTTTTGGAAAATGGGGCGTGGGGAAGAGAACCTTTTTTCAAAAAGGTTTCTTCCCCACAAAACAGTTTTGCAACACCCCCACAAAACAGTTTTTTTACTGCTGGGCGGAGAAATCTTGTTTGCTGGCTCCGCAATCGGGGCAGACCCAGGTCGCCGGGACATCTTCCCACGCGGTTCCGGGTTTTACGCCGTTATCGGGATCGCCTTTGGCCGGATCGTAGACATAACCGCAGACATCGCATACATACTTTTTCATTTTTTTTACCTTTCAGTTTTGAAGTTTATTTTTTAAGGCTTCTGCCAGAGTTTTGCCGAATTCAACACATTGTGCCAGTGCTTCTGCATTGGGCACATATTTTACTGCCAGCGGTGCGGCGGGCTGTTCGATATTCATTTGGGTCATGGCTTCGGCGACTTGTTTGGCGCCTTCGCCGCTCCAGCCGAATGAACCGAATGCACCGCCTACTGCGATTTTGGGCTTGAGGCCCCGCATGTAAGTAAGTATATCGCCCAGCGATGGATACATGTTGTTATTGATCGTAGGTGTACCTGCTGCCAGCACACCGGCACCCATGATTTTGGTGATAGCTTCGCTGCGTTCGCAGCTGTGCAAGCTGATTATATCAGTGGGGATACCCGACTGGATCAAGCCTTCGGCAATAGCGTTTGCCATGGCTTCGGTGCTGTGCCACATGGTATCGAACAGTACCACTGCCCGTTTTTCCGGCTTCTGTTCGGCAAATTCCCGGTAGAGCTGAAGAATTTTGGCTTGATCGCCGTTGCGCCAGATGGGACCGTGATCCGGTGCCACAAAGTCGATATCCAAATTCAACCCCGGCAGATTGTTCAAAAGATCAATGATCTTGGCTGACTGCAAAAGCAGGATATTGGCAAAGTATTTTTTTGCTTCTTCGTAAAGCAAGCTGTCGCTGTACTCGTCGGCAAAACGTTCCGACCCCGCCAGATGCATACCAAAGGCATCTTGCGAGAAAAGCACCTTTTCGCCGGTCAGATAGCTTACCATGCTGTCGGGCCAATGGAGCATTTTGGTTTCCACAAAAGCCAGACTGTTGCTGCCCAGAGTTATGGCGTCGCCGGTCTTGACGATCTCCAGAGAGGGGAGGGCGTCGTGGAAATGCGCTTTCAAGGCTTTTTCGCCCTGCATGGAGCAGAAGAGCTTTTCTGCCTTGAACTCGCGCATGGCGCGGGGCAAACATCCGGAGTGATCCATTTCCGCATGATTGGATACGATGTAGTCGATCTTTTCCGGGTCGATGACCGAAGCGATCCTTTCACGCATCTCTTCAAAAAACGGCGCTTTTACTGTGTCAATAAGAGTGACTTTTTCGTCCAGTACCAGAAAAGCGTTGTAAGTCGTCCCCCGGCTGGTGCGGTAGCCATGAAACTCCCGCAAATGCCAGTCGACAGCGCCGACCCACCACACTTTTTCTGTTACTTTTACTGCCTGAAAATTTGCCATTGGATATTCTCCCACTTTATATAAAATTATTGTTATGCTTCGCGCTCCCACAATCCATGAATATTGCAGAAGGCTCTTACTTTCACTTTTTCATTTTTATTGCAGCAGAGTTTGAACTCCACCGCCGGTTTTTCGCCCGGGTGCATGTATTTGCGCAAACACCAGTCGCCGCTGACCAGCTCGATCCATACGATGTGATGAGCTTCGGTCATGGGGTGTTCCACCGAACCGATCTTGACGCAGATGCTATCGCTCTGGCGTTCCACATGCGGAACATGCTTTTCGTGATCGGCATCTACGGTATTGACCGTTACCGGATCGAGCTTTTCGCCGCAGCAGCGCATACAAGGCTCTGTACAGGCACATGATGAAGCGATCTCCACAGCAAGATTGCATTTGGAACATTTGTAGAGTTCCCGGACATGGTTTTTCATAGGTTGCTCCTTGTGATGTTTTCCGGAAATATGGTTTATTCCATAAGTTTCCGGAAAATACTGACCCCGGTAAAACTCAAATAGTTTTGTTTACTTTTCTTCACTCCGTTATTTTTTCCGCAAATGAACGTATTTTTTCATACTCCTGAACCGCCATTGCCAGATGATGCGAAACGCTTTTGCCCCATCCTGCCAGCGGATTTTTTTGCCTTCCGCTATATGCCGCGGTATGTACGAAACAGGTACTTCAACAATTTTATAGCCCAAACGCAGCAGTTTGCAGGTAACTTCCGGCTCCCAGCCGAAGTCGTTGTTTTCGAACTCCAAAGCGCGGATCAAATCGCCGTCAAAAGTTTTGTAGCAGGTCGGCTCGTCAGTAAGACGGGCAGCAAACATCAGATCGGTAAACCATGTGACCGCCAATCCGCCCAGATAAAAACGCAGCGCCGAACAACGGTTGCCTTTCTGCCGCACCCGCGAACCGTATACCACCTGTGCCCTGCCTTGCAATATAGGCTCGATACAACGCTGATGATCCTTGGGGTCATACTCCAGATCCGCATCCTGGATTATCAGGCAATCACCGCAGCTTGCCTTGATGCCGGTGCGAACAGCGGCGCCTTTGCCGCTGTTGGCTTGTTCGATATACTTTATTGGTACTGCCGGGTGATTTTGCATAAACTGCCGGATGATCTTATCGCTGGTGTCGGTGGAGCCGTCGTTGACGATCACCAGCTCCCGGTCTATGGCAAGCGGGGCCGCCAGCACATTTTCCAGCAAAGTTGCGATGGTGCGTTCTTCATTATAACAGGGTATGATCACCGACAGGAGTTTCATTTTTCAGAGCAATCCACTTTCTTTGCACCATTCAAGGGCTTTCAGCAAGCCTTCTTTGCCGGTGAATTCCGGGGTGTAACCCAGAAGTTTGCGGGCTTTGTCGATGTTAAAACACATGTGCTGACGCAAAAACGGCAATCCCGTGTGTTCCGGATGAGCTTTATAAAACTCATCGGCATCCACCCAGGTTATTTCCGAAGAACTCTGCAAAAACTCCATGGCTGTTGCTAAATAATCCTGCAGACGGATGGCTTGGGCTGTGGAAATAACGATGATCTCGCCGGCGATCTTATCGCCCGCATCCAGCGCCAGAGTCATGGCTTTTGCCAAATCCCAGTTGCAGCCGCTCTGCAAAAGTATCTCCCGGCAATCGGGCAGAGTCAATGGCTTGCTGTCCCGCAACGCCCGGAAAAACTCAATATCCCGCGCCCCGAAAAGATCCAGCGGCACACGCCCGTCGCCAATGATGTTGGTGGGGCGGAATATGGTCACGGGGAACTTATCTTTGGCAAAAAGCTCCAACGCCAGTTTGTCGTTGGCGATCTTGCCGTGAAAATTCACATGATTTTCTTCCCGCCACGGGTGAGTTTCATCGGCAGGCAATGTTTGCAGCGGCACAAATGTACCGGTGGAACTGACCAGAAATACATTCTTCACCTGCGGGAAAAATTCGTGGATATTGTTTATACCGTTGATGCTGGGTATGGTATCCAGAATTGCATCCACCGGGAGCTTGCTCAAAGTTTTTTCAAGAAAATCCCGGTCAAGTTTATCGCCGGTAAACATTTCCACCCCGGCAAGATCGGCGCGGTCACGGGTGTTGCTGCCCCGGCTTACCCCGTAGACCTTATGCCCCCGGGCAACGGCAAGTTGGGCGACCCGGCTGCCGAGTTCTCCGGTAATACCGAATATAAGCAATGACCTTGCCATAACTTACTCCTGATCGTTGAGCTTGAATTTGGCAAGGACTTTTTCTGCCATGGCCGCTGCTTCGCCATCGGCGTAAGCCAGCTGGCGCCAGTTCCAGCGGAAATCATCATCCACTCCCCGGGGCACCACATGCAAATGAGCGTGCATAACCACCTGACCGGCAGCTTTGCCATCGGCTAAATGCAGATTATATGCATCGTAATCCAACGCCCGTTTGAGGGCGATCCCCAGCCGGGAGCCGACTTTCATCATCCGTCCGGCAGTGGCTTCGGGGATGCTGCTGGCGCTTTCGTGATGTTCTTTGGGGATCACCAGTATATGCCCGAGGTTGATGGGGGCTATATCCATAAAAGCGTAGACAAGGTCGTCTTCGTAGATTTTTACCGAAGGTATTTCGCCGGCGATGATTTTGCAGAATATACAGCTTGACATGATTTGTTCTCCTTTTTTTGAGCTTGATATTACAATGATTTTTTGATAATATAACCCTGTGGAGTAAGTTTGCCACTTTATAAAACGAAAAATATTCATTTTTAACAGCAAAAAGTTTGCAGTATATGGTACTTGGTGCTAAATTACCTGACGATTGTATAAGTGTATTTTGATTTTTAACATGGATTTTTTTGAGGTTTGTTTATGGAAAATAAAACTACCCCCGCTTTGAAAGGCAGTCAGATCACTATCAAATGTCTGGAAAAACTGGGTGTTGATGTGGTTTTTGCCTACCCCGGCGGTCAGGCTATTGAGCTGCACCAGGCGTTACAGGACTCCACTCTGCGGGTGATCCTGCCCCGCCACGAACAGGGCGGCGCCTTTGCTGCCAACGGTTACGCCCGCGCCACCGGCAAAGTCGGTGTGGCAATGGCAACCAGCGGCCCCGGCGCAACCAACTTGTTGACCGGTATTGCCGATGCCTACATGGATTCGGTGCCCACTGTGTTCATCACCGGTCAGGTGCCGCTGGCAAATATCGGCAAAAATGCTTTTCAGGAAACTGATATCATCGGCATGACCCGCCCCATTGTCAAGCACAGCTATCTGGTGCTGGATGCCCGGGATCTGCCCCGGATCATGAAAGAAGCCTTTTATCTTGCCGGTTCCGGCCGTCCGGGCCCGGTGGTGGTGGATATACCTAAAAACGTTCAGCAGCAGTTTGTTGCCGATCTGGACTTTGATTGCGAAATGGCGATCCAGGCCTACGACCCCGATCCCCAGGCAACTGAAGACGAGATCACCGCATTGCGGGCTTTGATCGCTGCTTCCAGCAAGCCCTGTGTTTACATCGGCGGCGGTATTGTAGCTGCCGATGCTGCCGAAGAACTTATCAAGTTTGCCGAAAGCTACAATATGCCCGTAACCAGTACCATGATGGCGCTGGGGGCATTTCCGCTGCACCACCCCTTGAGCTTGCATTGGCCGGGGATGCACGGTACGGTGTACGCCAACTATGCCATCAACGAGTGCGATCTCCTGTTGGCATTCGGCGCCCGCTTCGACGACCGGGTGATCGGCAATCCCAGCAGCTTTGCTGCCGGGGCAAGGATCGTGCATGTGGATATCGACCGCTCCGAGATCAACAAAAATAAACCGGTAACTCTGGGGATCACCGCCGACATCAAAGATGTGCTTATCGAGCTTAACAGTGATCCTATCTACAAAGAGTACAAAGAGTGGTTCGCCCAGATCGCGCAGTGGAAAAAAGATCATCCCTTGACTTACGAAGTCAAAGAAGACCGCATCCAGCCGCAGTTTGTGGTGGAAACTTTGAGCGAACTTACCGGCGGCGAAGCCGTGATCGTGCCCGGGGTGGGGCAGCATCAGATGTGGGCCACCCAATACTACGGATACCGTCATCCGCGGCAGCTTTTGAGCTCCGGCGGTTTGGGTTCCATGGGCTTTGGGCTGCCGGCGGCCATGGGGGCAAAAGTTGCCCGCCCGGAAGCAACTGTTATCAATATCGACGGCGACGGCAGTTTCCAGATGAATATTCAGGAGCTGGGGACATTGTATGTGGAAGATATCGGTGTAAAAATGATCATTCTCAACAATCAGCATCTGGGCATGGTTGCCCAGTGGGAAGACCGCTTTTACAACAGCCGCCGTGGCAACACTATTCTGGGATCGCCCAAAGATAAAACCTATTATCCGGACTTTGTGACCATTGCCAAAGGTTACGGCATACCCGGCAGAACTGTTACCCGCCGGGAAGAAGTCGCCGATGCCATCAAAGAGATGCTTGCCGCGCCGGGAGCATTTCTGCTGGATGTGCATACCGGTTACGACGAACACGTTCTGCCTATGATCCCCCCGGGCAAAACCTACAAAGATATAATCACTTCGCCCTGGCACCAGACCAAGCCATGCGAACAGTGCAAACTGCCCCATCGCTTCTGTGCGTTAGGCGACGGCGATTGCCCGGAGTGCAAATAAGTAAATCCAACGCATCCGCAGAGTAAAATCTGCGGATGTTTTTATGACCAAGAGATTTTTGCGATGATTTATCAGGGACCGCTCAAGCGTGAACAACGGCTCAAGACCCAGAAGAATTACTGCCGTTTCAATCTGGTAAACGGCGCTTCTTACATGTGTCTGGGCGAAACGATCATTGTGTTGTTTGCCATCAAACTCAATGCCCCCAACGGTATGGTGGCAGCATTGAGTGCCTGTATATACTTTGCATTCATCATGCTGCCGGTGGGCAGATATGTGGCAGGCAAGGTTGGTGCCGCCCGGTCGCAGGCAGTGTTCTGGACTATCCGTAACTTTGTAGCTGTCGGTGTGGCTGCAAGTGCGCTTACCGCTTACCTGGGCTACCCCACGCTGGCGTTGGTGCAGATTTTTGTGGGAGCTTGTCTTTTTTACGGATTGCGTGCCGCGGGGGTGGTTATGGCACAACCTTTTATCGGCGACATGGCAACCGAACAGGAACGGCCCAAACTTTTGGGTGACAGTACAGCATTGTTCTATGTGGGGAGTGTATTTTCTCTGCTGATGATATGGGGTATTTTGAGCTGGAACGAAAGTCTGCCGGTGATTACCTGTATAATCATATGGGGGGCTTTGCTGGGGTGGACAAGCACCTACTTTATCCGGCAGATGGATGAATCTCCTGCCATGGTCAAAGCTGCCAGACGGCCCTTGATGAATGAGTTCAAAAAAGTGTGGCAAATCAGAGAAATAAGAATATTGCTTCCTGCCATGTTTACCGTTACCCTTTCGCTGATCATGCTGGGGGCGGTTTCCATGCTTTGCGTAAAGCGCGGGTTGGGGGTAAGCGACCGGTCGGCACTCTATTTTTCGCTGATACAGTTTTTATCTTGCAGCGGGATATCGTTTTGTTCAAGCAAAGTTTTGCAGAAATTCGGCGCCAGAAACACCCTTTTTTTCAGTTTTGGCTCAATGCTTTTTGTCGGTGTGCTGTGGCTGATTGCTCCGCTTGAAATGAACTATTTTTATGTATCTATTATCTTTATCCTTGCCGGTGGAGCCCATGTTACGAGTATAAATGCAACCACAGCATATTATTTGCAGATAACTCCGGAGCCGCTGCGGGTGGCAGCTTCCATGCTTACATCGGTTGTTACCAGTGTGCTGGCAGGGGTGGCGGGCATGTTGCTGTCGTCCGCAGCTTTTAAAATCATTGATTCAAGTTTGACGGATTGGGTGCCCATGAACCGTTTCAAAGTCTACTTTGCCTTGGCTTTGATAATGTTTCTGCTGCTTTCGATTCTGGTCTGGCGACTGCCGGAAAAAAGGCAAAAAAGCAACAAATAAGAACATAAAAACAGTTATTGCGAAAAAAAATCGTTTTTTTTGCATAAAAAAGAGTTTTAAGATTTTACAAGTTGAAAAAACGGTTGTAATTTATATAGAGTAGTGAGTTTTTAATTTTAAAAAATTAACATAAAATTTTCCGGAGGTACAGCGTGCAAAAGAAAATGGTAGGAATTCTCGCAAGCGTGGCAGCAGCTCACGCAGTATTGGCAATCGCCCTGATCACTGGCGGTGGCTGTCATCAGCCCAAATTGCTGGGCCCCCATACTTACAACAACGGTCCGGAATTTGCCGAGATCCCTGCAGCTGCCACCCAGCCGGCAGATGCACCGGCTCCCGCAGCTGTACCCCAGGTGCCGGTGAGTAATGAACCGGTGGTTTTGCCGCCTCCGCCCGCCAAGCCGGTCTACCCGGTGCAGGAACCGGTCGCTGCAGTCAATCAGCCCGTCAAAACCGGTACACTTACCTATACTGTCAAACGTGGCGATACACTGTCGCTGATCGCTTACAAGCACGGTGTCCGCACCCGCGATCTGGCGGCTTGCAACAACCTTTCCGGCAAAGCCATGAATCGTATCCGTATCGGTCAGGTGCTCAATATTCCGGAAAACGGCGTTTATGATGCCAAGCGGCAGCCCAAAAAGCGCGCCGCCGCCAAACCGGCGAAAGCCGCTAAAAAGAGCACCAGAAAAGTTGCCGAACTGCCTGCCGACGGTATTTATGTGGTCAAAGCTGGCGACTCGCTGGATCGCATCGGCCGCCGTTATGGCGTGACCGCCGCGGCTATTGCCAAAGAAAACAACATTGCTTTGACCAAGATCCTGCAGATCGGCGACAAATTGCGCAGTCCGGGCAAAGCCGCTGCCAAAACTGCCGCTCCTGCCGGAACTGTTGACGAAAAGCCGGCAGCAGATGTTTCGCTGGATAACACTCTCAGTGATCTGGACCCCAACATCGGGTTGAACAGCACATCTGCGGCTGCTGAAACTGTTGCAGCTCCCGCGGCATCAGCTGCCGCCGCCCCCGCCGCTTCCGCCGCTCCGGCTGCCCCCGCGGCTGTGGAAAGCACCGCGGCTCCTGCCAATGACAGCCGTACCGAATCCATCGAAGTACCCGAAGATACCACTGTCGAAGCTTACAGCACCAAGATCATGGTTTCGGTGGAAGATCTGCGCCGGCTGAACCCCTCGCTGCCGGCTGACGGCAAGATCAAAGGCGGTACCTATCTGGTGATCCCGGTTCTGTAATAAATCGTCAGACTTTTTTCAAGGAGTTGCTGCATAAAGTTGCGGCAACTCTTTTTTTTGCCGGTAAGCGGCTTTTCAGCAGTCAGTTTTCCGGAGGGTATCGGATATATTCAGATACGGAACCGTTTCGCCGGTAATGATTTTGAGATTGGTTTGGGCGGATACGGTTTCGCCTTGCAAGGTGCGCTGCATTACCAGCCACGCCATTTCGCCGATTTCCCGTGGGCTGTTGGTTACAGTTGTGGCTCGGGGGATCAGATCCGGCTCCACATTATCGCAACACATCACCGCCAGATCTTTGCCGACACACAAGCCGTTGTCCGCGCAGAATTCATAGAAGAGTTTCAGACAGCTCCCCGGCACGATCAGGGCGTCGGCAGGGCGTTTGCAGCCAATAAAACGGTGCATGGAGCGGAAAAAACGCTCTTTGTCGTATGAATAAAAAAATACCCACTCCGGTTCAACTTTTATACCATGCTCTGCCATGATCCGGTAGTAGTCAAACAACCGCATCAGCTGGACGGGGGTCTTCAGGTGATCTTCCGCATTGTGTATATAGGCTATGTTCCGGTAATTGCGGTTAAAAAGATACTCCAGCTGCATGGCGGTCATAGCCGGGGAATCCCGCAACTCGCTGCCGGCTGCCGAGGGATAACGCGGCAGCAGCGATACCGTATAGGGTATATGCTGCTGCAGTTTGACGACGGTATCGCTGTTATATGCGCTTAATATAAATGCCTGGGTCATGCGGCGGCTTTTGACGAATTCGCACAAAGTTTCGTCGCTCATGCCGCAAGCGTGGATGATCTCCAGAGTCTGACCTTTTTCTGCGGCTTTTTCCCGCAAATATTTTACGGCGCCGCCATGGAATGCATGCTCCGTTTCCACCATCGGACGCGGCGAAAAGTGGATGAATGCCATTGGTATATTGCCGGATATATCTGCTGTACGGTAACAACCGCTTTGAGGTCGGATTTCTATGACCCGACTGTCGGCAAACTCTTGCAGGATCTTTTCCAGCCGGATCCTGCCCACGCCGGAAGTTTGCATCAACTGCCGGATGCCCGGCAAACGACCTCCCGGGGGAGTTATAAAGATGAGTTCCCGGATGAAGCTGCGGATATATTCATCGGTATAAGATTTTTGGGATTGTCTGTTCATAGTTTTCTCCATTAAATACATAATATAATTGCCTGATTTGATATTGCAAACTGTGTTGATAAAACTGTGTTGATTTTTGTTTTGTTGCACAGATGCTCCGGAATGGGCATGAAAAAACTTGCAAAACTCCCGTTGCAATGTTCTTGTATAATCAAAGCAAGATAACCCAAAAACAGGAGGAGAAATATGAACAATCCTTTCAAAGACAAAACCATGCCCGGGGAACTGCACAGCAGTCCCATCATCCGCCGTTACGAAAACAACCCCATTCTGACCGCCAAAGATGTGCCTTATCCGGCAACACTGGTCTTTAACGCCGGTGTCACCCGCTACCGGGGCAAATACTATATAGCGCCCCGCATCGACTGCCGCCGTGCCAATAAACAGCCCGGCGAACACGATATGCTCTATGAAGGCACCGGCTTGGGCGTCAGCGATGACGGGATCAACTTCACCATGTTTCCGGAGATCATCCGGGTACATTATCACGGCAAGATCCTGCCGTGGGTGGTGGATTCCCGGTTGACGGTGCTGGAAGATGGCTTGTATTTGAGTTTCTGTTTTGAAAATCAGCACAGCGAACGCCCCGGGATCGCCAAATGGCGGGGCGAAGGCGTGGACTTTGATGCCATCACCGTAGGAGTTCCCCAGCAGCGCAACATGATCCTCTGCCCGGAAAAGACTCCCGACGGTCTTTATATGCGTCTGGAACGACCCTCCAACCAGTGGCGCGACCCGTTCCACATCTGGTACAGCAAATCGCCTGACTTGCGTTACTGGGGCGATTCGGAGCTGCTTTTGGGCTGCGAAGATGTACCGTGGGCAACGGCAAAGATCGGCGGCGGGGCACCGTTCCTTAAAACCGACAAAGGCTGGCTGCTGATCTTCCACGCAGTGGACGAAGACCCCATCCATACGGCTTATCCGCAAGGCAGAAAATGGATCAAGCGTTACACTGCCGGAGCGGCACTTTTCAGTCTGGAAGATCCCACGGAACTTATTGCCATGACCAAAAAACCGCTGCTGGTTGCCGAAGCACCCTACGAAACCGGCGATTGGGAAAATCAGTGGGTCGAATTTACTGTGTTCCCCTGCGGAGCTGTGCTGGAAGACGACAACAACACCTTGCGTATCTACTACGGCGCCGGAGATTACAACACCAATCTGGCGTTCACCACTCTGGAAGAACTCTGGAGCGTGATGACGCCCTGCAAACGCATTGCCAAAGAAGCGGTGGTATCGTGGATATTGGATGAGTGGGTTCGGGAATGAGTATATTTATCAAAGCTCCGGCAAGTACCTCGGAGTTTTTTGAACTCGTCAACAGTTTCCCCAAACGGGAAATAAAGTATGCTTTTCATGACATCGACGGAACTCACTCCCTGATCCGGGATTGGGTTCCGGTCATGACGCTGGTAACGGGGGCAGTGGCGGCTTACGGCATGTTTCCGGGCACTCCGGAAGCTGCGGCAAGAGCCATTGCTTTGCACTCGCCGGACGAGTTCCCCGAAGCCAGAGAGTTTGCCATTGAATCCGCGGGTTTGTCAGCATTGACCCAAATGGAGTGGGCGTTGCGGATGAGCCGCCGCTTGAACGGCGAAAGCAGCGAGCTCAATGAAAAAATCATTCAAGCTATCTGGCAGGGCGAAGAACGCTTTGAAACTTTTGGCGAAAGTGCCGAATTTCTTGCCGAGCTGAAAAATCAGTCGTCGGCACTCTTCAAAGTTTACGAAATTCTGCTTCTGGAAATGTGCCGCAACAAAAATCTGGCAGCGGCAAAAGCTGATCCGGCGGCATGGCAGGTGCCCGGCAGCATGGATTTTCTGCAAATGCTCTACGATAACGGAGTAAAGAATTACTTTGTTACCGGAGCTGTGGTGGAGTACGATAAAAATAATGCTCCCACCGGCAGTATGGCAGAAGAGGTGGCTGCCTTGGGCTATAAGATCGGCAAAAACGAGCTTATCGAAAAGTTCTGCGGCTCCACCTGGCACACCAAACTGCCCAAAGTGGAGATCATGCGCCAGCTGTGCCAAAAAGAAAACATAAGCCCGGAAGAGCTGCTGATCGTGGGCGATGGCCGAAGCGAGATCGCCGCCGCCGTGGAACTGGGCGCTTTAGCCATAAGCCGGTTGGATAAAAGTGCAATAAAACAGCAGGAGATCCACCGGAAGATCGGCACTAATGTTATAGTGGACGATTATCGGCATATCGGCGAACTTTTTGAGTTCTGAATTTGTCAGAAGGATTTTTGCGGTGTCGGTGTTTCCCGGAGAACAGACGCTTTTTTTATTTTTGTTTGCCGACTGCATGTTTCAGCAGGATCCGGCGCACTTCCTGGATCGCCAGCGGAGCGCGGTGGGCACTGTGGCCGGACCGGACGATCAATTCGCTTGCGGCCTGGTCAAGATGGCTGCTCCAGTATGGCACAATGCCGTCGGTGCCGCCGGGCGTATGGGCTTTGTCTTTGTTGCCGATAATGCTGTGATAAGGTATGGGGGCGATTTCCAGCGCGTTGAGCAAATGCAGCATCGGAGCGTCCGGCCGCAAGTTATCAATGCCGGTATTGTTGCCGAAGCCGGTGAATTTGAGCTTGCCGTTTTTGATCAGATACTGCATTATCAATATGTTGCGCCTGATGAGTCCCACGGGGAGCTTGATAAGCGATGCCCCAAGCGAACCCACCCAGCTGCGGGCGATCTCGGATCCCCGGTGAGGTACTGCAATAAAGATCACCCGCTTGACGGAAGGCGAGGGGAGAAAATTGATGCTTTTTCCGGTATTCTGCCACTCTTGAGTGGTGAATTGTTTTTTGATTTCCGGGCCGATATCCAAAACTTCGGCCACTTTTTTTTCATCACTTGAGCTTATCTGCAAGCGGCAGAGTAATCCCCCCATGGAGTGGCCCACCAAAACCATGTTGTCAAAAGCCCGGGTGGAAAGGTTTTTTTCAACAAGTTTGTTCCGGAGTATCTGCAATTCGCTGCGCAGCTGGCTTGCCGAAAGAAAGATGGGGTTGCCGCTGGAGTAGGCAAAGCCCATAAACTGATATTTATGGCGCAGCTGCTTATCGTTGAGCAATGTATTGAGCATTTGGCCCCAGGTGCGTATGTCGGACATAAGGCCGTGGACAAAAACTACCGGAATTCGTTTGTCATCAAAAGGTTCAAAAAGAAACAGCCCGGTAAAATCGTTGGCCTCTCTGGCAAGGAAGGTCCTTTCCAGAAAATTGTGCTTTTGCGGCTGGCTGGCAGCTTTAGCCAGCGGTGTGGAAAAATCCACCGCCAGGGGCAACGTGCGTTCGCCCAGTTTGACCTTTTCGGCAGTGCGCGAATAAATGTATTTAAGTTCAGCATCCGCCCGGCTGGGGGCAGTGTTAAACGTGAAATCCATCACCATAGTTACTGCTATGGGAAAACCCGGCAGCGGATACCCCAGTAAATCGCAGCAATCTTTCTGCAAAGTGGCGATCATCGGCACGCCCAATCCGAAATTTTTGGAGTCATGGGTAAGGTTGAGTGGTATATAATTGGCGCATGGCGAAAAATCAGCTACACTTTTTTCGGGCAGAGGTATGTCGAACCGGGGGGCTTTGAAATAAACTTTGCGTTTATTACCGGGGAAAGAGAGTTCATAACCGCACCGACGCTCCAAGTTTCGGTTTTTCAGATAAATAAAAAGTTCGGTACTTGCCAGATTGTATATGCGCATAATGCGGATGCGCTGTTCGTCGTAAAGGTCGTTGGTGTTGTCCAAAAGTTTCAGATATCCGCAACTGTAAAATGCTGCCGCCAGAAAATAGCGGCTGCTCTGATCCGGATTTCCCGCCAGACGGAAGCCGATTTGCAGCGCAGTATCAGCCAGTGCCGCAACCAATTCCGGATCGCCATGCTGCTGATAAAGCTGCTCAAGGGTGTTGATAAGCTGTTCCGGATCATTTTCGTAAACGTCATTGAGCTGGTAATTGCTCAAGATATTTATCGAATTACCGGCAAGTCCGCCAGTGGTCAGATTGGCAATATTATAGAGTGATCTGGCTTCGGAACTGGTTTGCTCAATACCTATATCAGAATGGCAGCCGGTCAGCAACACAGCTCCAGCGCAGAAGATCACCGGAAAAAGTTTGATGATACTGTGAAAACAGTCGATTTTAAGCATAGATCTCTCCAGAAAAACTGTTGCTTCATAAATAAATTGCAAATTTTAACATAAAATAGCAGAAAATAAGAAAAAAGCAAATATTAAGCAAAGACAGCCGTTCCCAACTATCAACCAATATTGAGAACAGAGTATTGCTTTTTATGAGAGAGTATGAGAGAGTATGAGAGAGTATGAGAGAGTATGGCAGCAGACGCTCCCGCCTGCGCTTCATATTTGCGGAACGCAAATGCTTCATTGTGCAGGGAAACGAAGCATCTTCATCTGAAAAGGCTTTTATGAAGCACGACTTCGTCGTATGAAGCGGCACTGCGTGCCATGAAGCACGGCTGACGCCGTGTGAAGCAAAGTCTTTTCAGGCTTCATGTTTTTTGCCCGAAATTCTGGCAAAAAATGGCAGCGTGCGTAAGGATTCGACGCGATAGCGAACAGCTTCCCCAACGACATTCATCCGGAATTTGGTAAAGATGTCCCGTCTTCATCTGCGTTGCAGATTACGCCGCAGCAAGGAAGAAAAGCCTGACGCCTTTTGAGTGAAGTGCGCCTGACGTCGCGTGAAGAGAAGACTTGCGTCTTTGCCGTTATTTAATTTTTACCGGAACACATCATTACTCCCGCAGGGAGCAACTTCACGGGCTGCGAAGCAGACCTCTTCACAAGTGAAGCAAAGCGAAACGACTTAACAAGCAAGGCTTCTATCTGCAAAGTGAAGATGTGAAGAAAAGCCTGACGCCTTTTGAGTGAAGTGCGCCTGACGTCGCGTGAAGAGAAGACTTGCGTCTTCACTTTTTTTGCCTTTTCAAGGCAAAAAAATGGCAGCCCCGTAAGGATTCGAACCTCAACAAAATGAACCAGAATCACTTGTGCTACCATTACACCACGGGGCTGCAATAGGCGATCTTTCAATCGCAACATGTCATATAATATAACACTTCTTTTGCAAAAGGCAAAAAATTTTATGCAGAAAAATCAATGTTTCACCTTTTTATGTGGGCAGAGCATTGTATTTTGCGCCGTGTTGAAGCCCGAAAATAGATTTTATGGCAACTAAACCGGGTGAAACTGCGGCTTGTTGTTGAAAAAAATTTATTTTGTGCTATAATAACTACCGGAATTTGGTTGACAGGAGAAATAAATTGTGGATTGGAAAAAATTTTTAACAGCTTTGATTATCGCCGCCAGTTTGGGGTGGACGCTGTTTGCCGCTGCGGCGCAGCAGGATAACTCCGGCAAAAATCGATCGCAATTCAATAAAAACATTAAAAACAACAATAAGGTTTCTGTTATGGATATAGAAAAAATCGATCGCTATATGGCACGGAGTAAGGTTGATCGCTCCGGGCTTGAGTTTTATGATCCGCGCAATGGCAAGTTTACCGTTGAGGGTTTGTATTGGTTCGATGCCGAGAAACGTTATCACCGTTTTCCGGAAAGCGCCGAAAACTCTGTGCCCGCTGCCGTAAATGAATTAGCCGGGTGTACCGCCGGTGCGCAGATAAGATTTGTTACCGACAGCCGCCGTATCGTGATTTCTGCCCGCATCCGCAGTGTTAAAAGTTCTGCGACCATGGCGGAAACCGGTCGCAGCGGGTTTGACCTTTATTGCGGAAAACCCGGCGAGGATGAAGAATTCTGGAATACGGTGCGTCCGGTACCCGGCGAAGCGGTTTTTGTTGATGAAGTTTTTACGGTCAAAGATAATAAAATGCGTCATTTCAGGCTCAATTTTCCACTTTATAACGGAGTGGAAGAGCTGTTTATCGGGTTGGAAAAATCATCGGAGATCCTGCCGTCGGAGCCGTTGAAAGACTCCCGGCCCATTGTTATTTACGGTACCAGCATTACTCAAGGCGGTTGTGCTTCCCGCCCCGGCAGCGCCTTTACCAATATCTTGAGCCGCAAACTGCAAATGGAGTTTCTGAATTTCGGTTTTTCCGGCAACGGGCAGAATCATCTGGAAACAGCTGAAATCCTTGCCACGATCAAAAATCCGGCAATGTTTATTATGGATAGCGAAGCCAACAGCATTTCTGGCAAGCTCATAAATGAACGTGTGCCGCGTTTTCTGGATATGATCCGCAAGGCTTATCCGGATATACCGATTTTGGTTTTGAGCAAAATACCCTACGGTCAGCGCTATGCAGCGGAATTGCCCAGCTTAAAGGAGGAATTCCGCGCCATTGTGGAGCAGAAAAAAGCCGCCGGAGATAAAAATATCCACTTCGTGGACGGCAGCGATTTTTTTGATGCTCGCGATTACAGCGAAAATACCGTCGATGGCGCACACCCCACCGATCGCGGCTTTGCCCAGATGGCGCAGAAGCTGGAAGTGATTTTACGGAAATTTTTTCCTTGACCGGTAATGGATCACGGTGCAAAATTCTTTTGGCACCACGCGGTTATTTCTTCATTCAAAACTTTGTCGTGTTCAGTTGCGGCAAAGTGACCCACATCGCGGATAAAGAGGGTTTTGTTTTCTCCGGCGATGGCATTTGCCACCGAAAACTGCCCCACCGGAGCCACGCACGGGTCGAACATTGCCGGGACGCAGCAGACGGGGATCGTAATATATCTTGCCGCCGCAGAGGCATCGAACCAGTCAAGCACATTCAAGGCTTCGGGGTGTTCAAGCACATACTCCCGGCACGCTTCGCCGCTGCCGGTGGAGCGATAATCAAAGCGTATTTTTTCGCCGAATGTCGGCACGTTCAAGTATGCTGCTTTGAAGCGGTCGTCCCACGGCAGCAGCAATGCTCCCATGCCGCCGCCCATGCTGCCGCCGGAGTAATTCAGATTTTTTGCCGCTTCGGGGAACATATCCAGCAGGACGCTGGTGGTCATCCATTGGTCGGCGATCACACCGTAGAGTATGTAAGTTGACTTATTTTCTATACCGTAAACCACATGCTCGCTGGTTATCCACGGTATATCTTTGTTTTGTGAAAAACCCAGCCCCCGTACACAGGCAAATGCGGTAGTAAGAGCGTGGCTGCTCAAAGGCGGCTGCCCCGGATTGCCGTAGCCCTGACCGACGACCAGACCACCCTGGGAGTTTTCGGGGTGGGCAATGAACATTACAAACTCCACTGCGTCGTAATTGCGTACCCGGATCCGGTAGATTTTTTCGTTGGGCCGGGGACTCCACAACTCGGCTTCCACATGGTAATCCAGTTTGGCGGAAGTCACCTGCCGGTAATGACTGCGCCAGAAATCTTCGAAGCCCTCCGGCGGTGTACCGGGCTTGATCTGCAATAACTCTTCAAGGGTTTTGCCGTTGGTGGGGTCGAAGTCAAAATTGTGTTTTATTTTCATAAGCAAAACTCCTTATCTGTGCAGTTGTATCGATCTATTATCCAGCGAGCCGCACCGTAACAACTTGCGGCAAAGGTAGACCAGCAAAATGATGTTGCAAATCGTCACCCCCACCCAGGAAATGGGGTAAGACCACAATATGGACTCTACTGTATCGTAGTGCTTGAGGGCAAAACGCACCCACAACACCCGCAATCCGCACGTCCCCGCCAGAGTGGCGATCGCCGGAATAAGTGTGGCGCCCAATCCCCGCGCCGCCCCGCTGGTGACATCCATGAACCCCAGCAGAAAATACACAGTGAACATCTCCTGCGCCCGGATCACCCCAAAGCGGATGACTTCCGGATCGCTGCTGAAGATCCCCACCATTTGCGGCGAAAAGTAAAGCAGGGTGTAGCCGGTTATGATGTTGATGGCAAACATAAGCCCTACGCAGAGGTAGATCGCTTTGATCAGCCGGTGATATTGTTTTGCTCCGTAATTCTGCCCCACCACGGCGATCGCTGTGTGGTGCATGGAGTACACAAATGCGTAGAGCAAAAGCTCAATATTATGCCCCGCCGTGATCCCCGCCACCGCAGCCACACCAAAGGAGTTGATGCCGCTTTGCACCACCAGATTGGATATGGAAAAACACCCCGACTGCAACCCGGCGGGCAGACCCAGCCGGAGGATCTTTTTCAAAGGCGCAAGCTCAATGCGCAAATTGCGCCAGATCAGCCGGGTCGCTCCATGGTTGCGCTGCAAACGGCGGGTCACCAGCCGTGCCGAAAGCGCTTGCGAAATAACTGTGGCGATTGCCACACCGGCCACATCGAGTTTGCATATCACCACCAGAAAGATGTTGAGTATTACATTGACCGCTCCGGCTGTGGTCAGATAATAAAGCGGGCTTTTGGTGTTGCCCACTGCCCGCAATATGGCGCTGCCGAAGTTGTAAATGATCTGAAACGGCACCCCGATAAAACATATTACCAGATAAAGTATGGATTTGCCTTGAGATGCTTCCGGTATATCAGTAATATCGACCAGCCATTTTACGGCGGCAAACCCCACCAGCGCCGCTGCCACGCCGCCAACCAGACTTACCGAAATAGCCGTATGCACCAGCCGGGTCATATTTTTGCTGTCTTTGGCACCGAAATATTGTGCCGCCAGAATATTTGCCCCGGTTGATAACCCGGTTATAACATTGATGATCAATGCCGTGATCGCCCCGGTCGCGCCGATCGCCGCCAGACTTTCGGAACTGCCCCAGCGCCCGATCACCACCATATCTGCCGCATGAAACGCCAGCTGCAGGAGGTAGGTGAGCATCAGAGGCAGCGCATAGCGCACGATTTTGCCGAAAAGCGGCCCGTGGCTCATATCAATAAAATTGCGGTTGACCGCCATTTTTTTGCTCCCGGAAATTTATTTGCGCTTGATTTCCAATTTGCCCGAACTGTTTTTGGGCAGCGTCATTTCCAGACAGCCCGCGATAACCATTGTTGTCGGTATGGCTTCGTTGTTGTAAAACGCCTGCCATTCGCCGTCGCCTGCGGTATACAAAAGTGTGGTTTTATCGCCGGAATTGCCGCCGATGACCAGTTGGGCTGCGGCAGAGTTTTCGGTAATATCCTGACTTTTGATCCAGGTGTCGAACCCGGCGGTGAAGCGCTGCTTTTCGTAGTAAGCTGCATACCAGTTCAGAACCGGCGACGAAAGCCCGCCAAAGTGACAGCACCCCGCACCACGGTGGGAACTCATGGAAAAGTGTTCAAAGCAATATCTGGATTGATCCACTTCGTTCTGCCACAGATCCAAAGCGGTATGGGCTATTTTGCGGGCGAAATCGCTGCGGTTGTCGTCCAGCGCCGCTTTCCAGAAAAACCATTGGTGCGGCATCCATACACAGCCGTTCCAATAACCGTCGGTGCGGAAATAGGGGGCGGTTTTATCTACTGTGGATATACCAATATCGCTCCACATGTGTTCAGGATCGGCAAGGCGGCTGAACAATTTTTCCCGCTGGTCGGGTGTGCAGATCCCGGAAACCAGCGGACTGGCTCCATCCATGCCGAAGTTGAAATTTTCTTTGCTTTCCGGATCCAGCCAGATCCCCAGCGGATCGCCGGAGTCATCGTGTTCCACATAGCTGAATATAGCGTCTTTTTCGCTCCACGACCAGGTTTGCAGCGCTTCAGAAAATTTCTCGATATCTGCTTGCAAAAGCGCTTTATCTTTTTCAATGCCCAACTCGTCAGCTGCCTGCAGCAGAATTTTGGCAAACCGTATGGCGTTGGCTGTGGTTACTGCCGGCGCTGCGTTGTAATATTTGGTCTTATGTACCAGCCATTGCGGCGGGTAATCATCCCAGCCGCCGGAGTTGTAAAAGTAGTCCCAGCTGCGGAGTAGATTGCTTTTGGCAGATGCGTAGGTGCTGGTGGGGTTGTGTCCGGCAATAAAATTATAGAATTGCAGCAGCCGGGGGTAGAAAAATTCCAACATCTCCTTATCCTGCCAGCGGTTCCAGATCTCTTTATACAAATATATCTGCACCGGTAACGGGGTGCCGTAGAGCAGAAAGGCGTTTTCTGCGCCGGGGTCAGTTACATACACGTTAAGGTTTTCGATCGCCCGGGTCTTGTCAAGCTCCATGAAGCCCAGTCCGATAAATCCGGAATCCCAGCTGTAAAGGCTGTTGAAATATTTATCCGGCACATGGTGGCGTATGTTGCGGCCTTGAGTGCTGATGGGAAAGTTGATATTGGTCAAACTGGTTGCCCGCATGAGTTGCTGGCTGAACTCATATTTTTTGCCCGCCGCTGAACCGCCGGGGATGCTGGCGCGGGATCTGGCATTCTGGAAGAGTTTTTCCAGATTTTCACAGCTTTTATCGATTTCAGCAAGGCGCTTCCCGGCTGCGGCACCATCGGCGGCGGTGCAGTAAAGCGTGTAGATGACCGCGTTGCCTCCGGCGGCTATTTCAATGGGTATAATGTAACTGTCGTGGCAGTACTCGTCGCCGGCGGGTATGCCTTGCCGGAAATAGGGATGGCGGATACCGTAAGAGTAATTTATAAAATGGGAGAGATTATCCACCCAGTAATCCCGCTGGCAGGTTTCCGGCGAACTCCACCAGCAGCCGTAAGCGTGGGCGATTTTATCGCTGGAAACAATACAGCTCCGGGCAAGATCGCCAGCGGTCACCTGCGGCGAAATGGCGCGCCCCATGGGGGCAAATTTTATATCGGCAAGCTGCAAATCTTTGTTGCCGACAATAAATCCGTCGATGCGGACACCCACGCCGTCGGCGGCGCTGATTATTTCCAGCGTGTTTTCTGCTTCAAGAATCCCGCGGTAGAGTTCGATCACTTCAAAATTACCGGTCCCGGCGATATCAAGCTCAACTGCTTGGCCGTTGAGGACGATTTTAAGCTTTTGTGTTTGAGCCTGATCCACCCGGATATGGCCGAAAATTGCACCTTCAGCTCCGTTACCGGCGATTTTATATGTGAGTTTATCCCCGGCTTTTTCCGCAAAGCAGGGCAGACCTTTGTCATAGTAAGGTTTACCGATACAGCGGTTGTTGACCGTGCCGGGGAAATTCTGTTCGCCGCGACGCCCCCCGGCAAACACCAGATTGTGGTCAAAACGCACATAAGAATAGCTGATTTCTTCATAATCCAGCGCATCGATGAACCGGGCGCTTTCCGGAATAAAGGGCATAACATCCGGCCGGGGGGCAAGTCTTACGCATGCCAGAAGACTTGCCGCGCGCAATTCGCGGGTGTTGTTGACAAATTCGGCGCGGCCGATCCAGAGATCTTTGCCGATGTTGCCATAAGCGGTGTCGCAGTAAAACTGATCCATGCCCTCCATTTGCTGGCGGAAGGCAAAGTAGCTTAAATCCGGTGCGGCTTCCAGCGGAGAACAGCCGCATTCACGCAAAGTTTCCGGCGGAAAAAAGCTTCTGCGCATAATCCCCGGGATCAAACAAAAATCAAACTTGATGCCTTTATCCCGGTCGGCAATGTGGCTCAAAGCGTAGATGTCGCGGGCAAAGGGACCCCAGTCGGTAAGGGATTTCAAATCGTGAGTGTGGGCAAGATAATCGTATTTATTCATATAAAAACCTCATTTTACAGATATTTTTTTGATAATATGATAATCTACACCCGCAAAAATAAATTGCAATTATCAATACTTTTTATCTGCATTAAAAACACAAATAACTTGCGAAGCTTTTCTGAAAATATATATAAAGCGGAAATTGAGGTAATTTCAAAACTCCTCAAAAGTCGTCAAAGGCACAACCTTCGCCCAGCACAAGGAGTGTTTTCGGCGGTTACCTTTCCACCGTCGCATAAAGCTATGGTGGACAAGTCAGGTAGCCACCTCAAACTACCTTATC
>JAFVQX010000157.1 GCA_017504585.1 Lentisphaeria bacterium
ACCATTCTTAACGACGATGACGATTCGGAGGTGATCGACTGACCAAGACCATGCGTCAGCTCGCCAATGCCTGCAACTTCCTGGGCAATGTAGTTGCCAAGGGTGGTGATATCCTTTTTGTCGGCACCAAACGTCAGGCGCAGGAAGTGATCCGCGCGCTGGCCGCCGAAACCGGCATGTATTATGTTGCCGAACGCTGGATGGGCGGTATGCTCACCAATAACGTGACCATTCGCAAGAGCATCGCCAAGATGGTCGAATCTGATAAATTGCTGGCCGACGAAGAAGCCACCAGCAAGCTCAAGAAAAAAGAGATCGTCATGCTCACCCGCGATAATCAGAAACTGCACAACAACCTCGACGGTATCGCTGATATGAAAAAGCTGCCCGCAGCTATGTTCATCATCGACGTCTGCCACGACGACATCGCCGTGCGCGAAGCTGCCAAGCTGAACATTCCGATCGTGGCTATCTGCGATACCAACGCCGACCCCGATTTGATCGACTACCCCATCGTTGCCAACGATGACGCCGTCAAATCCCTGCAGGTCATCACCGATGTTGTCCGCGACGCCATCATGACCGCCAAAGAAGTCTACAACAAGAGTGTTGTGGAAGCTGCCACCGCCAAGGGTGCTGCCGAAAAGATCGCCGCCGAAGCTGATGCCGAAGCCGAAGAAAAGCCCGCTCCCAAAGCCCGTCGTCCCCGCAAGGCTGCTGCCGAAGGCGAAGAAAAGCCCAAACGCGCTCCCCGCAAAAAGGCTGCTCCCAAAGCTGACGCCCCCGCTGCCGAAGCCAAGGCTGAATAATTGAAAAGATTTTTTAAGGAGATTATTATAAAATGATTACTGCTGATGTTGTAAAGAAGCTCCGCGATATGACCGGTGCCGGTATGATGGATTGCAAAAAAGCTTTGACCGAAGCCAATGGCGATATGGAAAAGGCTGTGGACGTGCTCCGCAAGTCCGGTGCTGCTAAAGCCGAAAAGAAATCCGGACGCGCCACCAAAGAAGGTAAAGTTGCCTGCTATGTCAATGGCAATGTTGCCTCCATGGTCGAAGTGCTCTGCGAAACTGACTTTGTTGCCAAAACCGACAAATTCAACAATTATATCGACGAATTGCTGAAGCGCATCGCTGCCGGCGAAGGCAACGGCTGTGTTTCCGAAGCTGTTCAGGCTGCCGAAAAAGAAGCCATGGTCGCTCTGATCGCCACCATCGGTGAAAATATGCAGATCCGCCGCGCTGCCCGTTGGGCCGCCGATGGCAAACTTGCCAGCTACATCCACATGCAGGGCCGTATCGGCGTGCTGGTGGAAGTCGAAGGCACCGATGATGCCGAACTTTTGAAGAATGTCTGCATGCACATTGCCGCATTCAACCCCGCCTTTATCGACCGCAGCGAAGTGCCTGCCGAATGGATCACTCGCGAAAAAGAAATCGCAGCTGCCCAGCTCGCCGGCAAACCCGCCGAAATGATCGATAAAATCGTTATGGGCAAGATCAACAAGCGCTACACAGAAGTCTGCCTGATGGATCAGCCCTGGATCATGGACGACAAAGCCAGCCTTGCCAAGCTCTACAAAGATCTCAAGGTCAAGCGCTTTGCCCGCTGGGAAATCGGCGAAGAATTGTAATAGTTGGGCGGCTATACTGAAAGCCCGTGGGGCGGCTTTTGCAACCTCGGCAGAATCTGCACCGACTGCTTTTCCGGGTGTTACCTTACAGGCAGCACCGCAAAAAAGCAATCAGCACATCTTCAAGCCGATGTTATCAAAATCCATCCCCAGTTCTTTCAGCATACCCACCCCGAAAGGGTCAGCAAACTTACAACAAAAAAGGCGTCCATTTTTTGGACGCCTTTTTGTTAGCCGCCGAAGGTTGGGGTAAGCCCGGCAGCATGGCAGATGGCGGCTTGGTCGGACAGGTCGGAGAAGTCGGACAGGTCAGATAGGTCGGCAGGTCGGACGGTGCTTGCCGCCATGTTGCAGTTGGCTGGCATTATAAATATAGTCGATCAGGCAAAAGCCTGTTTTAAAACTAAAGAGGGCATTTTTCTATTTTGCAAAAATAGAAAAATGCCATGAAAAGGTTTGGAAATAGGGGATGGGGCTTGGGGAAGGGGAAAAGAACCTTTCCTTAAAAGGTTTTTTCCCCTTCCCCAAATCTCCGCCACACCCCTAATTATCCAAAAACTTTACAGGGCAATTTTTTATGGTTATGCAATGGAAAAAACTTTTGTCTGCGCGGCGGCTGGGAACTGCGGGAGCGGTTACGGTTCAGCCGGGGCGTTCGCCTTTTCAGCAGGATTTTGACCGGATAATTTTTTCGTCGTCGTTCCGGATGCTCCACGACAAGGCGCAGGTGTTTCCCCTTTCGGACGAAGACAATGTGCGTACCCGTATGACTCACAGTTTGGAAACCGCTTCGATCGGGCGTTCGCTGGGGGCGATCGCCGGGGTGGGTATCTGCGAAAAGCTGGGCGAGAGCCGTATCCGCCCCAACCATATTGGCGAGATCGTGGCGGCGGCGAGTCTGGCGCACGACATTGGCAATCCGCCTTTCGGACATTCCGGCGAAGAGAGCATCCGTTACTGGTTTACCCATTCGCCGGTAGCAGCGGAGCTGCGCAAGCACATGAACAGCGACGAAATTGCCGACATCGACCGTTACGAAGGCAACGCCCAGGGATTCCGGGTGCTGACCCGGTTGGAAATGCCGGAAAATCACGGCGGTATGCAGTTGACCTGTGCCACATTGGGTGCGGTAGCCAAGTACCCGGCAACAAGTTCCTGTAAAGAGCGGCTCCGCGGGGTGTCTGGCAAAAAATTCAACTTTTTCCACTCCGACAAAGCTCTGTTTGAAGAAGTGGCAAATACCTGCGGTTTGCTGGGCAACTCCACGGGCGACGGCTGGTGCCGCCATCCGCTGGCGTTTCTGGTGGAAGCCGCCGACGATGTGACTTACCGGATCGTGGACTTTGAAGACGGCCATCTGCTCAACATCATCCAGTATTGGGAGTTGGAAAATCTGATGCTGGGGATCATCGGCGACAACGGCGAGACCCGCGAACGCATGAAACTTATCCCCAATGAGCGCCGCCGGGTGGAAATGCTCCGGGCGCTGACGCTGGGCGTGCTGGTCAAACAGTTGACCAAAGCCTTTCTGGAGCACGAAAAAGAGATGCTTGCCGGCGAACTGGAGTGCCCGCTCATCGAACTTATTCCGGCAGCGCGTGTGCTGGGCGAGATCTACGATATAAGTGCCGAAAAGATCTACACTTACCGGCGCGCCACCGAAATCGGGGTCGCCGGTTACGAACTGACCAGCGGTCTTCTGGATATACTTGTCAGCGCTACCGAAGAGTATGTGGATGCGCTCAAACGTTCAGAAAAACCGGAACCCCGGAGCTGGCGCCTGCTGGGACTGCTGCCGGCGAATTGCTGCCAGAAAGATAATGAATCGTGGATGCAGAGCGCCTATTACCGGCTGCAATGTATATTGGATTATTTTACTGGCATGACCGATACCCACGCTGTTTCCACATTCAAAAAGATCAAAGGTATTTCGCTGCCGGGGATGCTTTTTTGATGAAATAAAAGGCGCTATGATAACAAAAACAGTAAAAAAACCGGAAAAAAACGTAATAAATTTTGCCTAAATGGCTGATGCGTGATATATTAAATGCCCTTGAAGTTGTAATTGTTTAAAATTTTTTATAAATTATTTAACCGCCCGAAGAAGTGATCCGGGTGTTGCAGAAGCAGTTGTACGGCGAAATTTTGTCCCCTTGCCGACAGTTGCCGAGAGCAAAACCGGTCATGCGGAAGGCAAAAAGAGGAAAAGAAATGGCAGTCAGAATCAGAATGAAACGTACCGGCGGCACCAACAACAGCTGCTTCCGGGTAGTCGTAATGGATGTTTGCGCGCAGCGCGATGGTAAAGCGATCGAAGAGATCGGTTTCTATAACCCCAACAGCAAGGTTGAAACCCTCAAAGTCGACCGCTATGATTACTGGGTGAGCGTCGGTGCCCAGCCCAGCGAAACCGTTGCCGCCGTGGCAAATCGTGTGAAAAACAATATCAGCTTTGCCGATCTGGTGCGCAAGCCCACGATCTCCAAGAAAGCCAAAGCCAAGGCGGAAGCCGAAGCCAAGACCAAGGCAGAAGCCGAAGCCGCTGCAGCCGCAGCTGCCGAAGCTCCGGCTGAAGAAGCTCCCGCCGAAGCGTAAGTATAACGCGGTAGCTTGAATAACCATAAGGCGGCAGTCCCGGGAGGGGTTTCTTGCGGGCTGCTGTCTGCTCCGGTTTACAGGTGTATCCGGAATAAAACAGTTTGATCCGGTTGGAGTTGTGAATGGGTCAAACTGCGGAGTTCAGGAGTGCTTTGCCGGAGTATTTGGGAGTAAGTTAAGATGTTTAAGTCGTTACTGAGATTGTTCGGGATCGGCGGAAAAGGCTGCAGTTGCAGTTGCGGTCACAGCGATGACAAGATCCGCGAACTTGAACACTTTGTAGATTATGTTGTCCGGGCATTGGTTGATTTTCCGGACGAAGTGAATGTATCTTCCGGTAGTACAGATAATGGTACGGTGATCCGTATCGAGTGCCGCAAAGAGGATATCGGCAAAGTTGTCGGCAAACGCGGCAAGACCATTATGGCGATCCGTTCGCTGGTCAGCGGTGCCGGCGGCAGACTTCAGCAGCGTATTTCTGTAGAAGTAGTTGACTGAAGATCGATGCGGTAACCCGGGGAAAATGTAACATGAAAATCGAAGTGTTGACACTTTTCCCGGAGATCTACCCGGGGCCGTTAGGCTCCAGCGTGATCGGCCGGGCGTTGGATAAAAAACTGCTTGAGCTCAAAGCGGTGGATTTGCGGAAATATACCCATGACCGCCGCGGTACCGTGGATGATTCGCCATACGGCGGAGGTCCCGGGATGCTTATGAAGGTCGAGCCTTTGATGGAGGCTCTGGACGATCTTGCCACTGCGGGCAAACGGGTTATTTTAATGGGCCCGCGGGGGCGTAAGTTTGACCAGAAGATCGCCCGCGAACTTTCGCAGGAGCAGGAGCTTCTGCTGGTTTGCGGACATTACGAGGGACTGGATGAGCGGGTGCGGCAGTTGAGCAACTGCGAAGAGCTTTCCATCGGCGACTATGTGCTGACCAGCGGAAATCTGGCGGCGATGGTGGTGATCGATGCGGTGACAAGATTGTTGCCGGGGGCTTTGGGTTGCGATGAATCCGGCGAAGATGAATCCTTTTCGGAGGGTTTGCTGGAGTATCCGCAATACACGCGGCCGGAAGTGTACCGGAATCTGCCGGTGCCGGAAGTGCTGCAAAGCGGCGATCATAACAAGATCAAACGCTGGCGCAGGCTGGAAGCAGAAAGGCTGACCCGGGAGTTGAGACCGGATCTGTATAAGAAAGCGATATTTGACCGTTTGAAGCAAATATCGATGAAAGAATGGAAAAAAACAACTAAAAAGTTTTTGATACAAAAGGAGAAGTTGAAAAATGGAAATTCTCAAGAAAGTCGCTCAGGAATACCTGAAGAGTGAAGTGACCGAATTTTCCGTCGGTGACACCGTCAAGGTCTATGTGAAGATCGTTGAAGGCGATAATGAACGTATCCAGGCTTTTGCCGGTACCGTGATTGCCCGCAACGGCAGCGGCATCAATGCTACTTTCACCGTCCGCCGCGTGGCTTTCGGCGAAGGTGTGGAACGCGTTTTCCGCATCCACAGCCCCCGTATCGACAAGATCGAAGTTACCCGTCGTGGTAAAGTCCGCCGCGCCAAACTGTACTATCTGCGTGACAAAGTCGGTAAGGCTGCCAAGGTCAAGGAGCTCCGCGACGCCCGGTAAGCTGCCATGTCAGGTAAAGGCAAAGGCGGTGAGGCTGGAAAGCTTATCACCGCCGGAAACGAACTTCTCGCTTGGGAATACGAAAAGTATCAGGCGGGATTTCGTTTTGTAGTGGGTATTGACGAAGTTGGCCGGGGGCCGCTGGCCGGACCGGTAGTCGCCGCCGCTGTGGGGTTTCCGCAAGGAGTGGAGATCCCGCCCGTCAATGACTCCAAACAGTTGAGCGAAGAAAAGCGCGAACTGCTGGATGCCGCCATAAGGGCGGTGCCGGGGGTGAAGATCGCTGTTTCTGAAATATCGGTCGAAGAGATCGACCGGATCAATATATTGCGTGCCACGCACAAGGCAATGAAAGAAGCTGCCGAAGCCATACCGGAAGCTGATTATATATTAGTGGATGGTTTGCCGGTGCCGGGTTTGCCCAAAGAGTCATGCAATATAGTAAAAGGCGATGCCAAATCAGCAAGCATCGCCGCGGCAAGTATAATAGCCAAGGTCTACCGCGACCGGTTGATGATAGAGTTGGACAAGGTCTATCCGGGGTATGGTCTGGCAGAAAACAAGGGTTACGGCACCGCCGAACACTTGCGGGCGTTAAAGGTTTTGGGCGTTACGCCCATCCATCGCCGGAGTTTTGCGCCGGTACGCAATATACTTGAACCGCCGCCGGAACAAATGGAATTGTTTTGAAGCAGAAATAAGAGGGCTGCAGCATGAAAAAGATTTTTTTGAGCCAAAGGAGGAAAACCCGCGTTACCGACGCGGGGCAGACTGCGCTGGCATTTTGAGCATCGAATTGCTCTGATCTTTTATCAACTATTTGCAGAAAATAACCCTATTAAAATATAAAGCAGGTAAATAAAATGGCTAAATTTCCGATTGAAACGATCCGTCACAGCGCTGCCCACGTTATGGCAGCGGCAGTACAGAAACTTTTTGGCGATGTAAAATTTGACATCGGTCCTTCCACTGCCGACGGTTTTTATTATGACTTCGATATGGAACACCGTCTGTCCATGGAGAATCTGGCGGCGATCGAAGATGAGATGAAAAAGATCGTCAACGCCCATTTGCCTTTTGAATACAGCGAAATGAGCCGCGACGAAGCCAAAGCTTTGCTGGAAAGCAAAAATCAGCCCTACAAACTTGAGCGTCTGGCGGATATTGAAGAAGGCAGCAAGATCACCTTTTACACCATCGGCGACTTTGCCGACCTTTGCCGTGGACCCCATGTGGAACACACCGGTCAGATCGGTGCATTCAAACTTATGAACGTTGCCGGCAGCTACTTCCGGGGCGACGAAAACAACCAGATGCTCCAGCGTATCTACGGTGTGGCGTTCCCCGACAAGGCGGAACTCAACGCTTATTTGCGGATGCTGGAAGAAGCGAAAAAGCGCGACCACCGCAAGCTGGGCAAAGAATTGGAACTTTTCAGCTTCTCCGAAAATGTGGGCCCCGGTCTGGTGCTGTGGCACCCCAAAGGTGCATTTATCCGCAACGCTTTTGAAACCTATTGGCGCGAAAAACATTACAGCAACGGCTATGATTTGCTCTATACGCCCCACATCGGGCAGAGCATTTTGTGGAAGACCAGCGGTCACTTGGATTTCTACCGCGACGCCATGTATTCTTCTATGGAAATCGATGAAGTCGATTACTATGTAAAACCCATGAACTGCCCCTTCCATATCGAAGTATACAAAAGCAAACTCCGCAGCTACCGCGAACTGCCCTGCCGCTGGGCGGAACTGGGCACTGTGTACCGCTACGAAAAATCCGGTGCGTTGTACGGTTTGCTGCGTGTCCGCGGATTTACCCAGGACGATGCGCACATCATTTGTACTCCCGAGCAGATCGAAGACGAAATCGCCCGGGTGCTGGAATTCAGTTTGTCCATCTGGAAAGACTTCGGCTTTACCGAAATCAAACCCTATCTGGCTACCCGTCCGGCGAAAGCCGTGGGTGATCCCGCCCGCTGGGAACAGGCGCTCAACGCTTTGAGCAACGCCGTGAAAAAAGCCGGGTTGGAGTGCGAAGTCGACAACGGCGGCGGCGCCTTCTACGGGCCCAAAATCGACCTCAAGGTCAAGGACGCCATCGGTCGTGAGTGGCAGACTACCACCATCCAGTTCGACTTCAACTTGCCGGAACGGTTCGATTTGACCTACATCGGCGAAGATGGCAAAAAGCATCAGCCCTATATGGTGCACCGTGCATTGTTCGGTTCGCTGGAACGCTTCTTTGGTATTCTTATCGAGCAGTATGCCGGGGCGTTCCCCATGTGGCTGGCTCCGGTTCAGGCCAAAGTGCTGCCCATTACCGAAAAACAGCACGAATACGCCGCCAAAGTTGCCGCAGAACTCTCTGCAAACGGCTTCCGCGTGGAACTTGACGACCGCGCCGAAAGTCTGGGTGCCAGGATCAAGGATGCTCGTAATCAGCGTACCAACTACATCATCGTTATCGGCGAAAGAGAAGCCGAAAACGGCGAAGTCGGCGTGAGAAACCGCCGCGAAGGCGAGCTGGGAGCCATGAAATTGGCAGATTTGATGAAAAAAATGCAATTTGAAGTTGCGAATAAAATAATTTGAGTTATATTAATATAATTGACGCGTTTTGGGTACGCGCCGGAAAATACTATTGCTAAAGCTTTAACAAGGAGGATTGGTTATCGCTAAGCTCTTAAAACCGGGAGATCGTTCGTTTACCGCTGATCAGGTTCGCTTGATCGGTGCTGACGGAGAACAGTTGAACATTGTCAGCTTTGCCAAGGCCCGCGAGCTTGCACAGCAAGCCGGGTTGGATCTGGTGCTTGTTTCGGATCGGGCAACGCCGCCGGTGGTTCGTATCATGGACTACGGCAAGTTGTTGTTTGAACAGAAAAAGAACCTGAAAAATCAACGCAAAAACAATGTCGCCCAAAAGGTCAAAGAAGTCAAGTTCCATATCAATATCGATAAACATGACTACGAGTACAAACTTGCCAGAGGCGTGGAGTTTCTGGGCAAGGGGTGCAAGCTCAAAGTCACATTGATGTTGCGCGGCCGGGAAATGGCGCATCAGGATCTGGCTTTTGAATTGATGGATAAGGTTATGGCATACCTTGCAGAATACGGCGAAGCCGATGGCAAGCCGAAACTGCTGGGCCGCAACATAACAGTATTTTTTGCTCCGGGCAAGAAGTCCGGACGCGCCGCCGAGGCTGGCCGGCATCTGCCGCCCCGGGAGGATAACGAACAACCTGAAACCGATGAGTCTGACAGCGAAGAATAAGCTGTTCAAAGGTTTCCCAAAAGAAGGAGAAAAACGATGCCTAAACTGAAGACCCGGAAGTGCGCCGCCAAGCGCCTGAAGCAGACCGGGACCGGAAAGTACCGCCACAACAAGGCTGGTGCCCGCCACCTCATGTCCACCAAAAATGCCAAACGTCGTTTGCGTTTGCGTCAGGATGGTGAAGTTTCGCCCGCAGAAAAGAAGCGTATCAAGGTTGCTCTGCCCTACGGTCTGTAAGGTTTTGAGTACAACGCTAAACAGCTAAACATGAGGAATTAAGATTATGAGCAGAGTAACTTGTGCAGTCGCTTCCAGAAAACGCCGCAAGCGCGTATTGGAACGTGCCAAAGGTTTTTACGGTGCAAGCAGCAAGCGCATCCGTACCGCGTATGATGCAGTCGATAAGGCGATGACCCACGCTTATCGTGGCCGTAAACAGAAGAAACAGCAGTATCGTCGTCTGTGGACTGTGCGTATCAACGCCGCCTGCCGTATGCTGGGCACCAACTACAGCCAGTTTATGAACGGTCTCAAGAAGGCCGGGATTGAGCTGAACCGTAAGATGCTTGCTGATCTGGCAGTTACGGAATTTCAGGAGTTCAAGGCTCTGGTGGAAAAAGTTTCCAGCGCCAAATAACTCTTGACCGATTAAGTCGGTAAAAAAGAAATTACAGCTTGAGAGCCGTTCCTTTTTGAGAAAAGGTACGCTCCCAAGCTGTTTTTTTTGGGGGCGCAGCTGCTTAAATTTTGCGGTCACCCGTTGCGGCTCGCTGCCCGGCTTATCCGGAGCGACTTTCGCTGTTACTTTACAAGTAGCAGCCAAAGTCTACCGAATAATCCGGATTGCGATCCATCAACGGATTGCCTCGCAACCTTTAAGCAGCTGCACCCCGGGTTGCTGTCGGTAAGCAATAGGTTGCGGTTTCGCTGCCCAGCTTATCCTGAGCGACTTTCGCTGTTACTTTACAAGCAGCAGCCAAAGTCTGCCGAATGATCCGGATTGCGATCCATCAACGGATTGCCTCGCAACCTTTAAGCAGC
>JAFVQX010000158.1 GCA_017504585.1 Lentisphaeria bacterium
CGCACTTTTTCAGGATGTTGACCTGTTCTTCTATACGCATATTCATATTGAGCCGTACCAGATCCAGCACGATAGCACGGATATTCTGGGCGGATGCCAGTTGGGCTTCTGCAAGGCGGCGGCCTTTGTTCAGCCCCAAAGCCGGCCACCCGGCACGACCGGTACCGAATCTGCCGGAGTAAGCGGGGGCATCCGGTGCCTGCTTGACCAGCAGATCGCAAAATCCCGCCGCCGCCGGAGCAATGGCGTTGGCAAGAATGGCATTATCTGCAGCGGTAAGCGGCTGATATTTGGCGACAAAAGGATCTACCGGAGCAGTTTTGGCATAGACTTTGACATCTTTGACTGCATCGGCAAAGCCGAAAACATATCCGTTGCGGGTACGCGGCACATAAAGCTGGAAGTATCTGGCTTCCGGCAAATCACTTATGGTGATATCTTCGCCGGGAACATTTTTCGGACGCATCACCTGAACTTTGCTCACCTTGAAACCGCTTGCCAAAGTAAGTTTTTCCGGGTCGTTGCCGGCAAATATCTGCAAGGCGTCGATGCCGGATTCTGTTTCGGCGTTGGCAACGACCAGTTTGCTTAACTTCAGCTCGATTTTGTCCACTTTGACCGGGCGGTACATATCAATAGCAAGGGCACTGGTGCGGAAGGGGAAAGCCATCCGGTGGGGCTGCGGGATCGACCGGGTGATCTTCGTGTAAATTTTGTCTTTGGCCAGATTGGCAAACAAGCTGATCCGTTGTTCCTGCGAGTCAGCGGCAAAACAGCTGCAAACAGTTACCGCACAAATCATTGCAAAGATCCGTTTCATAAAAATCTCCTTTCGGTTTTGTTATGGGTTACTTTTGGATCATATTTTTGTCAGAATATCCCCAGCAAAGTCCGTAGTAGCGTTCTTTGGGTACTTCGGGGCCGAAAAAGTGCCAGACTATCATAAAAAGCCAGTTAAGGAGTATACTGGGCAAGGCTTGCCAGGTAAAGCTCAACTCATGGGGCTTGCCGTCGGCTGCAATATTGCTGAAAATGTACCAGATCAATGTGCCACAGGTAAAACCAATGGGTATGGCACTCAAGACCCGCCAGGTAAGGTTCCACTTGCTTGTCTTGGGTTTGATATAAGCAATCAACCAGAACAAAACGATCGCCGCCACCGGGATCCCCACCCACAGCCAACTGATCGGGCCCGCCAGACCAAGTTCACCGGTTTGAGCAAAAGTATGGGTGCAGCGTTTGCTGCCGGCATACCAGATAAGCATTGAATCCTTGAGTCCGTAACCGAATGCCAGCATGCTCCAGAAACTCAAACTGCTGGCCTTGCGGGAGGCAATGGCAAAAAAGTATTGATTGAACCCCACAGTGGCAAAAATAAATCCGAAAATCATTTCCACTTCCACCAGAGTCTGGTTGAAATAACGCAAACTCACCTCTTGCAGCAGAGCAAGAACGATAGCCGCCAAACCCACTATGTAAGTGGCGATCTTGGAAAAACGCACCTGCTGTTTTTCATCAGCTTGCGGCCGCCAGAAACGCAGATAATACTCTTTGAGCCACACCGCCGCGTCGCCGTTGAATACACTTGAAAGCGTACTCATGGCTGCCGCCAGAGCCGCCGCCACAAATATCCCCGGGATCAGCGGCGGCAGTTTGGTGGCGATAAAACGGAACAGTGCCAAATCGCCGGTAGTAACAGCCGGATCGGGGTTTTGAGCATAATAACTGAAGATCGCCAGACCGATGAAGTCCAGCAGAAGCACCGTCGGCAAAGTCAGACAGGCACTGGTAAATTGAGCCTTGACCGCCTTTTTCACCGAGCCGGTCGCCATCAGCCGCTGCACGGTCATCTGCCCCACCCCGGAACCCAAAGCCCCCCAGACTCTTGCCAGCAGCAATGCCCAGAAGTTCAAACGGATATAGGGCCAGAGCGAATAAAACTCTTTTTCAGTAAAACGGGAAAGTCCGTGACCATTTTCAAAAGCATACTCCACAGCTCCCCAGGCTCCGCCTTTGACCAGCATACACAAAGTCACCACCAAAGCTCCCATGCCGAAGAGCATTACAAAAAACTGGATAAAGTCTGTCCAAACCACCGCTTTCATCCCCCCGGAACCGGTGTAAATGATGCTGATGATGCCGATCACCAGAATAGTTATCCAGCAGGGCCATCCGGCGGCGGCTTCAAAAATCTTGCCGGTGGTCAACAGCACTGTTCCGGCGTAGATCATCTGGCTGTAAGTATTGCCGATCGCCCCGATAAGCCGGGCGTATTTATCATAGCGGAACGCCAGATATTCAAAAGGAGTAAAGGCTTCGATCTTGAAAAAGAACTTCGTAAAGATCATTACCGAAACCACCCCGATAAAAGGCATGATCAAACTCAACACGCCCCAATCCAGACCGTGATTATAAATTTCCCCCGGGCCCATTACCAGCGAATAGGTGGAAAAAACCGTCATCAGCATCGACACCGCAACCGGAAAATAAGGCATCTTGCGGCCGCCCAGCAAAAAGTCAGCAGCATCGTTGTTGCGTTTGGAAAAATACCACCCGATCGCCAGCATACTGATAAAATAAACTACGATCACAGCGTAATCCCACCATTGCAGACCAAGTTGGTTCATAAAATAACACCCCATTTGTTGATATTGTTGATTTTTTGTTTCTAAACAAATATAAAACAGAAAAATAACAATTTCAAGGGTAAAAAGTGGCGCAAAGCGTGAATAAAATTCAGAATAATAACACTTTTTTAAGATTGCCGGTTTATTGGGCATCGAAATTATGTTGAAAAAACCCCTTTTCGCACACCGGAGATCATAGGGAAGCGGAATTTTTTCAGAGAAATGATGATTTTGATCGCCGTTATTCTTCGCCGGGCAGATTGCCGAAATGTTCTTTGTAGCGGCGGCAGAAGTAATGCACATAGTTCCAGCCGCACATAGCGGCGACCTCTTTTACCTGCCAGCGGTGTTGACGCAACAACTGGCGTGCCGCATTGAGCCGTACTTCGTTAAGGTACTCTATGGGCGTACAGTTCCACCCCGCCCGGAAAACCTGTTGTATGTAGTTGGGCGAAAAGCGGGTGATTTCCGCAATTTCCCGGATGGAGAGATCGCTGCGGTAATAATTTTCTCTTATACAGTTGGCAATAACTTCTGCCGGGGTCTGGGGGCTTTTGCCGGTTGCCAGCAGCTGCCGCAAGGTGGAGATCAAAAGAGCCATCAGCAGCCGGGTGTGTTCCAAATCAAAATCCGTGGTTATTTCGGTTTGAGCAAGTGCCGCTGCCAGCTCCGCATAATTCACCCCCGGAACTTGCAACTCCGGAGATAACGCTATGGAAATAACATTATTTTTGCCGCGGATATAATAAATTTCGTTGGCATCCAATCTTAAAGTCAAATGCCTTGAAAGGTCGCAATCGTTCAACCCCTCATGCAATATCTGCGGCGGAGTCAGATGGATATGTTCGATTTTACAATAATCCACCTGACCGCCGGATAAGCCGAAAAGTATCCGCATTTCAAACAATTCGTGCAAATGCATTTTTGCCGTGTTCCATGAGGTGCTTTTCCGGTACTGTTTATCATTATTGACGCACAGCACCAGCGGCAGATTCTGCAAATGCAGCAAGCTGCTGCGGATATTTTCCAAAAAAGTTATTTCATCGGTCATCATTACGGGCAGTAGTGTTTGGCAAGGTCTTCAAACTTCATCCATTCAACATTGTCACCAAAGTTTTTCTGTATCCGCTGCAAAAGTTCTTCAAAGCCGTTCAGACCGATCATTCTGCCGTCGGAGTAAAGCGACTGCCAATGGGTTATCATTACCAATGGTTCATTGGCCTCGTAAAGCTCCCGGAGTCTGCCGCTCTTGCCGTCGGCGGTCAGCAGAGTGTCGATCTTTTCTCTTACACTGGCAACTGCCTGATTAAAAGTCGCCGGGTTCTGGCTGCCCCAATAGGCATCTATGGTATTGTTGGGAACCGTTATGACTCTGCCGGTTTCCGCAGAATTGCACACCTCCCGGGGTTTGGTAAACCCGGCTTCCCGGCTGTGGAGAAAATAGAAACAGCGGTCAGCACCGAAAGTCTTTTTGAAAGCCATACCGATACCTTTGCTGTAATTATCTTCGTTATTGATACCCGTTTTCCAGGGCGAACTTACCCCGGTGGGGTGCAGTCCGATATTATCCAATATCTGCAAACCAATGGAAATATAGTCGCAAATCTCTTCGGCGGAAGATTTACCGACAAAGGTATCTTCGCACCAGTGCATGCCTTTGCGGATCTCGTTGTTCCACGCCAGAAAATGGGTCAGCAATTCAGGAGTAATGGAAAAACTTGGAGCAATATATTTTTTGGCATATTCCACAAAAGCTCTGATATTGGCTTCCGGCACATGGTTCACTTTATCAGGCTCATCAAGTCTGCCCAGACAGCAAGGTATGGGAACTACTGAAAACTTGCCCTTAACGCCATACTTGTTGCAAAGTTTGCCAAAGAGCATCGCCATTGCCGGCGGCACAAGTTCTTCGTGGTAATTTGCCAAATCATGATAACTGAAAGTATTGACTACGCCGCCATCATCAATGATCAGACTGATAGGTACTTTGCTCATTATTTATTCTCCTTTTTTCCGGGCATTGGCGGCTTTTTTCGCAGCCTTACGCCGTTTTTCTTCGGCAATTTCTTTGGGAGTTGGTATATCTTCCGGTTTGACCAAACTTACTTCGTTCAGAGCATCTTCAACTTTTTTGCGGTAAAATTCCAACTGCACAGCATCCAGATCCGGCGGTATGGGTATGGGGGTACCGATGACTACGGTCAACTTGCTGAATGGTTTGGGTATCTGAAAACGATCCCATGACTTGCACTCCCAGTATCTTGAAGCATTGACCGTTACCGGTACAACGCAGGTGCGATGAAGGCTTGCCAGATGAATGGGCCCTTTGCTCATGGTATAGCGTGGCCCCCGCGGACCATCGGGCGTAAAACTTATGTGATTGCCTGCCTTGAGCGCCCTCGCCGCTTCCAGCTGGGCATTCATGCCGCCTTTGCTGGAAGAGCCTCTGGCACTGCGTAAGCCAAAACACTTGATCAAGTCGGCTATATATTGCCCATCCCGGGAGGCAGAAACCACCGCCACCGTGCGTTTGCGAACCTCTTTGGGAAACACTGCCGGGAAAAAGAGCAGCCGGTTGTGCCAGGTAACAGCCACCATCTGCGGAGCAGTTTGCACCAGACCATCGGGGTCAACGACTTCCACCCGGTAGAAACAAAACCGCAAAAACCGCAAAAATCCGGCAAGGATCACAAAGATCCAGTCCGGCAGCTTTTTGGTGTTGCGGAATTTTTGTTTTAAGTAGCCCATAAGATCACTGCAGTTCGGTAGCGTCGATCTTTTTGATCTCTTCCCACTTGCCGATCTCATCGAGGAACTGCTGACGGCGTTCGGCGTTGGCGGTGCAAAGTCTGCCGGTATCGAGCATAACTTCCAATTCCGTTTCGCCGATAGCACCGTTGCAAGTCATATCCAGAGCTTCTGCCGCAGCAATAAAGCGGGAAACAAAATCAGCCTGATCGCCATCAGCCATTTCCATGATTTCAGCAGAAACAGCAAACCACGGACGGTAAAACTCTTTTACACCAAACTTTTTACGGAAACGCTTCTTCATAATAAAATACCTTTCTTTACGGTTTAAATCTGCTTTATAATATAACATCAAACCACCCTTTTTGCAACAAACAAATCACAATATAAGCAAAAAGCCTTGCAAATTTGACTTTTGAGCTTGACAACCAGCATGTTGCATGGTAAATTAAAAAGAATTGTTTTTTCCAAAGAAAGAGTTTACAATGTTAAAGATCGACCGTTTTTACGATGCCCGCCGGGAACTGCGTAAAGTCCTGCGGCATACTCCGCTTATTCCGGCACCCCGGTTCAGCACCAATGCCGAAGTTTACATCAAACCAGAAAACTTGCAAGTGACAGGTTCGTTCAAAGTGCGCGGTGCTTACTACAAGATCGCCACCATGACCGATGCCGAAAAAAGCCGGGGCGTGATCGCCTGTTCAGCCGGGAACCATGCTCAAGGCGTGGCACTGGGTTCGCAAGTAAATAACATTCCTGCCAGGATCTTTGTACCCAGTACCGCCCCCATTTCCAAAGTGGAAGCCACCAAGCGCTACGGTGCCGAAGTGGTTTTGATCGACGGTATATACGACGATGCTTACGCTGCTGCCTGTGCCGAAGTGGAAAAAACCGGAGCCATGTTCGTGCATCCTTTTGATGACGACGATGTTATTGCCGGACAAGGCACCATCGGGTTGGAAATATTGGAGGATATGAGTTCGGTGGAAGCAGTGGTAGTACCCATCGGCGGCGGCGGTCTGGCGTCGGGGATCGCGATCGCCATAAAAACGTTGAACCCCAACTGTAAAGTTTACGGTGTGCAGGCCGCCGGAGCGCCCTCTATGTCAGAAAGTTACCACGCGGGCAGCATTCTTGCCACTGCGTCGGTCAAGACTTTTGCCGATGGTATCGCAGTAAAACGCCCCGGCGACAAAACTTATGACTATTGCAGCAAATATCTGGACGATATCGTAACCGTGACCGATGACGAAATCGCCACCGCGATCGTTATGCTTATGGAAGGGCAGAAACTTATTGCCGAAGGTGCCGGAGCCACGGCACTGGCAGCGATCCATTTTAATAAGCTGCCCCAGATCAAGGGCAAAAAAGTGGTGGCACTGCTCTCCGGCGGCAATATCGATGTAACGATCCTCTCGCGGGTGATCCACCGCGGCTTGGTGACTTCGGGCAGATATTCGGAATTGAATATTGAACTGCTTGACCGCCCCGGCGAACTCACCCGCATAAGCTCGGTGATCTCCAGTCTGGGCGCCAATGTGGTGCGGGTCAATCACACCCGGGGCAACGTACATAACGACGTAAACGCCTGTTTCCTGCAAATCGCTATGGAAACCCGGGATTTCGCCCACTTCAACGACATAAAAGATGCACTGCAAAAAGCCGGTTATTCGGTAAATTAAAAGGATAGAAAAATGAAAAAAGAAGTTATTTCCACAACCAATGCCCCCGCCGCCGTCGGCCCCTACTCACAGGCGATCAAAGTTGGCGATACGCTTTATACATCCGGCCAGATCGCACTTGATCCGGCGACCGGCGCCATGGCTGCCGATGATATTGCCGGTCAGGCAGAACAGGTAATGAAAAATCTTGCCGCAGTTCTGGCGGCTGCCGGTTACACCTTCGACGAAGTAGTGAAGACCACCTGCTTTCTGGCGGATATGAAAGACTTTGCGGCATTCAACGCAATTTACGAAAAGTATTTTGTTTCCAAACCCGCCCGCAGCTGTGTGGCAGCGGCCGCTTTGCCCAAAGCCGCCCTAGTAGAAGTGGAATTGATCGCAATTCACTAAAAAAAATAAAAAAAAGCGATTAAAAAATTGCAAAATCCGGTAATCATACTATATTACTGAATAAACTTTTCGGATCCATAGCTCAGTCGGTTAGAGCAGGTGACTCATAATCTCCGGGTCGGCGGTTCAAGTCCGTCTGGATCCACCATCTTTCGCTAAAGCTGCGGATGGCAAGCCGTAAGGTTTGCTATCCGCAGATTTTTTTGCGCCAGCAAAAACAAGCGGAGTGGAACGGAGCGCGCGAAAGATGCCCTCCATAGCTCGAAGAGCGACGGAGGGCGGTATCGCAAAAGAATAATGGCAGACCGTAAGGTTTGCTATCCGCAGATTTTTTTGCGCCAGCAAAAACAAGCGGAGTGGA
>JAFVQX010000159.1 GCA_017504585.1 Lentisphaeria bacterium
GATAAGGTAGTTTGAGGTGGCTACCTGACTTGTCCACCATAGCTTTATGCGACGGTGGAAAGGTAACCGCCGAAAACACTCCTTGTGCTGGGCGAAGGTTGTGCCTTTGACGACTTTTGAGGAGTTTTGAAATTACCTCAAAAAAACGAAAGGCTTTATAAAAAATGAAAAATCTGTCTGTTACGGAAAAGTCCGCCCATGGGCGGGTAAAGCTGCACAGCTTTACCCTGATAGAACTTCTCGTAGTGATCGCCATCATCGCTATTTTAGCGGCTATGCTGCTGCCGGCACTTTCGGCGGCGCGGGAACGGGCAAGAAGCTCGAATTGCGTTGGCAAACTCAAGCAGATCGGGTTGGCTATGCACATGTACGCCAATGACCATAATTCATTTCTTATGCATAACAAATATGCCAGCTGTACTTGCGGCAATGGCGCTTATGTTACCGGGCATTATTGCGACTCAACGGCTGCCCCCAGCCGGCTTACTCAAAATAAGTACTTCGGCAATGTGACCAGCTCCAACATGTTGAGCGAACAAGTCTACAAATGCCCCGGTGATACCAGTTTCTGGGGATATAATCCGGCAACAACCGATCCGATGCTCAATGACAGTGTATTAAGTTACTGTTTTTATATGGCAAGACATTGCAACGAAGTGAAGCTGAACAGTTCTTATGCAATAGGCGACCGGGTTTTGGTCGGCAGAGATAATCCGGATTCGGTGATCTTTTGTGATATGGCTCCGTTCCCGGGGATCAACAAGCCGGTTCCGGAAAAAGCGGTGATGAATCACCCCAACGCCATGAACAATTTGCGTATGGAGGGCCGGGTCGACACTATCACTGTGCAGGACAGCAAGATCCGTGCCACCAGCATCAAAAATTATATATTACAGATCGCTGAACCGGATAACGAAGATAACTATTGATGGAGTTTTATTATGAAAAAGATGATTTTTTCAGTTTTGTGCCTGATGTTGGGTGCAATTATATTAGCAGCAGATGCGCCTTTTGCTATTAAAGCCAATGGCAAAACCTATACTGCAACTTTCAAAGGTTTGCCCCTGATCGTGGGCGAAGGTTTTACCCCCGGTTTTGCTCCGGAAAGAACATATTCGCAAAAAATCGGCAACGATCTGGTGCTTAATGCTTGCGGCAAAAGCAAGAATATATCGTTCCGGCGGGAGGTGGCAACCGTCGACGGCGGCAAAGAGCTGGAAATAACTTTTCAGGCTCGGATCCCGGCGTTGAATACCGATAATTATACCGGAGTGATTCAGCAGTATATCGAAATACCCGTTTCGCTGCTGGATGGCTGCAATTACACCGCATGGGTTGGCGGCCACAAACGCAACAGTTACAAAAAAGGCAAAATCAACGCAGCCAAACTCAAAAGTAAACTTTTGCTGGGCAGTGTACGCACCATAGCGTTCAGCAAAAAAGATTTCGATCTGGTAGTCGACTTCAATCCCTCCGGGGCTCAAGACCTTTACTCCAGTTACAGTGTAGGCAGTCTTTCCGGGCAGGGGGGCATTACCATAGTTGGCGATAAACTCCGCTTCAGCATGGGCACCAACTCCGGCCGCAACGGCGGTATCCATACCGGCAAAATAGTTATTTATGAAGGCTTGGCAAAAGACTTTGCCCAACGCCGCGCTCACGATAAATATGGTTATTGCTCGGAACTGCCCGCTGATAAACGGCTGGTTTTCGGCGCGAAGAAAGCCGGCAAAGGCAAAGCACGCGCCCATTTGCTTGCTTACACCCCCAAACGCTCTTTCGGCTGGCTGGATAACAGCGATGCGCAAATCGAAAATTTCCGCCCCCAGGGTACGCTTTATTCGGCAGTTTACGGCACAGAAAAAGCCCGGTTCCGCGTCGATTTGCAGCGCCGGGGCCTTTATATCGTTACGATCAATACCGGCACCGGCGAAGCTCCGGTCAAAGCTATGGATTTGAGCTTGAATAACCGGGAACTGGTAAAAGCTCTTGCCATTGCCCCCAAAACCGCCCAGAAGATCCAGGTGCCCATGTGGATAGAAGACAACAAGGCGATTTTTGAATTTTCCGGCGATTGGCGGGTTTCGGAAATAGCCTTTCAGCTGCTTTTGGCAGGCAGCGAGGATTTCAGCATCCGGCGGGCAATGTGGCGCAGCGATATAAAGGATTATCCTTCAGTATTTTATCACAACAGTTACTACGCAGATGAGCCGCCTTATAATGTGCATTTGTCCAATTATCCGCTGCCGGAGCCGGGCAAAGAAACCGCTGCCAGACCGCGTTTGCCGGAAATAACCACTGCTTACGGCGATTTGAGCAAATTGCGCAATAACGTTTATTCGGCAATGATCGGTTCGTGGGGAACGGGCAATGCCGGAACTTTTACTGAATTTTCCGATCCCGGCATTGCGGAACGCAACATTGAAGAGCTTATCCGGAACAAGATAAATATCGTTATGTTCAACGGTATGCTGGCACGTCACACCTTTGCCGATGCGCACAAAGAACGCTTGCACAAAGAGATCGCCCGGTATATAGCATTGGGCAAACAAGCCAATAAAAACTTTCTCTTTATTGACCACATAGATTACTCCATGCTGTGGAACTCCGACTCCGGGTTCCGGCGTATGCTGCAATGGAACGACCGCTTGCAGGAAACTGTTGATGGCGGTTTGCCCGGCAGAGCCCGCTGTATGACCAATCCCAAAGCAGTGGAAGAGTTTTACAACACCATCACCGAACATATCCGCAAGACCGGGTTGGATGGCCTGATGGTCGATGAGTGTATTTTCATGGGCAAAACTTTCTGCGGGTGCGCTTCCTGCCGCAAGCTTTTTGCGGCGGATACCGGCTGCCAGCTGCCGGCAGACGAGCTTTCGCCGGAACTCTACAACCCCCGCTCGCCGCTTTGGCGGGCATGGGAAGAGTGGCGCCGCCGCAAGATCGGCGAATTCTGGGTGAATTTGCGCAAAAGAGTTGCTGAATTCAAAAAGGATTTCATCTTTATCGGGTACACCACCCACTACGGCTTGACTTCTGACTGGGCAACCAATGATCTTGCCGGAGATTTGTTCAACTATTCCCGGGCATGGGATATGGTGGGTACGGAAATCATGCCCCGGAATATTTTTGCCAACTCCCGGGCGGTGAACAGCTTGCGTAAAGCATTCTCGCTCTTCGGCAGAAATGGTAAATTCCCGGTTTTCGGACTGGTCTATGCTACGGATTGGAAGATAAAGTATTTCGGCTGGGCGGTAAATAATCTCAATGGTCAGCAAACTTGGGAAACCAGATTTGTTCCCTGTCCGGAGGGCGAAGTGAATTATCACACATTTACTGCCGAAAACGGCAATATGGATCTGACTCAAGCCCGTTCTTCGGCAAAAATCGCCTTGCTCTTTTCGGAAAGCAGCCGCAATCTTGTCGGCTCCATACCGGCGGCAGGCAACTACCGGGCGGAATTGCTGGGTACATCGCAGATCTTGAGCATGATGCACATCGACCACGATATTATCAGTCAGGCGGATCTGACTCCGGAGCGATTGCAGAAATATCAGGTTCTGATGCTGGGCAACACACCTTATCTGAACGATAAAGAGCTTGCGGAAATCAAAAGATTTGCAGAAAATGGCGGCGTGGTAACTGCTTCATTTATGACCGGTGTGGGCGATGAATTCGGCAAATGGCGGAAAAATGACTTCATAAGTTCGCTGATGGGCTGGAAACCCGGCAAAAAAATCCCCTCCAACGGCAAAGCATACAGCGTTTCGGTTGACGGCAAAAACAAACTGCCGCTGACCAGATACACCATTTACCGGAACACCCCGCCGCTGCCGCTGAAGGCCGGCGACCCGGTGATCTACAATGCTGCCGGCCGGGCAAAAGCGGCAATGGCAACGGTCAAAGTCGGGCAGGGCAAACTGATCTATTTCCCCGGACAGTATGGCTTTAACAACTGTGCCAACGAATTGATGGTAGGCAAAAAGTTTGATTTCAAGGCCGATAAAAATGCAGAATTTTTCCAGAAATCCATTCTGGAAAAACTGCTGGGCAAATACCGCACCTGGTATCCGACAGATATACCTGAAGGCATCCTGACTGCCAGTTATTGGCAGAACGATAAATTTGTGCTGCATTTCCTCAACGCTCAAAATGCTCAAGGCGAATTGGGTAAAGAAATCAAATTCTCGATCGGTGAAAATCCCTTCCCGGAAGTTCCCGATATGAGTTTCCGGGTGCCGTTCAAGGTCAGAAAAGCGTACGCGGTCTCGCCGGACTTTGCGGGCATAAAAGAGCTGAAATTTATGAATAAAGGCGTCAGCACCATAGTAACTCTGCCGGGAGAACTGCTTAAAGTTTATACTTTGGTATATTTGGAGAAATAAGCCGGATGAACAGTACATTTGACAGCGAAAATTTGCCCCGCACTCCGGAAAACCGGGATACTCTTATTGCGCTATCCCGCATGATGGATCATTGGAGCAAAGAGCTTTACCGGCGGCGCAATCACGACGAAAGCAAAGTTCCGCCGTGGAAGTTTCTGCCCCTGCCGGATACTCTGGAAGCGTGGGAAAGTGAACGCCCCAAACTGCTGAAACTTTTTGAAGAACATATCTACGGAGCAGTCCCCCCGCCGCCGGATAAGCTGGAAGTCCGCTTGCTTGCCGAAAAACACGGTGCTTTGGGTGGTCTGGCGTACCGCCGGGAATATCGCATTTACTGCAAGATGAATGACGGCAGATGCCACGATTTTGACATGCTTTTGTATACGCCGGAAAACGTCTCCGGCGATGTGCCGGTTTTTGTGGGGCTGAACTTTGACGGCAATCAGGCAAATACGCCCGATGATGACGTGCTTTTGACCCGGGGAGCGGATCATGTGGCAAAACATTGGTGGCGCAATAGCGAAACAACTGATGATAAACGCTTTATCAAGTTGGAGAGTTGGAATTTTGTTGAAACCATCCGGCGGGGGTATGCGGCTGCAACGGTCAATTTCGGCGAGATATTTCCTGATAATCCATTTGGTTTTGCCAAGAGTATTTACACGCTTTTCAAAAGCCCCGGAGAACTTGCCGATTTGCCGGAACCGCCTGCCGAACCCCGTAATTACGGAGCGATTTCAGCGTGGGCATGGGGGTTGAGCCGGATGCTGGATGCGTTGGAAAATATTTCCGGAGTCGATGCCGCCCAAGCCGCAGTTCTGGGGCACAGCCGCCTGGGCAAAGCCGCTTTGTGGGCGGGGGTGAACGATCAGCGGTTCAAGCTGGTTATTTCCAATAATTCCGGCTGTATGGGTGCTTCGCCGGCTTGCCGGGTGTATGGCGAGCGGCCCGGACATCTGGCGTATCTGCAAAGGTTCTGGTTTACCGATAAATTTATCGAGTACGCCTGCCGGGAAGAGTTTCTGCCGGTGGATCAACATCAGCTCATAGCGTTGATCGCCCCCCGATGTGCTTATGTGGCAAGCAGTAACGAGGATCATGGCGCTGATTTTTACGGCGAATTCCTTTCGGCAAAAGCCGCCGCAAAAGTCTGGAAACTTTACGGCTTTGAAGATACGCTGCCCGATGATTTTCCGGAGTTGGGAAAATCTGTCGGCAACATGGTAAAATATCATTGCAAAGTCGGCACACACTCCATAACCGCAGCGGATTGGCTGCACTATTATGATTGTGCGGATAAGCTGTTTAAGCGCTGAAGCAGACCGCCTCCGGCTGTGATCTGGAAAAAAGGAGCGTTTTTTGCGGAAAAAACGCTCCTTTTGCTGTTTTAAGATTTGCAAAAAATCCAAAACAATAGTATCTTGTTGTGATTAGTGATTTTCTTTAATTATATTACAGCAAGGAGTATAGTTTTGGCCAGAGATAATAAGTATGTGCTTGAGCTTATAAAGCAGGCCGGTTTGGTATCGCCGGAACAGCTCGAAGCCGCACAGCAGTTTGTTCGGGAGTTTCCTGGCGAAATATCCATGGTGGATGCCCTGATCACCAAAAAGATCGTTTCCGAAGCCGAGATAACCCAGCTTCTGGCGCAGGAATACGGTCTGGAAATGATCGATTTGCACAATTACACCGTTCCGCCGGAAGTTGTCGATGCCATGCCGGGGGATCTGGCTATATCGTACAACGTGGTGCCGGTGATGAAGCACGACGATCTTTTGACCGTGGCAATGTCTGACCCCGGCGCGATGGATGTGATCGACGCGTTGCGTTACCGGTTGGGGTGCGATATCGAAGCGGTGGTCGCCACCCAGGAACAGATCAATCAGATATTGGATGCCAACTACCGCACTCCGAAAGACGCCATGGAAGGCTTGATGAGCCAGTTGGGCGAAGAAGCCGGGGTGATGGAAAAAGTCGACACCATGGATGAAGAGGAAAACACCGAAGATGATGCACCTATCATCCGGCTGGTTTCCGGGATCATTACCGACGCTTACCGGTTCGGAGCCAGCGATATTCACATGGAACCCATGGAAAAACGCTACCGCATCCGCTACCGTATCGACGGAGTGCTGCGGGAAGTGGATGCTCCGCCGAAATTCCTGCAGCCCAATCTGACCAGCCGTCTGAAGATCATGGCGCGGCTGGATATCACCGAAAAAAGAATTCCGCAGGACGGTCGTATCAAAATGAGCGTGGGGCCCAAAGATATCGACCTTCGTGTATCGAGTATTCCTACCACCCACGGCGAAAGTATCGTAATGCGTATTCTGGATAAATCCAGTATTCAGCTTGACGTGCCGAAACTGGGTTTTTATGCTGACGATATGGTGCTGGTCAACCGTATTCTGGGTATGCCTGACGGCATCTTTCTGGTAACGGGGCCGACCGGTTCGGGCAAGACCACATCGCTTTACGCGTTTTTGAATACGATCAATACGGTTTCCCGCAAGATCATTACCGTGGAAGACCCGGTGGAATATCAGCTGCCCGGGATCAATCAGGTGCAGGTCGACAGATATGTGAACATGACCTTTGCCGCAGCGCTGCGCGCCATATTGCGACAGGCACCGAATATCGTAATGATCGGGGAAATCCGAGACGTGGAAACTGCCGAAATCGCCATCAACGCCGCACTTACCGGGCACCTGGTGTTCAGTACCTTGCATACCAACGATGCTCCGGGGGCGATCACCCGACTGGTGGATATGGGGGTCAAGGCGTTTCTGGTGGCATCGGCGGTGCGGGCGATCATGGCACAGCGTCTGCTGCGCCGTATCTGCAAGCATTGCGCTGCGGATTATACACCGACAGATATGGAAAAACACCTGCTGGGATTGTCGGATGAATATCTGGCCACTCACACATTCAAAAAAGGCAAAGGCTGTTCCAGCTGCGGCAAGACCGGCTACAAGGGCCGTATCGGTATTTACGAAATCTGTATGCTCGACAATGATATTACCGAGTTGGTCTACCGCAACGAGCCGACCCAGGTCATCCGCGAAGCCGCCCGCCGCAACGGGATGCACTCTTTGCGGGAAGACGCCATGCGTAAGGCCGAAGCGGGGATCTCGACGCTGGAAGAAGTTATCCGCGTAACAATGATGGATGAAGACTAATCAAATATTGGGTGAAGTTTTATTATGGATCAGGAAACACAGGCACTTTACGACATATTGTTCGATGCCGGAGTAAGTGAAGATAAGCTTAAAGAGGCGCTGGAAGAACGGGAGCGTTCCGGGAAGAGCTTCCGGGATATCGTAGTGGACTACGGCTTTTGTACCGAAAAGGATATACTGCGGCTGGTTTCAGAAAGTATGGGGCTGGAAGTGGTGGATCTGCTGGAAATGGATATCCAGAGTTCTACATTGGAAATGATCGATTCCAACACCGCCCGCACCTATGGCGTGATCGCTATACGCGTTGATGATGATACGCTGGTGCTGGCCATGCGTAATCCGCTGGATACCACGGCAATAGATGATTTGCGTTTTATCCTCGGGCGGGATTTTATACTGGCGATGGCGCCGGATGAACAGTTCGACGAAGCTATCGAAAAATATTATCCTGTGGATACCCAGGATGTTATGAGCATGTTTGGCGACATGGGCGGCGCGGAAAGCGACTATGAGGATGTTGACGATTTGGAGTCGGCAGCCAACTCTGCTCCGGTAGTGCGTTTTGTGGACTTTGTGATCCGTCAGGCGATCAAAGACAAAGCCAGTGACATCCACTTTGAGCCGTTTGAACACGAATACCGCATCCGTTACCGCGTGGACGGTGCTTTGTATGAATTGCCGCCGCCGCCGAAAAATATGGCAATGCCTATCACCAGCCGCGTAAAGATTTTGAGCGGTTTGAATATTTCGGAACGGCGCGTACCCCAGGACGGACGTATCCAGACCAAGATGAACGGCAAACCCGTTGACCTTCGTGTATCCTGTTTGCCTACAAGCTACGGGGAATCGGTGGTGCTTCGTGTACTTGACCGAACTGTGGTGAACTTGAGTCTGGACTCGCTGGGGATGGACGAAAATCTGTTGAAAAAATTCCGCGAGATCATCCACCTGCCCAACGGTATTCTGCTGGTAACAGGGCCGACCGGTTCGGGTAAGACCACAACGCTTTATTCGGCGATCAACGAGATCAATGTCGTTGGCGACAAAATTCTGACTGCCGAAGACCCGGTGGAATACGATATCGACGGCATCGTACAGGTGCCGATCAACGAAGCCGTGGGCATGACCTTTGAAAAAGCGCTGCGAGCGTTTTTGCGACAGGACCCTGACCGGATCCTGGTGGGGGAAATCCGCGACTTTATTACGGCACAGATCGCAGTGGAAGCATCGCTGACCGGGCACTTTGTCTTCAGCACTCTGCACACCAACGACTCCGCCAGTACCGTGACCCGACTGGTGGATATGGGGTTGGAGCCGTTCCTGATCTGTTCAAGTTTGGTGGGGGTGTTGAGTCAGCGTCTGCTGCGCCGGGTCTGCTATGCGTGCAAAACGCCCTATACGCCGTCGGATGAAGAACTTGACCGTTTGGAAATGACCCGCGAAGATGTTGCCGGCCGCCAGTTCTTCTACGGCAAGGGCTGCCCGGTATGCAAGAATACCGGTTACAAAGGTCGTAAAGCCATCTGCGAACTTATGGTGATGACCAACGAACTTTCGGAATTGATCTACCGGGGGGCGCCCACGCTGGAGATCCAGAACAAGGCGACCGCTCAAGGTATGCGCACCATGCGCGAAGACGGCATGATTTCGATTTACAATGGCGAAACTTCGGTGGACGAAGTTTTGCGCTATACATGATATTTTTACGCTTATGCGGGGAAAAGGATTTTTGAAGGGAGTATTTTATTATGGTTGAAATGGCTGATTTGCTGCAGTTGGTAGTCGATGAAGGCGTAAGTGACTTGCATATCGAAGTAGGCGTGCCGCCGGTGGTGCGTCTGCATGGGGATATGACGCCGCTGGATCTGCCGCCGCTGACAGCTGAAGATACAGAACGACTGGTGAAATCATTTGCGTCGGAAGTGCATATTCAGAAAATTCAGGAAGTAGGTTCGGTGGACTTCGGTTTTGCTTTCGGCGATCAGGCGCGTTTCCGTGTAAGTGCTTTCAAACAGAAAAACTGCTATGGCACCATCTTGCGTCAGATCCCCAACAAGCTGTTGAGTTTTGACCAGTTGGGGCTGCCGGATGCGATCAAAAATCTGCTCTACCGCCCCCGCGGGCTGGTGCTGGTAACGGGGCCGACCGGTTCGGGTAAATCAACGACGCTGGCATCTATGATCAATGCGGTAAACGAAGAACGCGCATGCCATATCATTACCGTGGAAGACCCGATCGAATTCTATCACCCCCACAAAAAGAGCGTGGTCATCCAGCGCGAGATCGGTTCGGATACCATCAGCTTTGAAGATGCTTTGCGCCGCGCGCTACGACAGGACCCGGATATTATTCTGGTGGGGGAAATGCGCGACCTGGAAACCATCGAAGCGGCTATTACCGCGGCGGAAACCGGGCACCTGGTGTTTGGTACATTGCATACTTGCGGTGCGGCAGAAACCGTTGACCGTATCGTAGACGCGTTCCCCACCACCCAGCAGCAGCAGATCCGTACCCAGCTGGCATCGTCGCTGATCGGGGTGATCTCCCAGGAACTGCTGCCCCGCTGCGATAAAAAGGGGCGTATCGCTGCGTTTGAAATCATGATCCAGACCGCTGGTATCCAGGCACTTATCCGCGATAATAAAACATTCCGTATCACTTCTGAATTGCAGACCGGTGCCAAATACGGTATGAATACTATGGATATGCACTTGTTCGAACTTTACAAACAAGGCAAGATCGCCTATGAAGAAATGATCAATATGGCGCGCGATCAGGCCGACTTGATCAAAAAAGCCAAGGAATTGGCTGAAGAAATGGAAGAAAACGCCTGATCGGGGAAGATCAAACGTAATATCAGGAGAGATATTTTATGCCTCATTATAATTATGTAGCCGTGGATGAAAAAAGCGGCCGCGAGATGAAGGGCAGCATCGAAGCCGCATCCGAAGCAATGGCAGCAGCAGAGTTGCGCAAGGCTGGATTGTTTGCCACCAAGATCAAAGAAGCCAGCAAAAAGAAAAAAGGCGGCGGGCTGAACATAAATCTGGATTTTCAGTTCGGTCCGTCAGTCATTAATCGTAAACTGCTTATGGTGACGACCCGTCAGCTGGCAACGCTGCTGGAAGCCGGTCTGCCGCTGATCCGTTCGCTGCGCACTTTGCAAAGACAGTGCAAGGATAAAATGGCGCAGAAAGTGCTGTGCGGGGTGGCCGATGCGGTGGAAACTGGGTCCACATTTTCTGAAGCGCTTTCGCTCTATCCGGCGACTTTTGACAAGTTGTTTCTGAACATGGTGCGCGCCGGGGAGGCCGCCGGTGCTATGGAAACGATCCTCAGCCGACTGGCAGGGTTTATGGAAAAGACCGCCCGGCTGGCAGGCAAAGTGAAATCCGCTATGATCTATCCGTCGGTGGTTATTTCGCTGGCATTGCTGGTTACGACCGGTTTGATGATCTTTATTGTGCCGAGCTTTACCAAGATCTTTAAAGAGTTGCTGGAAGGCGACCCGCTGCCGGGGATCACCCAGTTTCTGATCGATACATCCGAGTGGATGAAAACACGGTGGTACTTCCTGCTGGCGGCACCGATCGTGCTGATTACAGGGATCAAGCTGGCTTACAAAAACAAATATGGCAAATACGGTTTGGACTGGGTGCTTTACAATATGCCGATTTTGGGGCCGATCGTATCTAAAACCGCTATTGCACGATTTTCCCGTACACTTGGTACGCTGATGTCCGCCGGGGTGCCGGTGTTGAACGCATTGATCATTGTGCGCGATACATCGGGCAACGAACTGGTGGCGCGGGCGGTCATGAAAGTACACGATGCGGTAAAAGAAGGGGAGGGGATCTCCAAGCCCCTGGGCGCAGCAAAAGTGTTCCCCCAGATGGTTATCAGTATGATCGAAGTAGGCGAAGAAACCGGCCGTATGCCGGATATGTTGGAAAAAGTCGCCAATACCTACGACGAAGAAGTCGATAACGCCGTGGATGCGCTGACTTCGCTGCTGGAACCGATCATGATCGTGGTGCTGGCTGTGATCGTAGGTACCATCGTTATCGGTCTGTTTGCGCCGTTGGCAACGATCATTCAGAAACTGTCGTAAGTGGAATAGAAATTTATGGCAGACCGTTCCAATACATACGTTGTGGTAATGGCCGGCGGGCGCGGCGAGCGCTTCTGGCCCCAGAGCCGGCAGAATTGCCCCAAGCAGCTTTTGCGCCTGCTGGGTAATCTGACTTTGATCGAACAGACTGCCGCCCGGATGCTGGCGGTGGCGGAGCCGGAAAATTGCCTGGTCATTACCAATATAGACTATGTGGGGCCCATGCGTTCGCTGCTGCCGATGCTGCCGCCGGACAATATTATCGGCGAACCTTTCGGCAGAGATACCGGCGGTTGTCTGGCATTGGCAAGCGGAGTTCTGGAAAGTCGCGGCGTAAGAAACGATGCCGTTGTGATCGCCACTCCGGCGGATCACAGCATCGAGAGTATACCCGCATTTAGCAATACATTGATGCAAGCTGTAACAGTTGCCGCCCGGTGCGAAGCGCCGGTGCTTATCGGCGTCAAGCCGGAGTATGCCAGTACCGGTTACGGCTATATACGCTGCGGTAATCAGCTGGATTACGGCGATGAAAAGACCCGCTTTTTCGCCGCCGACGGGTTTCGGGAAAAGCCGTCGGCAGCAGAAGCCGAAGAGATGCTTAAAGAAGATATCTGGCGCTGGAACAGCGGCATATTTGTCTGGACTCATGGGGTGTTCAAAAAGATATTGAGCGAACATGCCCCCGAACTTGCCGCCATAAGCCGGGCGGTGGGCAAAATCAGCGATCCCAAAAGTCTGGAAAGTTTTTTGCGGGTCGAATTTGAACGTGCGCCCAATATTTCCATAGATTATGCATTGTTGGAAAAACTGGATTATCTGGTGGTTGCCGAATGTAATTTCCAATGGGCGGATATCGGCAGTTGGACGGCGCTGCGTTCGCAAATACGCGCCGACGAAAACAATAACGTCATCCGTGGGACATTTGCCGGATTGGATATGGAAAATTGCATCGTGGTAAGCGATCCGCAGCATTTGATCGCGGCGATCGATGTCAAGGATCTGATCATCGTCAATCAGGGTGACGTTACGCTGGTTTGCAGCGAAAAATCGGCGCAGCGGGTCAAAGATCTGGTGAAAAAGCTGGATAAAGACCCCACTTTACGGAAATTTTTATAATTACGGCTCAAATCCATGAATTCGTTTCTGCTTTTCAACATCGGCAATACCCACACACAATGGGTGCGCTCTGATCTGCACGGAGTTTTTACAGAAGTTGGAGAGGTAACCACAACTTCCTGGCAGGAAAATATCTCGCTTTTGCCGGAAGCTGACGGGGATTCTCCGGTGTGGGCATCTTGCGTGGTACCCCGGGCGCGGGAGCATTTGAGCAGATCCGGATATTACAAAAATCTGCATTTTGTCGATCCGCAGAGTGCGGCTGCCGCGGGGGTGGATTTTTCGCTGGTGGATACCTCCACGCTGGGGGCTGACCGGATCGCCAACGCAGTGGCACTGCTGCAATACGATCTGCCGGCAGCGAACTTCGATTTCGGTACTGCCATAACTCTGGAGATCGTGCTGGCAGATAAGAAATTTGCCGGAGGCGCGATCATGCCCGGGCGCAAACTGATGCGTCAGGCCTTGAACCGCGGCACGGCAGCTTTGCCGGAAGTGCCGCTGGATCACCCGCTGCCGGAAAATCCCGGGGTAAACACTTTGCAGGCGCTGGCATTGGGGATCGACCGCGGAGCCGTGGGCATGACAAAAGAACTCATGAGTGTTGCCGGAGCCCAGGGCGTGAAAATTTTTACAGCTTCCGGCGGCGATGCAAAGTTTTTCTGCGAGGCAATGAAAGAGCTGGTGCCGGTGGAAAAAACTTTCACTTTGCGCGGAGTATATCATATTGCGGCAAAACATCTTGAAAAAGAGCTGATTTTTGATCAGGCGGGGGCGGCGGTGTCCTCAAAGTCGATGGCAACGATACCGCCGACGGCACACGCCATCTGGTCCATAAGACCGCAGGGCTTGCCGAAGAACTCGTTTTCCGAGAACTGAGCGA
>JAFVQX010000160.1 GCA_017504585.1 Lentisphaeria bacterium
CCCCAGCCGGGCGCCGGAAAGTTTGCGCAAAAAGGGATTGGTGGGCAAAAATGGATCAAAGTCATAGGGGGTTATCTTGGTTTCGATTTCAAAACCGAACTTTTCCGCAGCCCGGGCGGCTCCGCACAAAATATCTTCGTAGTCTTGAGCAATAGAGCCGAAAGAGCGCAGCACAAAACGCTTGCCCCGCTTCTGCAACTCTCCGGCAAAGATATTGACCATGTGATCGACCACTTTTTGCGGCGGAAATTTTTCGGTATTGCTGTTATGCAGCACCGAATAAGTAGCCTCGGTCAAGGTCAGAACGATGCCATCCAATTCGGGCACAGCTTTGAATGTGGAGTCGATCTTGTAGCGGAGCAAGTCGGCATAAGCCTCGCCCAGCAGGTCAAATTCGCCGTTTTCATCCAGCAGATCCGGCCGATCGGTCAGCAACCCATCCGGCACCATGGCTTCCCGGTGCCAATAATAAAGGGGTTTGCCGATGCTGTGCGCCAGAGCAATGATCTGCCGGAGCCTGGCCTTGTTGCTTTCGATCCCGGCAAGGTCGATGCGTTTATGGGTTTCGGGGTAATGGAGATAATCGGTCAAGCCATCCATACCGCCCAGATCGGTATGACAATCGGCACAAATTTCGAAACTGTCCACCCGATACCGTGCGGCATGAGCGACAACGTTTTTCATATACTCCACATCCAGCGGAGTAGGATGCATCAAACTCCAGGTGATCTCTGCTTTTGCCATAAAAAAGTCCTCAAATAAAGCTGTGATTTTTCCGGCTGATAATATAGCATAGCAAAGAAAAAATACAAATTCAAGCTCAAAACCCCCAAGAAGTCAAACGCTCAAAAAAGCTCAAATCATAAACTTCAACGACTTTTGCGGTCTGCCCGGGATTTTTTATAAAGCAAAAGCAACCCCAGCGCCAGAGCTGCGGGGAATAAAGTGGCAGCCAGCAAACCGTTTTTCAGATTTTCGCCGGTGGCTTCCGCCACTTTGCCCACCAAGACCGGACCGGCGGTTGCTCCAAGATCGCCCGCCAGGGCCAGAAAAGCAAACAATGCAGTCCCTCCCCCCGGACACTTGTTGGCAGATAAACTGATCGTGCCCGGCCACATGATCCCCACAGCAAGTCCGCAGAGCGCACACCCCAGCAAGCCAACTGCCGCCCAGCTGGAAAGCGAAGCAGCCAAATAACATACTGTTGCCGAAACACCGCACAACAACATGGTTTTGATCAGATCAAGTTTATTGCTGAACTTGCCGTACAGCATACGGGCTATGCCCATAAATGCGGCAAACAAACACGGCCCGGCCAAATCGCCGATAGTTTTGCTGACTTTCAGCCCCGCTTCGGTAAAAGCCGACGCCCATTGAGCCATAGTCGCTTCGGATGAACCGGCACAGACCATCAAAAAAATCATCATCCAGAACATTGGCACGCTCAACAGCTGTTTTATACTCATGCCGGAGCCTTCTCCGTTCAGTTTTTCGATGGGGCAATTTATGAAATTTACCGCATTATACAAAGGTATCAAAGCCCAGATAACAGTCATGATCTTCCAATACTCTATACCGAATAAGGCAAAAAACAATGTGGAACCCAAGATCACGCTTACTGCGCCCCAGCAGTAAAAGGAATGGAGCAAACTCATTACACCTGCTTTATTTTCAAAAGGACACGCTTCCACAATGGGGCTTAACAATACTTCGATCAAGCCGCTGCCGATGGCGTACAAAGCTACGGCGATCAGGATCCCGGCAAATGCACTGGAGAGCATATCCGGCAAAATTGTCAAAGCCAGCAATCCCAGCGAAGAAAGCACCTGCGAGGCGATCACGCAAAGCCGGTAGCCGATTTTATCAGCATACTTTGCCGCCACTATATCCACCAACAGCTGGGTAAAATAAAACACCAGCGGGATCATGGCAATTTTTTCAAGGCTGATAGCGTAATCGTTCTTGAAAGTCAAAAAAAGCAACGGTGTAAAATTTGCCGATATGGCTTGAGTAACGAACCCGAGATAACAGGCGTACAAGGTTTTTTTATAGTTCTTTTGCTGGCACATAGTATTCTCCTGTAAAATAAAATTTCAATACTATATTGCCAAAACAAAATAAATCAACCGGCAAAATCGCTTAAAAAAGGCACTATTTACCCAAATTGCAATACTTTCCGGGCGTAGTTCCATATCGGTCCTTGAACTGTCTGCGGAAATAATTTGCCGAATTGAAGCCGCATAAATTGCTGACCTCTTCTGCGGTGTAAATTCTTTCGGCAAGCATTTTTTGTGCAGTTTGCAGCCGGTGCCGGAGCAATACTTCGATGGGCGAAGTGTTCATAAATTTTTTGAAACAGCGTCCGGCTTCGCTGCTGCTTACATTGGCAGAGCGGGCAATATCCTCAAGAGTAATATGTTCCCGGTAGCGTTTGTAAATAAAATCCAGCATTTTCTGCAGCCGGATCTGCTGAACCAGCTGAATACGGTTGGTTTTACAGCGGGGGAAGGTTGCCATGTTGGAGTGAATATATTCAAAAATACAACTGATATTCCGCTGGATAACCATTTCATAACAAGCCCCCTGCTGCCGGAAACAATGGTAAATATCTTTTATAAGCATATTTACAGAGCGGTTATCCGCAGGAAACAGAATAAACGGCAAATCATCGCATTGCAGCAATGGCGCAATATATTTTTGATAAATCAAACTGCCTTCCGGCGCAATCAAACTGCCGGAAAAAACCGCATTGGGCATAGGATCAGGCACATCGCCGCCGATCTGACGGATGCCATGAAGTATGTTGCCATTGACAAAGATGCTGTCGCCGGCGTTCAGGGTAATGTGTTGCCCGCCCAGCTGATAATCCAGAGTGCCGCACTCCGCTGTGGCGATCTCAAAACCCGGGTGCCAATGCAAAGGTCCGCTCCAGCCGGGCAAGGCAGCCAGTTCATCCTGATAAAAAGCGATCGGATAGACCGCCGGATCGTATGCGATAGCTTCCTGCAGTTGATTATCGATAATTACCGCCATGATTTTCTCCGTAAAGGGATTTGCTTAAAGAAAATATACACTCACAACAACTATTTACAACCCAACAGAGGCGGATTTGCAGAAAAAATAAAAAATGGCTCTTGAGCTGTCGGGGCACCGCCCGAAAGAGAAACTTGCCAAAGGCTGTACTTGAGATTTTATGATAACAGCAAAAAAACATGGCTTAACGGCCGACAAGAAAAACGATGATAAAAAGCAGACGCAATTTGAAATTTTCCATACCGTATAGTATATTACACCGATAATACCGGATGCTGATTTTTATGTAATCCATTTGGAATCAATAAAAAAATATTTTAAGAAAGAAAAAAAATGAAAAAGTTCATCTTTGCCCTGCTGCCCGTACTGCTGCTTTGTGCCGGCTGTGCCACTGTAAATCAATGTTCACCTGCCGCTGAAAAGTGTACTGCTCAATATACCGGCAAAAAGCTCAAGACCGGTTTTTATATCGACAAAGGCAGCCGGGGCGGCGGCGTGCTGCTGCTGGCAAGATTGCTTCACTATTCGCCCCAGATCGAAATGACTCTGCTGAAGGGCGAAGATTTGCGTAAAGGTAAACTCGAAGGTCTGGATCTGCTCGTTATGCCCGGCGGCTCCAGCAAGCTGCAAATGGAATCCATGGGCAAAGAGGGCGTAAAAGCCCTGCAGGATTTTGTCCGCAATGGCGGTGCATACGTTGGTATCTGTGCCGGATTCCATATCACTTTGAACCGCCCCGAAAGAGCCCGGCTCATGCCTTATACTTACTATGGGGAAGCAGTCGGTTACCGCGCCGATGTGCAGATCGACCTTTCGCCGGAAGGTGCCAAACTGCTGGATATCAAACCGGGAAAACGCATGGTGCGTTACTCCCGCGGCCCGGTTGCCAAAGAGGCCCAATGGGACAAAGGCAACTGCAAAACCTATGCAAAATACACCAGCAGCGTTGGTCCGCTGGGCAGAGCGGGTGTGAGCTTCTTTGATACCCCCGCACTGATTTACGGCAACTACGGCAAAGGCAAAGTCATTGCCACAAGTTTCCATCCTGAATACATACTGAATACCAACGATATTTTTGTGGGGTGCGTCTACGCCGTGACCGGGGTAAAGATCACCCCCAAACTGCCGCTTGCCTCCTACCGTCCGCTCCGGGTGCTTTATTGCATCGGTGCCGCGCGCAACGGTCACACTCAATCCATCAAAGAGGTGACTGCTCTGGAAAAGTGCCCGAAACTTGCCGTCAAGACCGGTTTGAGCAAAGAGCAGCTTAATGACACAGATTTGCTCATAATGCCCAACGGCACTGAAGCCTGGGGCAAAGGAATGATCAAAAACGGCTGGATCGAAATAATGGTCGATTATATGAACCGGGGCGGCAGGATCCTCGCTGCCGGAGAAGCGTGGAAGAGCATACCTGACCACAAAAATCTGACCCGCATCGGGGCAAAGGATTGTCTGGTAAAAGCCGCCGCCAGGATCGCTGCTGAATAAAGATTTCCGTCGCTGTTTTGACCTTCGCCAAAGTTGCGGAGTCAGTAGAAGAACCTTTTTTCCAAACCTTTTCCCGGCATTTATCTATTTGCGTTGCAAAATAGATAAATGCCATTTAAGTTTTAAAAAAGTTCCAATACAAAAGTTGATCATATAACTTTTTATTGACCTACCCTTATTGGGAACAGAGCCTTATATAAAATAAATTGGAATTGCTTTTATTACTTGTAATAAAAGCAATTCCGGTGAAAGTTTTTGGAAAATGGGGTGTGGGGAAGAGAACCTTTTTTCAAAAAGGTTTCTTCCCCACAAAGCCTTTTTTACAGAATGTTACGCCGGAATGAACTCGAAGAGTTCCACGGAGTTATTGGTCATGAGTACATCGCCCTGCCAGGTGTTTGAGCATTTTTCATCGGCACAGGGCTGTTGGAGCTGTGCGCGCTGATTGATCTGCTCGCGTTCCCAGACGGTGGGCTGTGCCGGAGAACCGAGGCGGCTCCAGGCGGTAAAGGCATTGCTGAACATTTCGTCGATCCGGTAACGCTTGAGTGTGCAGTTGGCCGGAAGATTGTCGAACTTGAGCGTGAACTTTTCGTTGCTGCCGAATTTGCCGAAATCCGATTCGTGGTTATAGACTGCCACAACTACGGCTCCGTCGGCACGGCGGGTACCGATGATGCCGCAATTTTTGGGCATTGCCACGGGTATATCGAAGCGTTCTTCGCCCAGCTTGCTTGCCAGACTGAAGCCCAATGCAATAGGTTTGCTCCAGCCGCGGGCGGTGTAGAAAGTGCGGTGACCGTCAAAGTCATTGGTGTTGAAGTCTTGCCCGGAGAGGCAGATCATCATGCGTTCCGGGGGCATGGGCAGCTTGGTCATCAGGTCGATCAGGTTAAAATAGAATGCCGGATAGTATTCCGTTTCCCGGAAACGCATCCGGGGATCCCGGTCGATACCCAGATACCCTTCAGCCGCCGCCGCCCATTCGTCAATAATGGCAGGACGGTCGCCCAAACCATGTTTTTCCATAATGCTGCGATAAACTTTGTACTGGTTGACAATGCTTGTCGGGCAAACTTTATAGCGGTAAGGATCGTGCACATCCTGGGGTATGGAGCTGTAACAATGCAAGCTGGCAAAGTCGAAGCGGGTACCGGTTTTGCCGGTAACATAGTTTTTACCGCTGGAAACATGTTCCATGACCCGTTCAAAGAATTCCTTGTAGTGTCCGCAGGAGGGGCCGCCGACTTTGATCTTGTCGGATACACTGTGCACCCCGGCTTCAAAGTAGTCGTAGAGCTTGCAGTATTCGGTCATCTTGGCTTCCTGCATTTCAGGGGTACATTCAAAGAAGAATTCAGGATACATCCAGAACCCCAGATCCGGCTCGTTCCAGCAATGGAAGAACCACTGAGAAATAGTTTCAATGCCGTAACGGTCGATCAAGTGTTGGGTCTGCGCCCGGCAGAGAGCCTGCCACTCGGTGTAATCGGCGGGTTTGGAACGGCAGAAGCGTTTGTCTTTGTAACGCTTGCCGCTCAAATTCACCGGATCGGCAGCCATCACTACGGGCATGAAGTTGAAGCACAGCAAGACTTTGAAACCCATATTGACCACAATATCAAAACGCTTGTCCTGTTCGGAAAAGTCAAAGACAAGATTGCCGTTTTCATCACGGGTGACCACATCTTCAAACATGGCATAAAGCCGGAGGTACTGGGCACATTTCTGCTGGGCAAATTTGTTCAATACTTCCTGACCCCAAACATCTTCCACCGCATCGGTGGGGTGAAAATGGACATTGTTCCAGAAATTTTTCTTGAGGCTGCCATTGGCGGCAGCATTCACATTTATCTGCATAATTATATTCTCCTTAAAAAAACTTACTTTGTTTCAGCATCAAGGGTTTCGAGTATGCCCCGCAAATAGCCGGTGGCAAACAAATTGCCCTGCATGGTGTAGCCGAAGCTTTCGTTGCTTTCGCCCGCCATCGTCGGGGTATGGTCGGGGCGGATCAGGCAATCGGGGGCACACTTTTTAAGATGTGCCAGAAGTTTGGGCATATCCGTGGGGCCATTGTCGTGGAAAGTTTCCACAAAGTTGTCGCTGACTCCTTTGATATCCCGGAAGTGGAAGAAGAAGACCTTTTCGCCGAATTCTTCCAGCAAACTGTAAACATCTTCGCCCATGGCACGGAAAGTCGCCTGACAGAAAGTTACACCCAATGCCGGACTGGGTACTTCCCGCAAAACCCGGCGGTAGGCATCGGCATTGATAAGTATCCGGGGATAGCCCAACAGCCGGGGTATGGGCGGATCATCCGGGTGCATACCCATTTGCACGCCCGCAGCTTCCGCCGCCGGAGTTACGGCTTTAAGGAAATATATGATATTCTCCCAAAGCTTTTCGTGGCTCATTTTCAAGGGCACATCGTTGTCGATATCCGCAACATTAAAGCCGCTGGTCAGGGCGTCGCCCCGTTCCAACAGATCGTTTTTGCTGCGGTACCAGCCCACGCCTGCCATAAAGTTGAAGCAGAGGAGCTTCAAACCCAGCTTACCCATGTTGGTAAGCATGGCACAATATTTTTCAATATCTTCGTCCCTGCCGGGCAGACCCATCTTGATACGAGTCATATCAAACTCGTCGCCTTCCAGAGCGTAGAGTTTGAATCCGGCATCGGCAAAGCGGTCACGGACGATTTTCAAAGAGTTGTAATCCGAGGGATCGGGCATACCGGTAAGTTCCGGTGCCGCTTTGGTCACAGCATAATCTATTCCCAACTGCCGTGCCAACTGCCATTGCAAGTTGGGCTTGGCAGGGAGCATGAGTGAGCATTTCATAATTTACACCCCGGTCGAAGCCAAAAATCCGCCATCCACCGGCACAGTTATACCGGTTACGAAAGCTGCTTTGCAGTCATCCAGCAGCCATTCCACGCAGCCCAACAGTTCGGGTGCTTCGCCGAAACGCTGTAAGGGCGTGTGCTGCATAACGCGTTCTCCGCGGGGGGACAAACCGCCGTCGGGAGTGCGCAAATATTTTATACTGCGTTCATTAACGAAAAATCCCGGAGCGATGGCATTGACCCGGATGTTGGCAGGAGCGTAATAGTTGGCAAGGAATTGCGTAAAGTTGGCAATAGCCGCTTTGCTCATGGCGTAAGCCGCAACCCGGGTAAGGGGTTTGTAGGTATTCATGGAGGCAAAGTTGATGATGGAGCCGCCGCCGGCTTTCGCCATTTGAGCTCCGAAGATGCGGCTGGGCAGCACAGTACCGATGGTGTTGATCTTCAGCACACTGGCAAAGGCTTCCATATCTATTTCTGCAAAACCTCTTTCCCCTTCGGGCAAGGTGCCGTCAAGTTCCCGGGGATCGAACTGGGTAATGGTGCTCATGGCGTTGATGTTGTTGCCGCCGGCACCGTTGATAAGAATGCGGCAAAGACCCCATTCGGCAGCCACGGTATCAGCGATTTCCTGCATACGCTTTTCGTCGGTCACATCCCCCGCTTCGATGCGGCAAATGCCGCCGTTGGCAGTGATGACATCGGCAACAGCCTGCAATTTTTCGGCAGTTCTGCCCACCATGACGACTTTGGCACCTTTGGCAGCCAGAAATTTGGCGATTTCCGAGCAGAGCGTACCGCCCGCACCGGTTACAACAGCTACTTTGTCTTTCCAGACCATCTCATTCATTTTTCAATTCCTCCAAGATATTCGGCGGCATTTTCGTAAAACACCGCTTTAACGATTTTTACAAGTTCATTTTCATCGGCGGGCATTTCGCCTTTGGCGGCTTTTTCGGCAAGCCATGCACAGAAAACTCTGCGGAAATACTCGTGCCGCACAAAGCTCAAAAAGCTCCGGGAATCGGTGGTCATGCCGATAAACTGACTCAACACGCCGAATGCGGCACTGTTTTCAAAGCCGTCACGCATACCGTAAATGTGGTCGCAGTACCACCACGCCGGGCCCAGCTGGACTTTGCCCCGCACGCCGTCGCCGGGGAACGATCCGGCAAGTACCGAAAACGCCGCATGATCGGCAGGGTTGAGGGTAAAGAGTATCGTCCGGGGCAGACCGGCAGGAGCAGCTTCCATGTCGTCAAGCATAAAAGCCAGCGCTTCAGTATTGCAAGTGTGGCCGATGGCGGCAAAACCGCCCGCCGGACCGGCAACTGCACGGAGCCGGCTGCTGGTTTTGCGTTGAGCCCCGATATGAAGCAGCAAAAGCCAATTACGCTGACTGTAAAATCCGGCAGCTTTTTTCAATATCGCCGAAGCTAAAAGCATTTTTTCTGCCGGTGTAAGTGTTTCATTTTTCACGGCTTTATCATAGAGCTTTTCCGCCGTATCATCATCGCAGAAAGCGTAGGCAAAGCCGTTATCCAGCGAGTGGTCGGCAATGCGGCAAGCGGCTTTGTGGAACTCATCGATGCGTTTTTCCACAGCGTTGATAAATGGAATAAAACCGTTGACCGGCATCCGGGTATTTTCCGCAAGTTTGCTGACAAATTCAGCAGTAGGTGCAAGTATATCATCGCCCCGCAACGAGGGTACATTGCCGGGAATATGGGCAAAACACTCCACATTGTCATTCAAAGCACAGCAGGGGGCTGAATAGACTACATTGAAGCGTTTGAGCAAACTCCGGCAGGAAAAATCAGCTCCGGCAAGCTGCTCTTTAGTATTTTGCCAGATTTCATCGGCAGTTTCCGGCGTGAGAGCTTTTTCGATATTGAAAATGCGTTTAAGCTCAAAAATACTCCAGTGATAAAGGGGGTTGCCAATAAGTTTGGGCAAGGTTTCCGCCCAGGCGTTGAATTTATCCCGGTTGGAGGCATTGCCGGTGATTCGCTCTTCCGGCACGCCGCAAATCCGCATGGCACGGTGCTTGTAAGGGTCGCTGATGACCCACAATTCAGCAAGGTCGTTATACTTGCGGTCTTCGGCAAGGTCTTTGACCGGCAAGTGGTTGTGAAAGTCAACGATAGGCAGTTCTGCTGCTTGATTATAGAGCTTTTGAGCCAGAGGATCGTTGAGCAAAAGATTTTCGTTAAACATTTTTACACCTTTATTTACGGCATAAGTTCTCCGCAGAAGCGGGCGGTTTTCCGCATGGCATCCAGCAATTCGGCCAAATCATTTTTTGCCAATTCTCCGGGCATACTCAACAATGTAAGCACTCCGCAAACGGATTTATCTTCCGCAAAAACTGGCACGCTCAAGGCGTCGATCTGCGGCCGTTGAGCAGGATCGTCAGAGGCGGCATTAAGGGAAAAACCATCCCGCTTATAATCGGAAATCAGCTTTTTCAGTTTTGCCGGATTTTCCGCTTGGGCAAGGAGAGCATTGCGTTTGCTGTTTGCCATATCTGCCAGCAGGATTATAGCTACCGAACCGCCGTTTTTGATTTCAAAACGGGTCCCGGGAGCCGCCGTCAGGGCTATATCCCACGGAGCTTTGGCACTTAATACGCTTACATGTTCGCTGGCATCGGGCACCGAAAGTTTTACCGAGTGCCCCACCTGCCGTGCCAGATAGTCCAGTGCCGGCTGCAGCGGGCGGTATTTTTCCAGCTGCAATTCGGTCTTGCGGCTCAAGCGGGCAATGGCAGGAGCTATATCGTACTTGTTGCCGGGGAGCTTCACCAGCCAGTTGGCGGCAACCAAAGTGGCAATGATCCGGTAACAGGTCGCCTGCGGTATTTTAAGTGCGGCAATCAGTTCCGGCTGGGAGACACGCCCGGGGTGGGAGGCTATGTACTCCATAACCTCCACGGCACGCTCCAGAACCGGAATTTTGTTTTTGATTTCAGCTATCAAAAATAACCGCCTTTGGCAATGATTTCAGAAATGCTGTCGCCCTGATGCACCCAGCTGAAAATATCCACTTCGGTTCTTTCAATGCCTTCGGCACGCAGCAGCACGGGGTAAGCGATTTCCCGGGGGATGCAGAGCACGCCGTCAATGTCGCCCATAATGATATCGCCGGGACGGACGGTAACTTTGCCCACCCGAATCGGCACCTGATAGTGGGTGATCATACAGCGGCCCAGAGAGCCGTTGCTGGTACGGTATTTGTAAAAGACAGGGAAATCCTGTTCAAGGATCTGTTTGGTATCCCGGATGCCGCCGGCAATGACGGCACCGCGGATCTTTTTGCTTTTGGCAGTTGCGGTCATAACGCCGCCCCACAAGCTTGCTTCGGTATCTTCGGAGGTATCCCAGACCACTACGCCTTCGGGCTTCATATCGTCCAGCATCTGGGCACGGAAGGTCATTTCGCCTTCGATCATGCAGTTGGGGGCACTCTTGACGGTAAAGGCTTCACCGGCAACGACCATTTCGTCCCGCAGCGGCATGATGTCGCTGGGCAGATTCTGGTTCAACAGGCAGTTTTCACGCAATACATCGTTGATACAGCCGGTATAAAGTTTTTCGTAGCGTTCGCAAAGTTCCTTGACCGGAATGGGAAAGTCGTTGGTCGGAATGTGCTGACGGTTTTCGATGAGTTTGTCAAGTTTCATCAAACCGGCTTCTTTGGCTCGTTCACGCATGTCCTGTAATGAAGGCATAGTCTTTTCTCCTTATATTTATAGTTAAGGGGCGTTAAATCATATACTTTTTGGCAATCGCAGCAGCATCTTTTATAACGCTGTCTTCGCACTTGTTGAGCCAGGTGCCGCCCACGGCAGCTACTTCCTTGATGGCAAGGTAATCTTCCACATTGGCAGGCTTGACCCCGCCGGTGGGCATGAATTTTACCCCCAAATGCTTGTAAGGAGCAATCAGGGATTTAAGCATATTCACGCCGCCGGCAGCTTCCGCCGGGAAGAATTTGAGTGTAGTAAAACCAGCCATCATCGCCTGTTCGATTTCGCTGGGGGTGCAAACGCCGGGAATAAAGTCAAAGCCGCACTTTGCTGCTTCGCCAGCCACCACCGGATTGAAGCCGGGGGCAACGCCGAACTTGGCACCGGCATCGGCGGCACGGTGCAAGTCTGCAATATTAAGAATGGTACCAGCTCCGATATACATTTCAGGGAAACGCTTGGCGGCTTCCCGGATGATGCTTTCAGCTGCTTCGGTACGGAAAGTGATTTCGGCAGCGGGCAAACCGTTGGCACACAACTGTTCGCAAACCTGCAAGCCTTCTTCCAGAGTATTGAGTACCAGAACCGGTACGATCTTGATTTGATTGAGTTTGTCAGCGATCATTTTTCACCTCAAATTATAAGTTTTATTCTTATTTGAATAAAGATTATTCTTGAATTAAGGTAATATACACTTATTTTACAAATATTGCAAACTCAAACCCGCCGCCACCAAAGAAAAAAAGCGTAAAAAACGCCGCATTTCATCAGCAAGTAGTTGACAATAAAAAACTCCGGTATTGGGAAAATCACCATGCCAAACACTTATTATTTTGTTTCAATTATAATTGAAATAACAAATAAAATATCATTTTGTTTCAATTATACTTGAAATGATTGCAATTTTATGTTATATTATCAATCATAATAGAAAGGTGGTGCATTATGGTAAGGCGTCAGTATTATTTGGATAAAATCAAGCCGTTTCTGGGTAAAGGCATAGTCAAAGCAATAACCGGTCTGCGCCGGGTGGGCAAGAGTGTTTTTGTCCGCCAGATCATTGAATTGCTTGGCGAAAATGGTGTACCGCAATCCAATATTGTTTATATAGATAAAGAATCTCTGGACTTTGATTTTATCAGAGATTACAAAGACCTGCATAGCTTTGTTGAGGAAAAATCTCAAAATGTCACCGGGAAAATCCATATTTTTGTGGATGAGATCCAGGATATAGACCAGTGGGAGAGAGTGGTTGCATCGTGGTCCGGCAAACCGGAACGCTACGATGTGGTGATTACCGGTTCAAATTCAACGATGTTTTCGGGGGAACTTTCCACAAAACTGACCGGACGGTATATTGAAATTCCGGTTTTTCCGCTTTCTTTGAAAGAATTTCAACATTTTTATCCGGAATATGAAGATTGTGACGAATTGTTCAAAAAATATTTGCGGTATGGCGGTATGCCGGGATTGCGTATGCTTGATACCCTTGCGGATGAAACAGTTTTTCCGTTTTTGAGCAGTCTTCACGATTCTGTTGTTTTAAAAGATATTATCCGAAGAAAAGGTTTCCGTAATACAGCACTCTTTGATTCGATCTGTGAGTTTGCATACAGCAATATCGGCAATCCGATCACGGCAAGCAGTATTGCCGCATATTTGAAGAGTCAGCGGATCAATACCAATGTGCAGTCTGTCATCAACTATATGTCAGCATTGGAAGACGCACAACTTTTTTCCAAGGTTGCACGCTACGATATCAAAGGCAAAAAAATTCTGGATATCAACAGCAAATACTACGCTGCTGATCTGGGGCTGCGGCATGTAAAATGCAAATTCAGAGCCGGAGATATATCTCAAATGATAGAGAATATCGTATATGTGGAATTGTGCAGAAAATTTGATAAAGTCTATGTTGGCGATGTAAGTTCTTATGAAGTTGACTTTGTTGCCGAAAACGCTGCTGAAACTTTTTATTTCCAAGTAACAACTTCCTGCAATGACCCAAAAACTTTTGAAAGGGAGGTGCGCTCACTTCTGGCAATCAATGACAATTATCCTAAATTTATCATCTCGCTGGAAAAAGTTTATTGCGATGATTATAACGGAATAAAAATCATCAGCTTACAGGATTTTTTACTGAAAAAAGAATAATAAGAAAAACGCAAATTGAAAATCATTTTTTCAATGCTATATTACATTGAGTCTGTTTGATTTTTGGATTATCAACCCGTTGGAAGTGTAAAGATTTTATGATATATTCCGGAGTGATCGGTTGGATGCGAATAGTTGCAGAATGTTTTGCCAACAAATATCCTGTGCGGAAACGCCATCAGATCACGGCAGGGATGGTTTTGTGCGGTGCGTTGGTTTTTCCGCTGCTGATTTTTGGAATATTGCACAAATTTTTTCCGCAACTGAAAAATATCTTTGATGTCTGGTACGGCGGAGTATGTTTCTTTACCGGAATGACTGTGTTGATAATACTATGGGGGCTGTTTTGCATATTGCTAAAAAAATGGTATGTTGCAATGATTCTTTCCATTGGAATAATTATAAGCTGGATCATCCAAATTGCAAATTGAAAAAATTCAGGTGAATAACGATCATCAAATGCAATATCCGCCGCCCCGGCAGAAAGCATACCGTATCGGCTCTTTTGCCAGCGTAAGGCACTTCTCCTTATTGCTCAAAGAATATTGTTCAAAAGCTGTCCGGCGCCGGAGGGCGATCGTCAGCGCACCAGTTTGCTTATTGCCTTGAAGTTGGGGTGTTTGGCACTTTTCAGCAGCATAAAAAGTATTGCCTCGGCACTCATTACGCTGCAGCCGGCGTGCCGCAGAAAGGCAAGCGCAGTATCCAGATCGGACTTTTTGCGGGAGTTTACCGCATCGGCAGCAATAAAGACTTTGTATCCGGCATTCAGCGCATCCAGCGCCGTCTGCGCCACGCACACATGACTTTCGATACCGCAAATGATCATCACCGGCCGGGCCTTTATATCCACAGCTTTGACAAAGGCTTCTTCGCCAAAACAGGAAAAACTGGTCTTGGCAATAACTTGCGTATCTTCAGCAAAATTTTCCGACAATTCCGGCACCGTATTGCCCAAACCCTGCGGATACTGTTCGGTGACCACCACCGGCACACCCAGTTCGTTCATGCCTCTGACCAGCATTTGCGCCCGGTCCAGCACCAGTTCAGGTTCATTCATGGCAGGCAGCAATTTTGCCTGAATATCTACAACTACACATACAGCGTTATCAGCAGCCGGGTAACAAAACATATTTCAACTCCTTTTGTATCAATGATTTTTTGAAGATTGCGTTCCATAAAAAGTTTCCGACAGTTTGATAGAACCGGGAGGCAGCGGATCGCCTTTCAGAAATTTTTCCGTCAAAGCCGCGGCTGTTTCCACGCAGCCATTTTCCACCCAATGTATATCCACGTTCTCGCGTTCAAGTTTGCGGAACCATATATCCTGACGCTTGACAAACTTTCTTATGCTGTAAAGCAAAGTATTGCGCATCAGTGCATAATCGCACTTGCCTTGCAGATACTCCGACACATGGCGGTATTCCAGACCGTACCGCTCCAGCACGGCCCACGGCACATTTTGCTTTTCGTGCAAATCGCGTATCTCGTCGATCATGCCTGCCTGCAAACGGGCATCCAGCCGTTTTTCCACCCGCTCATGGACCGTTTTCCGCGGGTAATAAACACCCAGCACCAGCGCATTTGCCAACAGACCATCTTCGCTGTTCAAGCTGACTGCCCTGCCCGTAGAAAGAGTGTTTTCGATCGCCCGGCGCACCCGCAACGGGTTATCCCGATCCTTGAATTCAGCCAGATCCGGCGGAGAAAGCTCATCGAGTCTGCTGTTCAGTTCTGCCAGAGAGAGTTCATCCAGCTTGGTTCGCAGCTCCATATCCGGTTTGGCACCCTCCAGCTTATAACCTTTCAGCAAAGCATCCAGATAAAGCACGCTGCCGCCGCACAATATGGGCAGCTTGCGGCGTTCTGCAATATCCACCAGCGCCGATCGGGCATCGCGCACAAAACTGTACAGATCATAAGCTTCGCCCGGGTCTGCCACATCTATAAGATGATAAGGCACCTTGCCGTATTCAGCAAGGTCTTTGCCGGAGCCAATATCCATGCCCCGGAAGACCTGACGGGAGTCCACACTGATGATCTCGCCGCCAAAACGCTCTGCCAGAGCCACCGCCAGGGCCGTCTTGCCCGTTGCAGTAGGGCCGGTTACAATAATTGTTTTCGGAAAAAAATTCATTTTTACTTTACATTTCACGTTTATGAACTATATTACTATTTTGGATATTTACAAGAAAAATCAAGTTATTATTACGGATTTTTTTATGAGCAAGCAAAATACATTGCGTCAAAGTACGTTTTATTCGGGGATAGCGCTGCACACGGGGGTTCGTTCCACGCTGCGTTTTCTCGCCAGCGATGCCAACAGCGGCATAACTTTCCGCCGGGTGGATCTGCCCGGCAAGCCGGAAGTCCGGGCGCTGGCAAACAAAGTCGTGGATGTCCGCCGGGGTACCACCATCGGCGACGGAGCGGCAGTGGCTCATACTGTGGAACACATTATGGCGTCGCTCCATGCGCTGAACATCGACAACGCCGTTGTGGAAATGGATGGCCCGGAGCCGCCCATTGCCGACGGCAGCAGTCTGCCTTTCTGGCAGGTACTCAAAGCCGCCGGCACAGTGGAACAGGCTGCCGAAGCTGATTACTTTACCCCCGACAAACCGCTTTTTGTGGATGCCGGTGTGACCACGTTGGTGATCCTGCCCTGCGAAGAACCCCAGCTGCGGATCAGCTGCACCACATCGTTCAAAGGCTGTCCCATCGACCCGCAGTATCTGGATATTGTCATAAATGCTGAAACTTTTGACAGCGACATCTGCGGCGCCCGCACCTTTGTCAACTACGGCGACCTCGGTCAGCTGCTGGCAATGGGGTTGTGCAAAGGCGGCAGCCTGGACAATGCCGAAATCATTCACGATGGCGCCATTATCTGCAAAGACGGTCTGCGCTACGAAAATGAGATCGTGCGCCACAAGATCCTCGACCTGGTGGGCGACCTTTATCTGTGCGGCCGCCGGGTCAACGGTCATGTTATAGCAGTCAAACCCGGACACCACCGCAACGTGGAGCTTGCCGGATTGATAATGCAGGAAATTGCCAAACAATAAATTTTAATAAAACATAAAAATAAACGAAAGAGGCAAATTATGTTGGAAGCCGGAAAAGTTCTCGACTTGAGTGCAATCAAAGCTGTTCTCCCCCATCGCAACCCCAATCTGATGCTTGACCGTGTGCAGGTCATTGAACCCGGTCATCTGGTCGGGGTCAAAAACTTGAGCATCAACGAACCCTTCTTCCAGGGGCACTTCCCCGGGCACCCCATCATGCCGGGCGTGCTTCAGGTGGAAGCTATGAAACAGCTGGCAGAGATCGCTGTCCGCAGCGAACTTGACCCCAGCGGCAACAACGATGTCTATCTGTGGAAGCTTGCCAAAGCCAAGTTCCGCAACCCCAATGTTCCCGGCGACCGCGCCAAAGTTGAGATCACCGTAGCAAGCATCGAAGATGGTGCGGCAGTTATCAACGGTACCGTTTCCAACTCCGGCGGCGTAACTTGCGAAGCGCAGTTTACGCTGAAAATGCGCGCCAAATCCGCCCCGACTGCCATGCCCGAACTTTTCACCGAAAATGACCGCGCTGCCGGTTATGCCAAAGAAGTCGGCGATGTAATTGCCGTTATGCCCCACCGTTTCCCCTTCCTGCTGATCGACGGCATCAAAGAAATGAGCGATGAACGCGCTGTGGCGATCAAAAACCTTACCGGCGGCGAAGCAATGTTCATGCATGCTGCCGAAGATTACGCCGTTATGCCCGAAACTGTTTTGTGCGAAATCATGGCTCAAGCCGATTGCGCCTGCGTGCTGGCACGTCCGGAAAATGCCGGCAAGCTGGGTCTGTTTGCCGCACTTATGGATTCTGAATCCTTTGCACCGGTCTACCCCGGCGATCAGCTGGTGGTGGATGTTACATTGCCCCCTGCCCGCAAAACTTTCGGCAAAGGCTCCGGCACTATCTCCGTCGATGGCAAAGTGGTGTTCAAAAGCTCGCTGATGTTCGCCATCGTCGATCCGGCGTAAGCAACAGGTAAAATTTATGGAAGCCGAACTGAAAAAACACAAGAGCAACGCTTTTGTGGAAATTCTGGATACGACTCTGCGGGATGGCGAGCAGACTCCGGGGGTGGCATTCACCCCCGAAGAAAAGCTGCAGATAGCCAAAGCGCTGGTGCTGCGTGCCAAAGTTGACCGGTTGGAAATCGGGTCCGCCCGGGTTTCGGAGGGTGAACGGCTGGGCGTACGCAATATTTTAGTCTGGGCGGAAAAACACAATATCCTTGACCGCATGGAAATTCTTGGCTTCATTGATGGCGGCAAATCCGCCCAATGGGTCCGCGATGCCGGCGGCAAAGTAATAAATCTGCTGGCCAAAGGCTCCGAAAAACATTGCCGCATACAGTTGCGCAGTACCCCCGAAGCCCATTACGCCAAAGTCGCCAAAGAAATAAACCTTGCTCATTCGCTGGGGCTGACGGTCAATGTTTATCTGGAAGACTGGTCAAACGGCTCCAGAGATGATTTCGGCTATGTTTACAGTTTTATAAAGACTATCAAAGATCTGCCGGTGGCGCGCATCATGCTGCCGGATACGCTGGGTGTGCTGGCGCCGGATGAAGTAACAAGGTATCTGGAGTGGATCTTTGCGGCATTTCCTGATCTGAAGGTGGATTTCCACGGACACAACGATTACGGCATGGTAACTGCCAACAGTATTGCGGCGGTCAAAGCCGGGGTTTCCGGGATCCACACCACCATCAACGGTTTGGGCGAGCGCACCGGCAATCAGCCGCTGCCGGAATTATCCGTGGCGATCCACGATATGACCGACCGCAAAATAAGAGTTGCCGAAAAGCAGCTTTTCTATGTCAGCAGCATGGTGCAGACCCTCTCCGGAAAACGTTGCTCGTGGAACACGCCGGTGGTGGGTTCGGATGTATTCACCCAAACTTGCGGGGTCCATGCCGACGGCGACAAAAAGGGCGACCTCTACGCCAACAAACTCCTGCCGGAGCGCTTCAGCCGCAACCGGGTCTATGCCTTGGGCAAACTCTCCGGCAAAGCCTCGCTGGAAAAAAATCTTGAAGAAGCGGGCATCGAGCTTGACGATGAACAGCGCAAGCGGGTATTGGCAGAAATCGTCCGGCTGGGCGACAAGAAAAAACAGGTCACTGCCGCCGATTTGCCCTTTGTGATCGCCAACATATTAAATCAACCTATTTCCGGCAAGGTGGAGATCATCGATTACCAGATCGAAACCCGTTACGGCGTGACCCCCCACGCCATGGTGGCGGTCAAATACGAAAACGAACTTATCCACGGCTCCGCCAACGGCGACGGCGGTTACGACGCCTTTGTCAAAGCCTTGCGCAAAGCGCTGAAAGGCATCGGCAAAACGTTCCCCAAATTGAGCGATTACGAAGTGCGTATCCCCCCCGGGGGCAAAACCGACGCTCTGGTGGAAACCCGTATCACCTGGGAACATACCGGCGAACGTCCGCTGATCACTATCGGCGTAGACAGCGACCAGCTGGCAGCCGCCATCCAAGCCACCGAAAAAATGTTGAATCTGGTTTTGGGCTGATCCGAATATACTGTTGCCAATAATGGTCGGTTCTTGAGGCGGGGGAAAAGACCTTTTGAGGAAATTCTTCGCCCAACAACGGCTGGAACTCCCGCATTTACGCCCGCTCCCTTGACACCCTCATCGACTTCAAG
>JAFVQX010000161.1 GCA_017504585.1 Lentisphaeria bacterium
ACAAGGAGTGTTTTCGGCGGTTACCTTTCCACCGTCACATAAAGCTATGGTGGACAAGTCAGGTAGCCACCTCAAACTACCTTATCCTGTGCTGTGGTTTTGCTCTTTGCCTTTGTTTTGAATGACTTTTGAAATTACCTCATAAAAAAAGATATTATGAAAGACCTTCCGGTGTCGATCATAATATCTTTTTCTTTATACGGCAAAAACCAACCGGTGTTCCGGAGTGACTGCTCTTGAGCAAGTATCCCGGAACACCGGTTGCGTGTTATACTTATTGGGCTTTTTTATTTTTCCAGCTTTTTACGCAGCCAGCCGTAAATAGAATCTGCAACCTGATAACCGCCTTCCAGATTGGGATGCAGAGCATTTACGTCCATAATAAATGAACCTTTGCTGCGGCCGTGATGCGGACGGGACTTCTTTATGTAACTGTTTACCGAATCAATATTGTGATGGATGGCAACAAGTTCGATTGCCGGATCGTTCAGCTCTTTCACCAGCTTGCTGATCTCGCGGTTGTACCGTTGGATGTTGCGGCGGTACTGGTAACGGCTCTGGCTGCAATTATAGTTGTATCCGAACGCATCCTGCGAACAGCCGACTTGCCCAGTGGTAACACCGATTTGGGAGTCCGGAGCGTGTTTTCGTAATTCCGCCAACAATTTGCGGGCATTGCGCATTGAAGAAGCAACATACTCGTCAAGTCGTTCAGCAGAGGCACTGAATACGTCGTTTCCGCCCAGTTCAATGATGATAAATTCCGGAGATCTGCCATTATTGATACGTTTGAGCCAGTTTGGTATATCCAGCACCGGTTTGCCATTTTCCAGCCGCAGCAGCGGACTGCGCATACGGTAGTCGTCGGATTTGGGCACGTTGATAACACCTAATGCGATCATCTGCTCGCGTTCTGCCTTATCCTGAATGCCGTTAACTGCATGAATACTGTATTTCCAGCGTTTCAGGAAATCGCTCCAGGCAAAACCGCCGTAAGCATCGTGTGCCATATCGCCGGTTTGGGGGATTTTGCCGGAAGGCGTGTAGCTGCCCACCGGTACATAGTTGACAAAACCGCTCTGTTTCATTATATCACGCAAACGTTCCGGGTATTGACAAAGCAGCAGCGAGTCACCCAGCAATGCCAGACGTATCGGTTTTTTGTACTCTCGGGGTTCGCGTGCAACATAAATTTTTGTTTTGCCGGAAATCACCTGTCCGTAATCGTTGAACAGACGCATTTCAAGTTCAAAAGTTTTTCCGGCATCTTCTTTCCGCGGAGTCCACGCCCAGCGGTTGGTGTAGTGTTTGCCGACGGGACATTTCACTTCAACAGCATAAGCGTTGATGTTGGCGGTATCGACCACATTTTCAAAGAAGATATTAGTTTCAATGCGCGGCGCAGCATAGATCATTTCCGGCAGCACCAGATACATTCCGGGTGGAGTGATCGCAGTGCGGACTTCGTTCGGCAGCCCCGGCAACTGCTGTACGGCGGTTTTGCTTTCCGCTTTGACAGCATGGGCTGCTGCCGGAGCAGAACCTTTGGCAATAAGTTTAAACTTTACATCGTCAATTTCCAGAAAACCCTTCTGATTGCTGCGGTAAAATGCGATTATCACATCGCCGGCAACTGCATCTTCACGGAGTTTCAATGTGTCGGTAAACTTCTGCCACTTACCGGTCAGAGTTTTATCCCACACGCTGCGGTGAGTGTAAAACGCGACTTTTCCGGTACGGGCATTTTTTACTTTGTAGAGCATGAGCATACCGAATTTGGCATCGCTTCCGCCGCGGACGTTTGCAGAAAGTTCCACCGTTGAATTGGCAATATCCTGCGCTTTGGTTGTAAATCCCAACACACCGTAACCGTCGTCAAAATGCAGAAAATACTTACCGTCAGCGGCATCGCCGGATTGCAGCTTACCTCGTCGAATCTTGGCGTCTTTTGCCCAACCGTCGGGCCAATCTCCAACCGCGTTGAGCTTTTCAAATGATCCGTTAGGCAGCGCAATCTTATCTATTGCCATTGCCGGAGAAAAACAGGCAGCAGCCAATAATAACAGACTTAACTTTTTCATAAGTATCTCACTTGTTTTAATTGTTTTTGAAATATTGCGGCAGCCCGGTCTTTTTGGATTCCAACAGCGCAAAAGCTATATCGTTTGCCAGTTTACCGGCGCTGCCGTCGGCGGTTTGCGGCTCCTGACCTGTCATACAGCAATAACAGAAATGCTGAAAAGCCTCGATCCAACCTTTGGCAACCTGAAAATTACGGTCGTACCAGGGCAGATCTTTCATATCCTGATACAATGCTTCGATCTGTTCCAGAAATGGCTGCTCTTTAAATGCAAGCTGTACCGGCGGAAGCTTTTGCGAAGGGCTTCTGTCCGGTTCCACTATCCGGCTCTGGAAGGCATGCCATGAGTCAAAGCCGTATTGCAAAATCATATCGTCGGCAGGACAACGGGTCGGGGCAAAAAGATAGTCATGTTCATTTTCGATCCCCCGTACCCGCATATCAGTAAAGTCACGGATGCTGATAGCACCGCCGGATGAAAATACTTCCATAAGCTCTTTTTCCATCAAAGCTGCTCCGGCATGGGAGGTACAGGTAAAAACAAAGCGTGAGCCATCGCGGTATTCGAGTATGGATATATCGTTTTCATCGCCGGTTCCGCTCATAAAGACCCGCTCCGGCAATTCGCCCATTATAAAGCTGATCAGGTCAAGGTGGTGGCAGCCTTCGTATACGATATGTGCCCGGTTGTGATAAAACTTGTCGTGAGGGTTGGTTTTATATCCGCCATTGGATTGCAGCCGGTAATTGATGATCCATGGCCGGGGCATTTTTTCCTGCATTATCTTCATAGCTTTCTGCACCGCCGGAGCAAAACGGCGATTGAACCCGATAGCCAGTTTGCCCGGATTGCGTTTTTCGGCAGCCAGAACCAGTGCGGCTTCTTCGTCGCTTTCGCACATGGGTTTTTCGCACCAGACCCATTTACCGGCATCCAGAGCTTCCACGATCAAAGCGGCGTGAGTATCCTGCCTGGTGCCGATAACTACCAGCGGTATATTTTCATCGGCAAGGAGCTTTTTGTAATCTGTGGTGGTATAGCCGATTTGGTATTTTTTCCGGTGTGCAGCCAGCAAATCTTCGTTGAGGTCGGCAATGGCAGCTATATTGATAAAATCAGTTTCTCCGGCGGTTTTCAGGTGGGTTGCCGAGATGAATGCACCAGCCCCGATAAAACCAACATTGATTTTTTGCATTTTAACTTATTCCTTTTCAATATGCAGCATCTGCTGCGGTTTTATTTGATATTTTTTGCCGTTAAGCATAAAAAATCCATCGAAGTCGCTGTCGGTATTGCTGACATAAATACTTTTGCCGTAGACCGCATAACGGATGCTGCCGGAGGCTGTTACACGCAAATCAGCGGGTTGTTCGCCACGCATGAGCACACTCATTACATAGCACATGGTATCGAAGAGAGCCGGATGCCCGGGGAACTTTTCGCTGTTGATGAAGATCGCATGCCCCTTGCCGAGCTTGTACTCCAGAATCACCGGTACTTGCTCATCTTTTTTATCCGCTGCTGCGGTAAAATTCTTGCTGCACAAAGCCAGCACATCCGCTTTGTTTTCCACAATGTTGCCCGCAAAGTAAGTTCCGTTGCTGGAAAACTTGGCATCGCTGTCCAAGCCCCAGTTCACCCACTGGTATCTGCCGTTGGCGGAGCTGTTGCGGGGAAATTTTATACCGGTTATCTCCACGGGCGACCTGCCTTGGAGCTTTATACCGAAAAGTTTGCTGAAATCACCGTTATTGTAAATTTTCATTGGTTCATTGCGTTTGATGTTGGTACGCATCTGTGCCAGAGTCATGACCAGAGTTCCGCCATTTTCCACAAATTTGCAGAGCTTGTTGTAAAACTCGTCGGTCATGGTGTTCCAGCCGGGGATCACAATAAGTTTGTAGCGGTCAAGTTTTTCTGCCGGGGTGTCGGCGGGAATAATATCGTACATACCGCAGGGCGGCTGACCGGAATTGTCATTGTTGCCCAGATTGTCATGGTTGAACCAACTGCTTTTCCGGTAGACCATATCGGTAAGTTTCCAGCCCTGTTCAGCTTCGCCTACGGCAAAATCCGGCGTGAATTGCCCCCAGACATTGTATGCCCACAAACCGGGCCAGCCATCCAGATTGCCTTGCATGAACGCCATGGGCGTTTCAGGCCCGCCGGTGGGGCGTTCATCGACTTCGCAGAAATCTTTGAAATCACGCATGATATTGCGAAATCTTACGCAGCGGGGATCTTCCCGGCGGATATTGTATCCGTAAAATGGCCACCCGAAGTGACCGGATTCGCTGAATATCGCACTGAACCCTGCCATGTAAGCAAAGTTGAGTGCATTCTGGAAGCGTTTGAAAAAGAGTTCATCCCATGTTGCCCCGCCATACCAGCCGTGGGCGATAAGAGTATTGAATTTTTTCATGCCGTAGGCACGGCTTGCACCCCGAAACGCCGAAGCAAGCCGTTCCGGGTCACCGGGCATCATTTCCAACTGAAAAGTATCAAAAATTTTATTTTCTGCCGAAGGAAAACTCATGCAGGAACATACACTCAAAAACGGGCCGTTGCCGTAAGCATGTTCTTTGCTGCTGTATTCCCGGAGTTGAGCGTAGTAATTTTTCCGCGCTTCTACGAGATCTTTGGCGGGTTTGAGCTTGCCGTATACCCGGATCACGGAATTTTCCGGCCAATAGACCATGCCGCCGAATTCGCCGAGGATCTCACGCCCCAGATAGAGCTCACCGGCAGCTTTGAGCAGATCGGCGATCTCGGCGGGTTTCATAAAGTTGTCGTAGAACTTTTCCACCGGCTTTTGAAACTGCGCCACATCCCGGTCAACTATCTCCTGAATGATAAACGGGGTTTTGTTTTTTATACACTCTTTGATGCGTTCACGCAAGCCCTGACCGGTGCGGGTGTAAAAGCGGAAGGCGTTGCCGATAGCTTCCGCTTGCGGGTCGTTATATTTGCTTGACCGGGTGGGCCCGATCAGGACTTTCGGATACTTCCGGCTGGTTTTAATTACTTTTTTTTTTGCCGCTTCAGCTTTCTGAACGGCTTCTTCGGCAGGAGTGGCGGCGCCCTGCAGTACAATGGCACAGGTATTGTTCCAGTCTTTGAGCTTTACCTCGACTTCAAACTTGCCATTTTCCAGAGCTTTGACCTCGGCAACTTTGTTGGCATCCATCGCTTTGCCGAATTCATCAAAAGCGGCGATGGTATGGGGCTTGCGATCCACCACAAATTTGCGGGATACCGCCGTAATGATGCGTTCTTTGCCGATAACAAAACCTTCGCCCAGCTCCACCGGAGTCATGGGGAACATATAGTTGACAATGCCGTAGCACTCCGCAGCAGTACTCCATGAATAATGTATATAGAGCAAGCCGTGGCGCAAACCGCAGATAAAAGCACGGTTATACATTCTGGCAAAGTTTTTGCTGTCTTTGGTGAACAATCCCGGACGGGTCCCCAGCAGCATGGGGCTGGGACTCATCTGGGCAAATGCCTGAAGCCGGAAAGTGTTTGGTTTGGAATCGCCCATAAGCATTGCTCCGAGGTTTTCGCTGTCGCTTTCGTAAAAGCGCATACCCCCGGCTTCGGCTTCGCTGCTGGTTACCGGCTGGGTGTTGGCAAGGAATACTTTGCCCCGGTCAAGTACCTGACGGATGATTTTTGCCCGGGATGGCCCGCAAGCGTAACCTACATCAAAGACCTTCTGTTTGATGGTGCCGTCGGCATTGAGAACCACGCTTCTGCCATCCCAGCGGTCATAACTGGTGCGGTCTTTGGCGGTGGTCATGGCGTACATGGTGCCGTTGGCAAACTGATCCATGTAAATACCGTCTACGCCGCACTCTTTGATGAGCCATTTGATCTGTTCGATAAGCTTTTTCTCGTAGGCGTTGTTGTTATAAGCGTAAACCAGCAGCGAAAATACATTGTCGTTGCCGTTGGGGTAATACATATCCACAATGGCTCTGCCGTCGGCACTGCGCAGTATGCTGTCGCCGAAAGGAGTGTTTTTTTCGATGATCTCCGTAGCTTCTTTGCTGATGATCTCGCCATATTTGCCGTTCAGACTGCTGCCGGCTTTGGGCAGCAGATGACCGTCTTTAATTTTGTCCACATCCAGAAAATGGGGACTCATTTCCATTTTTGCCAGCAGCTTGAATCCGGGATGCAGTTTCCGGCATTTTTCCCGGGCGGCATGGTAGATTTTTTTGTATTCACTGCGGGGCAAATTCAGAGCTTTTTTGCTGCCGTATTCAAACCAGTCGGCATCCCGGCTGGTGCCGACACGCAGCTGGATACCTTGCGAATAGGGTCTGACACCCAGCGAAATGGGCCCGTTCAAAGTGCGGTTCATGTTCAGAGCATGACGCAGAGTGTTGATAAATTCAAAGTAATCGGGAGTACTTGTCAGCACAACCAGCTGGGTCTGGGTGTAGGTTTCTCCGGGTTTGATCCCGACGGGGTTGCGCCAATCAACACTGTTGCCGGCAACTTTTGCCAGCTCCAGATGACAGCGGAATGCATCGTCGTAAGCCATGACTCCAAACCCGGATTTTTCGCCTCTGATATAGAGTGTGGGGTTGGCTCCCACGCCGGTTTCAGCGGTAACGCCTTGCATACCTGCCATATAAAGATCGTTGGGCTTGATCCTCGCAGCAGATACTGCATTAAAATAACTGTAAACGCCCATATCCTGTCCGGTGAGATTGGTCACAGCATCGGTGATTTCCAGCAATTCGCCTTTGAATTTGATCTTACGCACCACTTTGCGGTCGGCAGTGGCGGCAGAAATCGTAAGTTCATTGCCGTTTTTGCGGACAGATGCTTTCCAGCCGGAGCGGTTTTTGCTGTTTTCTGTCGAAAAACGGTCGAACTTCATCTTGCCTTTTGCCGGATAAGAGTACGCCGCCGAGCAGTAATACTTTTCGCCGTTGCGTTCAAGGATCAAGCCACCGGCAGCGGTTGCCGTAACTTGAACTTTGCCATTGCTGATCCGGGCGGCAGCCGGAGCTGCTTTAACTTTGACCAGCGGCTGTGCCGGACGCATTTTATCAGCGGCATCTTTATCCATATAAATGATTTCCGCATCTTTGACCGTCAGCGGAGCAACCAGTCCACCGCAAAGCCGTTTTATCAAATTGTTGCTAACTGTCAGTTTATTTTCTTTAGCTGACTCAATACGGTCATCCAATCCGACTTCAATGTAATTTACCCGATCGGATATATCAAGGTAATACCAGTACCCCTCTTCCCGCGGAGCAATGATTCGGTTATCCAGTTCTCCCTGCCCGGGACCAGCCATCACCAGCAGACCGTTGGATTTAGACCACCAGTCGCAAGTTCCGTCAAGAACAATCATATCTTTGCCGCGACGCAGCAACCGTTCTTCTCCGGCGGCGGTAAAGCGGGTAAGCTGTTCTCCATTAACAGTCAGCACTGCCGTATTGTTCCAACCCGATGTCTGTGCAGTATTGAAGAAAATTCTGGTTTTCAGCACCGCAATTTTGCCCTGTATTTTCTTTATTGCCGGAAAAGTTATGGTTTTACTGTAAGGTTGTTCTTCGCTGGGCATAACGATTTCGGCGAGCTTGATTTGCTCTGAAGCAGAGCAGAAAAATCCTGCTCCCAGTAATAAAAGCGGGAGAATAAATTTCATGATTTTATTTACCTTAATAAAAATGGTGGGTTTTACTTATCGGAAATCTTTTCTTTGACCAGTTTTATATCGCTGACCACAATCACAAACTGATAATCTTTGATATTTTTGAATATTTTGCGCATGGAATAAAGATAACGCGTATTGTGGATCGTCAGGAAATTTTCGCGTTCCGAAGAAATCATATCGCTGACATCTATCTTGAACTGCATACCAAGCTCGCGGTCAGTAACGATCCGTTTATCCACACTTTGTTCAAAGTCGGGGGCATAGTAGAGCAGAACATTATTTTTGGCATCAAAAAGCGGCTCTTTTTCAATTTTCTTGTCTTTGCCCATCGCCATTGAAATTTCTTTGCGTACCAGCGCATGAGCATTGGTGAAAATTTTGCCGTTCATACGCATTTGCATTGCCCGTGTCCAGCCGCCGACTGTCGGATTTTGAATTCTGGCTTTAAAAGTCAGTACAGCCCGCTCACCTTCTTCAAGCTGCATGGGAGGGAATGTTGCTCTGGTGTAAGCTGTTCCAGTATTGTTGGCAGGTACTTTGTGTTCAATGACCGCAGGAGCTGCACTCGCAGAACATACACAAAACCCCATGGTCAAAAGACCAGCTAAAAAAATGTTGCTCTTCATGGTAAAATCCTTTCTTCAATATTTTTAATTACCAATTTTATCAACATAAACGCCCAGCATATAGCCGTAGCCTTTTTTCAGTTTGTTAAAACCGCCGTGCGGCAGATTTGTTACATGACCTCCGAGGAAAAGAAAGTTTGATGCACTCGGGTGATTGGAAGGATAACCGAAAGCAACCCCCGAAGTAAAATCACTGCGCCACGGAAAGTTGTCATTCAAAATAGCATTGTCAGGACGGTCTTTTCCGACAATGGTGCGGGTGGATTCTTCGCTGTACATATCGCTGCTGTAACCATTATTCCATGCGGCAAGATTGGCAAAATATAAGTGGTAGCTGGATGCGGCAAAAGATGCTTTATAATTCTCCGAATCGCTGGGGCATTTGAAATAGCGGTCGCGGACATCAACTACGATCTGCTGTTTATCCTTGCCTTGCATGTCAACTTCGGGGAAATATCCACCTGAAGGCAACAACCAGAGCATGGTATCTTTATTCTGTCCATCAACATAAAGACCGTTGGTATTCACCAGAATTACCCCTTTGGCTTCTTCTCCGCGGCGTAAGCCAACAGGCATATTACTGTTATTGTCACCGGCATACATGATACAAGCCGTACCGATATTTTTAAGATTGCCGGTGCATTTGGCACTGCGGGCGCGTTCTCGGGCGGCCGAAAGTGCCGGCAAAAGCATTGCCGCAAGGATGGCAATGATTGCGATCACAACCAATAGTTCGATCAGTGTAAATGCAGAACGTGCCCCATGACGGCCTCTCAACGATTTTTTCATCTCTCTACCCCTTTGATTTTATTTTTTTGTAAAAAATCCATATTTTTTCATACTCTGACTTTATTATACTGCAAAAGCGGTGTATTGTAAATAGCATAAAGTTCAAATTTTTTATCAAAAAGTACCAATGATATATGAAGCTGATAAAACTTGAAACGCTTTTCTGGGGAGTAGGTCAGGAGATCACCCGGGAACGCATATACATGCACAAACACGACTTTTATCAACTTGAAATCTACTTGAGCGGCAACCGTTACTGCCGGGGCAAGTTATCCGGCGATATTCTGCTTTCTCCCGGAGATGTTTTGTTTATACCGCTGGGCAGACAGCATTCGTTCCGGCCCTACAAAAATAAGAGCTGTTCGTTTTTCAGTTTCAAATTCAAGCTGCAGGAAAATATCAACTTGCCCAAAAGTGTTTGCAAAATGCCGGCAGATACATTCTTGCAGTGGGTTACCGAAAGTCTGAAAAATCTGCTTTTGCCGGAAGAGCCCGCCGTAAATATAACTGCCGATCAACACTCGGAACTCGTTACGATGCTGCTTGCCGGGTTGCTTGACCATTGGGCAAAACTGAATGTGGATGAGTTTTCCGGCTACGAAGTGCTGCAGTTCATGCGGCATAAGATCTATCAATTCGGAGCCGGTTTGAGCGTTAAATATGTAGCTGACGGGCTGAATCTGACTGTGCCGCAGTTGCGGTACCGTTTCCGCAAAGAGATGAATTCGCTGCCGCCGGAAGTCACCAGATACCACAAACCGGCAGATTTTATTACCGCCCAAATCATGGAAACCGCCCGGACGCATTTGAGGACAACAAATTTTTCAATAAGTGAAATATCCTCCATGCTGCAATTCAGCAATGTCTATAATTTTTCCAGATTTTTTAAGCGCAACAGCGGCATGTCGCCATTGGAATACCGCAATGAGTGCAAACAAAAAAAACAGGAAGAGATCCAATCCGGGGCATCAGAATAAGTAGTCCGGCACGATTTGATTTACCGTTTTTTTCAGGAGCTCTGTTCCCAATGCGGGTAGGTAGATAAAAATGACAGATATACCTGTGCATTGAGAATTTTTTCAAAATTTGAATGGCATTTATCTTTTTGCGGAGCAAAAAGATAAATGCCGGTAAAAGGTTTTCCTCCTTCGCCAAGGCTACGGCGGACAAGGGAAAAAAGGGGTGGAGTTCCGTCTTCGCCGGAGGCTACGCCGTGACGAGTTGAGGAGGGGAAAAAGGGGGCTGTTGCAAAACCTCATAAAAGGTTGCAAATCCCCTGTTTTTTTGCATAAATTTTTATTTGCTGTCGAAAAAATCGGCAAGCCTGAATTTATACAACACCAGTAAAAATTATTCAGGTAAAACGTTGTATCTCTTTTATATAAAATAAATTGGAATTGCTTTTATTACTTGTAATAAAAGCAATTCCGGTGAAAGTTTTTGGACAATGGGGTGTGGGGAAGAGAACCTTTTTTCAAAAAGGTTTCTTCCCCACAAAACAGTTTTGCAACACCGACCCTTGTTGGGAACATACCGTTTTTTCAGGCGGTGTATAAGCGGGTTTTGATTTTGGCGGCAAAGAAACTGCGGTCGCCGGAGATTATCTGCCGCAGCCATTGTTCGATCCGGGGGCGGAACATGGCGTGCTGCTGGACCATAACTCCGGTACCGTAGGTGCCGTGTTCGGAGCGTATCGAATCAAATGTCAGCAAAAAGAAATCTTTGCCGCTTTGTTTATTGCACTGATGAGCTATTTCCATACACTTTTCTGCCAATTCGCAGTTGGGCACAATTATCGCCAGATTTTTTCTGCTCCGCCGGAACAATGTATCGGCAATAAACTCGTAAGCTACTTTGCCTTCCCGCTCAAAATCACGTTTAATGATGTGTTCCGGCTGGATGGTAAAGTTCAGCTCCATGCAAATTTCGTAAGCGGCAATGATCCGCTCGGCAATGTAGGGGCGCATTTGATCGGGTATGGCACTGACCAGCGCCGCATTGGCTCCGGCACCGGCTTTGCCTTGCAGCCAGCTGATACCAGTGCGCAGACTGGAGTCAGTATCGGTCGTAACATAATCAAATCCGGCATAGGTACGGTTGATCAGCAATATGGGTATATTCAGCGATTGGAGTTTATTCAGCAGCATCAGCATGGGCGGGTCGGGCATATAGGCGATCACCGCCGGTTTGTTTTTATAAAGCTCGGCAATATTGGAATAAGCCTGTTCGGCAGTCAGCCAGCGTACCGGCAAACCGTTGGAGTCCATGCCGATAAACATGGCACTGAAACTGGAACGCTGCAAATGATCCAGCTGACCGGCTATGACTACAACTTCATTTACCGAGCTGTTGCTCAAACCGACCGGGTTGCGGACAAAAGTGCCGCTGCCGCGTTTGCCTTCCAGCACGCCGGATCTTATCAAACGCTTCATTGCCCGCTCGACCGTGGTGCGTGAACAATTCAATTTACGCGTCAGGATACTTTGAGATTGTATGCAGTCACCCGCCTGGTATTCGCCGGACTGGATTTTCTGAAGAATGTAATGTATAACTTCTTCGGTACGGTTTTCCATAAAACTCCCTGATGACGCGTCTGTATGAAATTATTATCAATATTTATTACCATAGCACCGATAAAGAAGTTTGCAACCCCAAGCTCCGCTGCCGGAAAGAAAAATCCTGAAAAATTTATGTTATATACCGCATAGCGACCGTTATGAAGAATAAATATAAATCATTAAATCATTTAAATTGTAACTTGATACTGCTTTGTATAAGGTGAGCAGCTTGTTAAATATAAATCAATAAATCAACTTGGTGGGGCGAAAATACGCTTTGGCCATTGAAATAAAAAATTATTTCTGCTATATTTTTCTGTATAAGGGTACAACCGGACAAAAATCATACAGGAGATCATATATGAGTCAGGATATTGTTCGTTTCGGTGTTGTCGGCATCGGCAACATGGGGTCTTCCCATGTGCGGAATCTGGGGATCGCAGCAAACTGCAAACTTACGGCGGTTTGCGATTGCAATAGCTCTGCATTTGAGCGTATACCAGCCGAAGTCCGGGAAAAAATCAAGTGCTACAACAATGCTTCGGAGCTGTGTCAGGATCCGGATGTGGATGTAGTGCTGGTTGCCGTACCCCACTATTTTCATGTGGATATAGCCATCGAAGCCATGCGCAACAACAAACATGTACTGGTGGAAAAACCCATTGCCGTACATAAAGCCGAAGCCGAAAGATTGCTTGCCGAAGCAGTTAAATACCCCCATCTGGTCAAAGCTCTCATGTTCAATCAGCGGACTTTGCCCGCCCATATCAAGCTCAAAGAACTTATTGACAAAGGCGAACTTGGCGAACTGCGGCGGGTCTGCTGGACCATTACCAACTGGTTCCGCACCCAATATTATTATGACTCCGGCGACTGGCGTGCCAGCTGGCGGGGCGAAGGCGGGGGAGTTTTGCTCAACCAGTGCCCGCACCAGCTGGATTTGTTTCAGTGGTTTTTCGGTATGCCCACCATGGTCAGAGCCTCTGCCAAGCTGGGCAAATACCATGATATTGAAGTGGAAGACGATGTAAATGCCTATATGGAATTTGCCAACGGCATGACCGCCAACTTTATTGCCAGCACCGGCGAAGCCCCCGGAGTGAACCGGTTGGAGATCACCGGTGAACGGGGACTCTTGATATTGGAAAACGGTCAAATCCACTTCAAACGCAACGAAGAAGAGATGACCGATTACAGCCGCCGCTCCCCCAACGGATTTGCCGCACCGCCCTGCTGGGATTGCACGATCCCCATTCCCGCCGCCGGAGTGGTTGCCCACCGGGCGATCATTGAAAATGTGGCAGCTGCCGTGCTGGGCAAAGCCGGACTGATTGCTCCGCTGGAAGAAGGCATCCGTGGTTTGGAGCTGGGCAACGCCATGCTTTATTCGGGCTTGAAAGATGTTACAGTAAATATGCCCCTTGACTCGCAAGCCTATGCAGAAATGTTGGCAAAGCTGGTGGAAAACTCCCGCTGGCAGAAAAAAACCGTGGAAAATACAACTCAAAGCGACGAATTCAACAAGTCGTTCTGATTTGAACTGGAGGCGTAAAGATGTTTCTTACCGGATTTGCTGATGAAGCCGGCACTGATATAAATGTGCAGATCAAAGCCACCAAAGCATTGGGCTGGCAGTTTATCGAGTGCCGTAAGCTCAAGGACAAAAATTTGAGCACCCTGACCGA
>JAFVQX010000162.1 GCA_017504585.1 Lentisphaeria bacterium
CTTTGAGGTTTAACTTTATATCTGACTAAAGGGTTTCAATTTCACGCTCGCCAATAAATTTGACGACTTTCCATATAATATAGCACCAAAAGGCGAAAAATCAAATTCAAATCCGAATTTTATTTTCCGCCTCCGGTAAATTATATTACATGAGCATACCACCGTCGATATTGATGACCTGACCGGTCACATAATCCGAATCGGGGCTGGCCAGGAAGTAGACCACATTGGCAACATCTTCCGGAGTTCCGCCGCGCTTCATGGGGATCACCTGCATAAAGGCTTCGCGGGCTTCTTCAGAAAGTTTGCCGGTCATATCGGTAATGATGTAACCGGGAGCAACCGCGTTGGCCTGAATGTTGCGGCTGGCAAATTCTTTGGCAACAGTTTTGGTCAAACCGATAACACCGGCTTTACTGGCAGCATAGTTGGCCTGACCGACGTTACCCATTCTGCCGACTACCGAAGCAATGTTCACGATCTTGCCGGCGCGGGCCTTCATCATCGGACGGATGGCGGCCTTGGTAAAGTTGAAGGTACCTTTGAGGTTGACGGCAATGACCTTGTCGAAATCTTCTTCGGTCATACGCAGCATCAGAGTGTCGCGGGTGATACCGGCATTGTTGACCAGGATATCCAGCGAACCGAAATCGGCAACCACCTGGGCAATAGTAGCTTCGGCATCAGCAAAGCTTGCCACGTTTGCCGCATACGCCTTGGCTTCCACACCCTGCGCAACGAATTCATCTGCTGTCGCCTGCGCTACATCGAGCATAATGTCGACGATCGCAAGTTTAGCACCTTCCGCAGCCAGACGGGCGGAAATAGCTTTACCGATGCCACGGGCACCGCCGGTCACCAGAGCGACCTTGCCTTCAAGACGTTTTTCAAGACTCATAATCTTTTCCTTTCTTTAGAGCGTAAACGCTTCCAACGTTTCAACACTGTTGATATTATAGTATTTGACATCCGGCAGAGTGCGGCGCAAAAGTCCGGTAAGCACCGAACCCGGGCCGAATTCGATCATGGTATCCGCTCCGGCGGCGACCATGGCTCTGACCGATTCTTCCCAACGGACCGAACCGGCAACCTGACCGGCCAGGTTGGTTTTAAGCTCCGGCAAAGTAGCCGCCGGCGCCGCAGTCAGGTTGTGATAGACCGGCACAGTGGGCATCTTGAGCCCGGCAGCATTCAGCACGGGTTTGAGCCCCACACCGGCACTTTTCATCAAACGGGAGTGGAAAGCCCCTGCCACGTTCAGCGGAATGATCTTGCGCAGACCTTTTTCCTGCAAAAGTTTGATCGCGCGGATGACCTGCGCCTTGTCGCCGGAAATAACCACCTGGGCGGGACTGTTGTAGTTGGCAATATCCACTTCGCAGCCGCCGCACACTTCTTTGATGACCGATCGTTCGGTACTCAATACCGACGCCATGGCGCCGCGGGTTTCGTTGCAAGCTTTATCCATAAGCTCGGCGCGGCGGGCAAGGAGCTTGAGACCTTCGGCAAAACCGAAAGTACCGGCAGCATACAGCGCGCCATATTCCCCCAGACTCAAACCGGCGCAGGCAAAAGGAGCGACTGCTTCGCCGAAACGGCTGCGGAACGCTTCCAGACACGCTACACTCATAGTGTAGATCGCCGGCTGGCAATAGATGGTTTCGGTAAGTTTTTCGGCAGGACCTTCGAAACAGAGTTCCGACACCGAATACCCCAGTGTGGCATCAGCTTCATCAAAAATAGCTTTGGCAGCCGGATACTTGTCGTAAAGATCCTTGCCCATACCTACTGCCTGGGCGCCCTGCCCGGCAAATGCGAAAAATGGTTTCATAAATCTTCTTTCCTGAAAAATACAGTGTTCCCCGCCGACAAGTACCTTTCCTTACCCCGGAAAGCTATGCTGACAGGTACGCTGCGGTTAAAAAATTCTTCCACTGCGGACAAACCAACTGTCAAAAATACAGATGTCGGTTTATCGCTGCAAATACGCGCTCCGGATAACTTGTTTTTCCGGCAGACGTGTCTTCATATCTAATAATATAAGCGTTTTCGTCATAAATGCAAGTGCCGCACATTTGCAATCGTGCAAAATGTATGGTAAATTATACAAAAAGAGATAATTTTTTAACTTTTGGAGAAAAATAACATGCGTATTCTTTCTGGTTTTCAACCTTCCGGCACCCTGCATCTGGGGAATTATTTCGGCGCCATGCAGCCCAATCTGGAATTCCAGAAACTGGGCGAAAGCTTTCTGTTCATCGCCGATTATCATGCTTTGACCACCAGTCCCGAGCCGGAAGCCTTGCGGCAGCGGGTCTTTGATGTGGCGCTGGACTTTCTGGCTTGCGGGCTGGATGCGGAACATACCGTATTTTTCCGTCAGAGCGATGTACCGCAAGTAACTGAACTTATGTGGATACTCAACACTATTACCACCGTGGGTTTTCTGGAACGCGCCCACAGTTACAAAGATAAAATCGCCAAAGGCTTTATGCCCAACGCCGGACTCTTCACCTACCCGGTGCTGATGGCGGCAGACATTCTGCTGTATCAGAGCGATCTGGTGCCGGTGGGCAAAGATCAGAAGCAGCATCTGGAAATCACCCGCGATCTGGCGATCCGTTTCAACGAACGCTATGGCGAGATCTTTACTGTTCCTGACGGGCACATTGCCGAAAATGTGGCAGTCATCCCCGGGTTGGATGGGCAGAAAATGAGCAAGAGCTACAACAACACCATTCCGCTTTTCGGGGCGCCCAAGGCGATCCGTAAACTGGTCATGAGCATCGTTACCGACTCCAAAGGGCTGGAAGATGTCAAGGATCCGGATACTTGCAATGTGGCAAAACTTTACAAACTTATTGCCAGCAGCGAACAGTACGATGATCTGTGCGCCAACTACCGGGCCGGCAATTACGGTTACGGTCACGCCAAACAGGCACTGTTCGAAGCCATCGAAGCCTACTTCGGGCCCATGCGCGCCAAGCGCGAAGAGTTCGCCAAAGATCCCGGCGAAGTGTGGAACATCCTCAACAAAGGCGCAGCCAAAGCCCGTGCTGTTGCCGATGAAACTATGGAAAAAGTCCGCAAAGCCGTGGGCTTGCGCTGAAAAATCTGTTACTTGCCGGAGGTTTAACAAATTATGGCAGGCTTTATCACCCGACTTCTTGAACGCCGCCGCATGGAGCGCGAAGGTCAACTTGGCACCCGCAAGCGCCGCACCGACTCCATCTGGGGCGAAGCTGCCGACCGTTCGCCCATATTGACTTTGTTCCTGGTGGTCATACTGCTGGGAGTGTGCGTAACGGTCCTGACCCTGCCCGAGCTGCGGCAGTATCCGGAGCTGGTGCCCAATCAGCTGGCACCGGCAACGATTTTTGCCCGGGAGAGCTTTTCTTTTGAAGACAAAGCCGCCACCGCAGTAAAGCTGGCAGAAACCACCACCATGCAGCCAAGATACTTCCGGCTGTCGGAAGCATACAGCGGGCAGATCCTCAAAAACCTCGATCAACTGCTGCAAAGCATAAATCAGCGCGCCAAGCTGGAAGCAGAAAAAAAGGTGTATGTAGCTCCGGAACAATCAGTTGCCCAAGAAACAGCAGCACTCAGCCCGGCAGCATTTCTCATATTGTCGCAGCTGGAAAAAGACCAACTGCTGCGGGAACAGTTCTGCGACGAAGTCAACCGGCTGCTCAACGACGGGATCATAGCCCTGGGCAAACTGACCAATCCGGCTCCCGATTCTCCGGTCAGACTGGTGGATAACGCGGGGCGCGACCGCAAAGTCCGCACGCTGCGCAGCGTAATGACGCTGGATCAAGCCGCCGAACAGCTCTCGCTGCTGCTTTTAAGTTACAGTCCCGAAAAGAAAACTGCCAAGCTGGATGAACAGGCTATCAAGCGCCTGATGCTCACCGTTTTGGGCGACACCGGCAATCTGGAGCTTGACAGCAAACGCACCATCGCCCGCCGGGAAGCCGCGATCAAAGCACTGCAGCCGGTCATGGAAGAGGTCAATAAAAACGATGTGATAATCAAACGCAATACCCCGGTGACCGCTAAAGTGCTGGATGCGCTTGCGGCTCAACGGCAAGTGCTGGCAATGCGCCATCAGGAAGAGAACCGCTGGCAGAATTTCTGGCACAATGTCTTCTGGAGCCTTACACTTATACTCTTTGCGGGGTTTTATCTGGCACACATCCATCCGGAGATCGCCCACAGTTCCCGCCGGATCGCCATGATCGTAACGGTGTCGGCGTTGTCGCTGGGGATCAACTATCTGGCAATGGAAACGTTCTACTTTTTCAGCGGTATGCTGGCAATTCCGCCGGAGCTGCTCGCCGATGCTTTACCGCTGGCACTGCCGGCAGTTCTGCTGACGGTCATGGCCGGATACCGGGTGGCGCTTTATATCGGATTTTTTACCGCCATGATTTCGGCACTGATGCTCAACGGGTCATTCAACGTGGCGCTGGAAGGCTTTGTTTTGAGTGCATTGTGCGGACTTCTGGTGCGGCCATCCGGCAATTACCGCAGCTTTTTCCTGCGGGCGTTCCTCTGCGTGGCAATCACCGGCTGGCTGTTGGATTTCAACATGTTGTGGCATGTGACAAGCGCGCCGCAAGTGCTGATTTTTTCCTTGGGATTAGCCGTAGCCAACGCCCTCTTTACTGCGGTTGCGGCGATGCTGCTGATATTTTTGTTTGAGCTGCTTTTCAATGTCAGTACCAACATGTCGCTGATGGTGCTGTGCGATTACAACCACCCGCTTTTGAAAGAGCTGCACTTGAAGGCTCCGGGGACATCATTGCACAGTCAGAACGTGGCAGTTCTGGCAGAAAATGCCGCGGTGGATATCGAAGCCAACGCAATTCTGGCACGCGCGGGAGCGCTTTTCCACGATATCGGCAAAATAAAGAATCCCGAGTATTTTATCGAAAACAACCAAAGCGACAGCAATCCTCACGATAAGCTGTCGCCCCGCATGAGCAGTCTGATCATCAGCAACCATGTTAAAGATGGTCTGGATATGGCTGTTCAGTACAAACTCTGCCGCAAAGTCCGCCAGTTTATCCAGCAGCATCAGGGCACCGATTTGATCCAGTATTTTTACCACGAAGCGATCAACACCGGCGAACAGGTTCTGGAAAGCGACTACCGCTACCCCGGCCCCCTGCCCCACGAAAAAGAGGTGGTCATAGTAAGTCTGGCCGATGCCTGCGAAGCGGCGTGCCGTTCATTGGAAAAACCCACCGCCAGCAAAATCGAAGCACTGGTCAACGATATATTCCGCAAACGCTGGCGCGATGGTCAGCTGGATGATGCGGATCTGACTATCGAAGAACTTTCGCGGATCAACGAAAGCTTTGCCCGCACCCTGACAACCATGTATCACAGCCGAATAGCATATCCCAAGGATGATAACAACGATGAAGACAACGTACTCTTTTCAGAGCGCCCGGCGTCCGGTACCGAACAAAAAACTGCTGCACCGGGCAATGAGTGATGCCGCCATGCTGGCGGGTTTGCCCGTGGCGGGCGATTGGGAGTTCCGGATCTGGTTTCTGGACGACGAAGCCATGGCCGAAGCCCATGTGGAGATCATGGACGTACCGGGTACCACCGACGTTATAACCATGGCTTATCTGGAAGAACCCGAAGCGCTCTTCCCCGGCGATATGGGTCTGGAACTACTGGTGTGCGTACCTTTTGCCGAGCGCGAAGGCGCCGAAAGAGCCGATTCAAGCTTTGCCAATGAGCTGATGCTCTACATAGTCCACGGTTGTCTGCACGCGGCTGGCGAAGACGATCTGGATGACATTTCGCGCCAGTCAATGCGCCGCCGCGAAGCGGAAGTAATGGCAGAATTAAGCAAAAAATACCAGTTCGGGCAAATCTTTCCTTATAAATAAACTTGCAAACTTGCCTGATAGAGATTATATTACAAAGGTAATATATTTTATTGAGGCGTGTATATACAAATTTTATTGAAAAGGCAAGAGCAATAATGAGTGCAAAGAGCTGGGGCAGCAAACTCCTTTCTGCGGCAGGCGACTCCCGAAAAGTCTTCAGTCTGGCATTACTGATTGCCGGCTTCTGTTCGTTATCGCATGTATTTTTTCTTACCGATATTTACCGCGACACCGCCCACGTTTACGCAGTTTTCACCCGTTCTATCGGCGAAGGCAACTTTGCCGAAGGCATTGCCACCCAGGTACCGATGCTCAACATAACGCTTGCCGGCTTGCTGGCATATTGCGGAGTAGAAGCAGTAAAAGCGCTCACATTGGTAGCGGGGATCTTTTATCTGGCGACTTGTTTTCCTTTGCGTAAATTGCTGGAGCGTTATGTGTCGCCGCTGGCAGCGGCATGGGGCTGTGTGCTTTATGTAAGTGCTCCCAAGATGATACGCTTTGCCTGTGCGCCGCTGCTGGATTCAGCACGGATATTCTTTCTGATTGCGGCAATATTATACTTTTTGCGCAGCAGCGAAGAGCCGAAAATCAAAAACGCCGTATTGTTCGGTATTTCGGCAGGTTTTATGGCCGCGGCGCGGGGAGAAGGCATTATCACGACCGCGGCATTATTGGGCGGCTACTGGTTGTTTCTGCTGATTTTCCGGAGCAATGTCCAGTGGAAAAAACAGTTCATCATGCTGCCGACAGCAATGATCTGCACCATGGCGGCACTGGCTCCATTCTGCGCAATGAATTACAGCCAAAGCGGTTATTTTACGCCGGATGCCAGAATGGTCAGCTACATCAAAAGAGCATTGGCCAAGCCCGCACCGAAAAAGGCAACAGCACCGGCGCCGGAAAAACCCGGAGAAGCAAAATTTGTCAGTTACAGCAAAGACCTGTCTGATAAAAAAGATTTGGGACACGACTTATCCTGTTTTGTGCGCGGCAGTTACGAGCTTTATCTGGCGTTGGCAGCATTGGGATTGCTGCTGCTCATCAAACGCAAACAAATGAGCAGTGATTACTGGTTGTTTGCGGGGGTATCGCTGATCCAGTTTGCTGTATACATGGCCACGGTTTCAGCACAGCGCTACTATCTCTTTCTGATACCGTTGTTTATGATGTTTACGCTGACCGGAGCAGATTTCATCCGTCGGCAAATCATCAAATATGTGCCTTGCAAACTGCATATATTCTGCGCCATAGGAGTTGCGGCGATCCTGTTGGGGCAAATCGCCAACGGCGTAAAACGGGCATACTCCAGCAAGGGCAAAGATTTTCAGGCGGCAGGCAAATGGATAGCAGAATACGGCAAAAAACATTTTCCGGAGCGTAAACTTATAATCTTTGCGCCGCAAATGACCGAAACCGCATATTGGAGCGGAGCGCTCCACACCGACGGCTACGAAAAAAAGCAGAACGACCCGGCGACTTTCAAAGATTTTGACCTGGCAGTGGTGCACCGCAAACATTCGTTCGGAATGGAAAAGCGGACCGATCTGGAACGCATACCCAATACGCCCCACAGCAAAAACATCTGGATATTCAAAGTAAAAAAGCAGGAGAATAAATAACATGAGCAACGACAAAGTTTTTGTAATAATTCCCTGCTATAACGAAGCGGCAGCTATCAGAAAAACCGTTGAAAATCTGTTGACAGTCAGACCCGATGCCATAGCGGTTGTGATCGATGACGGGTCAAAAGATAACAGCGTTGAAGAAGTAAAAAAAATCCATAGCGACCGGGTGGTATCTCTGGTTCAGCCATTTAACTGCGGCATCGGGACCACAGTTGAAACCGGATTGCTTTACGCATACCGGCATAATGCGGCTTATGCAGTAAAGTTTGATGGCGACGGTCAACATCTGGCAGAAGAAATCGAGTTACTGCTTGCACCATTGCGCAGCGGAGAAGCGGATTTGACTATCGGCTCGCGTTTTCTGGTAGTGGGTGATGGTTTTAAATCAACCTTTATCCGCCGGATAGGTATAAAGTTTTTTCAGATGCTTTGCTGGGTGCTTACCCGTAAAACCATGACAGATAATACATCCGGGTTCCGGGGGTATAATCAGGAAGCTCTGGCGTTTGCTGCCAAAAATTATCCATCTTTTGACTATCCGGAACCGGAAGAAAACATATTGTTTATAAGAAATAAATTCCGGGTCAAAGAAGTTCCGTGCAAGATGAATCTCCGGCAAGGCGGCACCTCCTCAATATCAGCGTTAAAAGCGGTGTATTACATGGTCAAAGTGTCGTTGGCGATGCTTATGGCGGCGTTGCGTTCACCGGTACGGGAAAGGAAAAATTAAGCGATGACTTTGATTCAATACATTGCACTTTTCGGCAGTTTGTGTTTTTTGGTGACGGTTTTTTGGGCAATACACCGTGGGATATTGAGTGCGGGCTATGCCCTGCTTTGGATAGTTGTAACATGCGGGATGATAGTTTTGGCATGGGCGCCGCGCCTGCTGAACTATGTAGCCATGCTGATCCAAGTATACACGCCACCCTTTGTGCTGGTGCTGTTTATGCTTGGCGGTATGATATTGCTGCTGTTCCAACAATCAATAATAATATCCAGACAAACAGAAAAATTAAAACGCCTGACCGAAGAAGTAACCCTGCTCAAAGCAGAAAAGGCAGACAAGAATAATGCTGAAAAATGAATTAACAATGGCTATATGTGCCTATAAAGAGAGCGAATATTTGGAAGAAGCGCTCCAGTCTCTGTTGCGCCAAACTATTCCGGTAAAAATATTGCTTGCAACATCTACTCCATCAAGCTTTTTAAAATGTATTTCAGATAAGTATGGTGTTGAATATTTTGTAAATCCTCACCCCAACGGTGGTATTGCCGCAGATTGGGAGTTTGCAGTTTCATGTGCAAAAACCCAATATGTTACTATAGCTCACCAAGATGATATTTATTTTCCGGAATATGCCCAAAAGGTTCTTCAGGCCTTTCAGAAGCATCCTAATAGCTTGATTGCATTTACCGATTATTGCGATTTAGCCAACGGCCAATATTTAGGCAACCGTGGCTATTTATGGATCAAACGTTTTTTGCTGTGGCCTTTTTACATAAAATGCACTTGGAAGTGGAAAGCGGTCAAAAAGCTGATATTGAGTTTTGGTAATTCTATTTGCTGTCCTTCAGTATCATACAATCTGGATAAAATAGGAGAGTTAAAATTTGATCGCAATTATTCCGTAAATCTGGATTGGGCAAAATGGGTTGAACTGGCGCGACGCGATGGTTCGTTCATCTATTTGCGTAAACGTCTCATGGCGCACCGGATAGACGAAAGTACCGAAACCAGCGCTGCGATACATGATAACCGGCGTTACAATGAAGATTTGAACATTTTTGTCGGCATTTGGGGTAAAAGCATTGCCAATCTGCTGATGAAGTTTTACAAAAAATCCTACAAAATGGCAGAGTCTATCAAATGAATACCGCCAATAAAGCCCCGCTTCTATCCGTTATCGTTCCAGTTTTCAATACTGAACAATACTTAGAAAAATCACTCAATTCTCTTTTGAGCAGTACTCTTAAAGATTTGGAAATCATAATTATTGATGACGGAAGTACTGATAGTTCCCCGGAAATTTGTGATAAATTCAAAGCAGATAATCCTGATTGGAATATAAAAGTAATTCATAAAAAAAACGAAGGACAATCATCGGCCCGTAACTTGGGGCAACAAAAATCTCATGGCAAATATGTTACATTTTGCGATAGTGATGATTGGGTAGAACCAGAACTATTTTCTACACTAGTCAGCGCTGCAGAAGAAAACTCTGCGCAAGCAGCAATTTGCGGAATTAAATATTACAATGAGGTAACAAAAAAATTTGAATATCATACAGACTCTTTGTTCCCATCCACTTTAACAAAAAATACGTTTAACATAGAAACATGTAAATCCGTTATTCGCGGATTACTAGATTGTTCCCCGTGTAACAAAGTATATTTGCGCTCATTCATAGAGCAACATAAGATAAGTTTTGATGTTCAATGCAACTTTGCCGAAGACAATCGGTTTTGGGCAGAATATTTTCTTGCGGCCGAGCGATTGTGTTTGGTAAATGGCGGTTTTTATGTTTATCGAATCAACCAGAATAGACAAACTATCTGTACCAAAGCTAAAAAAAGCTATGATTCTTTTGCTGCGAGCATGATGATAATCAGAGAAACCTTTGAACGCCACAAATTACTTGATCATTTCCGCGGTGAGCTTATTGCATTTCTGGCAATACAAATAAGTGTAGCTTATTGCAATATTTTATCAACCAGAAAAAAATCGTTTTATAAGGAATGCATGGAAGTACTAAAAACCTGCAAGCATTTCAGTTTTGCCCACGAAGGCTCATTTGCTGTCCGCTTGCACTCAATGTATATTTATGCAGTTTTTCGTTTTCTGCCGTTTACGGTTGGCAATATTGCCATGCTTCCGTTGCAAATATTAAGGAATAGCAAAATTAAGAAATTTTTAAGACGCTTTGCTGCATAATTATGTAATGGCTCTGGCTTTTGCCATATACAAAAGATCGTTTGCCAAACGGGGAATAATTGATGTTTTTTTCGCTAAAAGATTTATTTGAACAATACAAAACCATTATAAAAAATTCATTTTTTTTAAGTATTGTTTATGGAATAAGACTGTTGCTGCCTTTTATTGCCATGCCGTACATCATCCGGGTTTGCGGTGCTGAAAATTATGGAAAAATAATTTTAGCACAAACTGTTGCATGTTATTTTTCTGCTTTTGTGAATTGGGGGTTACCCACAATCCTTCCCAAAGAAATTGCAGATAATGTACATTCTGTAAAAAAACTCTCTGCAATAACAACAGCAGCCACGTTGCTGAAACTATTATTCGCTCTGGCCGGAATA
>JAFVQX010000163.1 GCA_017504585.1 Lentisphaeria bacterium
AAGCCGTGAAAGGAAATACACCCTATGAAAAAGCAAACCTTTGAAATATTGCCGGTAAGTCCGGAAGAATGGGCGATTTGCAGGGAACTGGCGCTGGAGCTTGCGGAGAACGATTCGGCTTCAACACGGAATAAGCTGCGCCGTTACTTGTACTCTCTTTTGAAAAAGTACCCGGACAATATCGATGTAATGGCTTCTCTTGCCGACATTTATGTCCATAATCGATCGGCAATAAAACTTTTGCAAAAAGCCTATGAAACCGCACAGAAAAATAATGATTTCAAAAATATGACATTTATTTCTGATTCATTGGCAAGCCGCTATCTGGTGATACAAGATTTTTCACAAGCATATTATTGGTACGATTTGCTTGCTGAAAATCTGAAAAACTATCATGATCAGGAAATTTACGACCATTTAACGCTGATTCGTAATTTGCGGAACATAACAGAAAGTACACCCGATGAAGCAAAACTTTGAAATATTGCCCTTGCAGGGCGTGTATTGGAAAGATAAGAGCATGATTTTACAGACTCTTACGGACTTGTACGGACAGATACGGACAAATACGGACTCCGTTAGTGTCCGTTTGTGTCTGTAATAGTCCGTAAAATTTTTCAAAAGGAATAATTGATGCCAATAAAACGACTGATCTTAAAACTGCTCACCGCATTTTCGGCGTTGCGGGCGGGAAAAGTGTTTGCCGCAGATAATATCAGCGTTATTGCCTCCTGTCAGGAGGATGCCGATATTATTACCGGGGCGTTGAAGGTTCTCAAAGCACATACCGGCAATGCTGAACACTATAACTTGGTTACTGAAAATATCCGTATGATACTTGTTGCCCGGAATCGCCACTTGCCGTCATTTTGTGTTTGCCACAAGAGCAAACAACTGGTACTGCGCCGGGATTTCCTTGCCAATACAACATCACTGATTTGCGCTTCAATGCTGGTGAATTACGCTTGTTTACTGCGGGATAACTTGCAGCCGTATGCAGTGAGTGCCATTGATGAACAACTGCGGTTCCTTGCCAAAGAAGATACAGCTTCCTGTCAACTTATGATCGACTATTACCGGAATAGAATAGACAGTTGCCGGTAGAATTCTTTTCTTTCAATCGCAAGCAGGCTTTTTTTCGACAAGGTTTCGACTGATAGCTTGATTTTTGGGTATTCCAATATTACTTAAAGCTGTTTCCGTTGCCTGAAAAACCTTGCAAATCTAATATTGAATGTTAGATTTGCAAGGTTTTTGCTGTTTATTTTGGAGATTTTCTTTTCAATTATAACTTTTAATGTTATATTTACAAAAAAAAGGGGACTGTTTTATGATACAAAGACATATTGGCAAACTTGTTTTAGAGGCAGCTACCCAATACCCGGTTGTAGCAGTTACCGGGCCCAGACAGTCTGGCAAAACTACTTTATGCAGAGAGTTGTTTCCTGACTATATATATGTAAATCTTGAAAAACCGGATGTCAGACAATTTGCTTTGGAAGACCCTAATGGTTTTCTTGCTCAATTTTCCCAACCGGTTATTTTGGATGAAGTTCAACGGGTTCCGGAACTTTTCAGTTATATAATGCCGCTTGTGGATGATCACCGGAAGATGGGGGAATTTATTCTTTCCGGATCACAAAATTTTCACTTGCAGGAAGCAATAAGCCAATCACTTGCCGGTCGCTGTTCTACTTTAAAATTACTGCCGCTGTCTTATCGGGAGATCAATGGCAGAAGTAATCACGATGTCTTTAATTTGAGTAACGAAATCATAAAACCTTGTGGTGAGGAAAACTCTGCTGTTAAACAGATTTTTCGCGGCGGTTATCCACCTGTTTATGCTCGTAATATCAAACCGACAAACTGGTATGCTCAATACACTCAAAGTTATTTGGAACGGGATGTCAGAAGTTTGATCAATGTGGAAGACTTGGAAACATTTGAGCGTTTCCTGCGACTGACAGCCGGCAGGAGCGGGCAAATTCTCAACATGGACTCTCTTGCGTCAGATGTCGGCGTTTCGCCGGTTACTGTAAAACGATGGATTTCATTGTTGTGTACAAGTTACATTATATTTTTATTGAAACCTCACTCTAAAAATTTTAATAAACGCCTGATAAAAACCCCGAAACTCTATTTTTATGACACGGGTTTGCTCTGTTATCTGCTCAATATACGCTCGGCAGAAGATTTGCAGCTTCACAGCCAGCGGGGAGCGATTTTCGAAACTTATATAATATCAGAATTGATGAAAACCTGTTTCAATGCCGGGGAGGATGCTCCTTTCTATTTCTGGCGTGATTCGCAAGGTCATGAGGTGGATCTGCTGATTGAAAATGGCGAGAAACTATTCCCCATCGAGATAAAATCCGGTCAGACTATCGCAAGTTCCATGTTTTCAGGACTTAATTACTGGCAAAAGCTCTCTCAATGCGACGGAGGGATGCTGATTTACAGTGGTTCAAACTCATATACCAGAAATGGCATGCAAGTAAGAAGCTGGATGGAAATTTAACCGGAGGGATTTTTATGGATAATGTGTTTTTTTCGGCTGTCGGCAAATATGTCTATGGTTTTGCCATTAACGATAAAACTTTGCAGCTTATGTGTACGGTTCGCAAGGGCAAGAAGACTTTGTCATCCAATATCGTTGAACTTGCCGGGTTTGCTCCGGATATGTATGAAGAACCTTTGATCAAACAACGGTTGTTTCCGCTGATTTTGTCGTGGTGTGTGGTTATAGTTGGTCTGGCATTGGTGATCCCGGTGATATGGTTTCTGGCGTTTGAGGATGTAGAAAAAACTTTGTGGGAAAAATTGAAACTTGCGTTTTTTATACTACTTGCCGGACCGCTGCCGGCGTTTTACGCAAGTATCAACTACATTTTCAACCTCCGCCACAAGGAACAAACCGGTGCATTTTATTTTTGCCAAAGTGATGATCTTAACACGATTTTTTCCATACCTTACACCAGACGCAATCGGGTTAAAGCTTGGGAGTTTGCCCGGAAAATCGCCGACATCTGCCGAAAAAATGCTCCTGCAAAACCTCAAACCAAAGATATAACGAGCTTTCAGTTTGAAAACTATTGTGCCGAACTCCATACCGGATATCTGGTAACTTGCTGGCGTAATCCGGAAAAAACTATTGCCCAAAAGGTTGCGTATTCCAAGCTGTCTTCAGAAATACTCCATGTAAAAGAACAGCATAAAATCAGAAACTTTTTCTGTACCGCTCTTGCCTTGCTCTTTTGGCTGCCCCCGGCGGGGGTAATAATTTTTGCAGCTATCGACTCCAAAGATTGGATCGTTATCAGTGCCATGTTCATTTGCGCTATACTCCCCGGAGTATTGGGGATATTCTGCTGGAAAAAACGCCTGCCTGCCGCCAATTTTTATCTGATCCAAGATCGTTTTTCGCCGCCGGATGAGTATTCAGCCTATGACGTAGTGCTGGAAGTCGGCAAAGATGAAACCGGAGCTGAAGAGTTTATTCAAGAACTGAAAAAACACATAGAAGATCGTTCGTAAAAGTCCGCTTGCAGGTGTTTTTACTGATATTTTACCATTTCAAAACCACTTATGCTTGCAATCTCGGCAGCGGTAGTGAATTGTGCCGAAAATCAGGAAAACGATCCAGTTTTCGATGCTGTGAGCAAATTGGCAAATTCTACCGCCGCACGCAGGACACACCGCTTTATATAAACGAAAGGATTTCATTGCACAAAACACCAGAATAAAATAGATGATTTTCCCTATTTCGCATTTTTTTATTTTGTATGGGTAAAATTCTCCCAAAAAGGTAAAGAGCGAAATTGCTCCATAGCCCCAACTACTCAAAGTATGCTGTCCAATTCTTGCAGAATTTGACTGATTCCATACAACGGCAAGTTTAACAGCCAATCATCGTGGCGGTAATCAGACATTGAGCTGCGTATAGAAATTGCAGGAGTGTATTTCTCCGAATACACCTTCAAACTTTTAGCTTTCAAATTTTCTTCAGCCTTGACTTCAAGCGGGTAGATGCCGGATTTGTACTGGAAAACAAAATCAACTTCCGCGGTAGCACGTTCAGCACTCCAATAACAGGGCGTTTGCCCTAAACTGCAACGCAGCTCTTGGGCAACATACTGTTCAGTCAACGCTCCTTTGAATTCATTAAAAAAAGCGTTTCCATGCAGCAGCGTAGCAGCATCAAGTCCGCTCATTGCCCCCAGCAAACCCACATCAGAGAGAAACATTTTGAATCCTTCATCCGCATACGCCGGTAGCGGTAATGATGGTTTGGAAAGCCGGATGACCTGTTGGATCAATCCGCAATCTTTCAGCCATTGGATCGCCAATTCAAAGTCTTTGGCTCTTGCTCCTTTACGCAAAGCTCCATAAACAAAACGGCGATTCTCTTTTGCCAGTTGCGATGGTATAGACTGCCAGACCATTCGGATGCGTGGAACAGTTTCAACCGGAGCGTGTTTGGAAAAATCCTGTTCGTAAGCGGTCAAAATATTCTGCTGCACCTTGCGGACAGCATTGAAATCGTTTTCATCAATAAAGGTTTGAACCGCCTCCGGCATACCACCGATAAAGTAGTAATACCGCAGAAGTTCAATATATTTATTTTTGAATGTGGTAATCAGCTGCCAATCACCGCTTTGCAGTAAATCCACCAGATTTTCATTGCCGGTGGCATTTAAAAATTCGGTAAAACTTAATGGGTAGAGATCCATAAAGTTTACTTTGCCGACCGGGAAACTGGTTCCCTGGTGCATGGCAACACCAAGCAGACTTCCGGCAGCAATGACTGCATATTCGGGAGCCTCCTCACAAAAATACTTTAAACTGCTCAAAGCACGCGGCACTTCCTGAATCTCATCAAAAATCAAGAGCGTATCACTCGTGATCTTCTGCCCACAGTAAATCTGCAAGCCGGAAATCAATCGCGGTATTTCCAAACTTCCTTCAAAAAGATTTGCCATATCCGGATTACGGTCAAAGTTGATATAGACAAAGTTTTTGAACTCCAGTTTGCCAAATTCTTTCATCAGCCATGTTTTACCGACCTGACGGGCTCCCCGTATGACCAAAGGCTTGCGGTTTTGCGAATTTTTCCACGCTGTAAGTTGAGCGATTGCTGTTCGTTTCATATCTTCAAACCTCCTTTTTGCATCTAAATATAGCATGTATGCAACATTTTTTCAAATGAGAAATTGCAATAAATAACATTTTTTCAAACGAAAAATCGTTATTGACAGATAAAAAAGGAGCCCGGCTGTATCACAACCATGTATTGTCATCTCTTTCGCAATAGCATAAAATTGATTCAGGTAAGCAGATTTATAATTCCAATAATTTTGCAAAAAACTTCCGCGGATCAATCTTCGAATAAATAGCCTGATAGATAGCGTTCTCCTGTGTCGGGCAGAACTGCCACAATATTTTTATTGGCATATTTCGGGTCTTTGGCCAGCTCTATGGCGGCGAATAAAGCGGCTCCGCCAGAAATGCCTATAAGCATACCTTCTTGTGCTGCGGAGGCACGGGCGGTATTTTTGGCATCTTCGTTAGTTACCGGTATGATTTTATCAATGATGGTTCTATCCAGCACTTCGGGTATGAAGTTTGCTCCTATACCCTGCAGCTGATGAGCTCCTGCCCTGCCCTCCGAAAGCAGCGGGCTTGATGCCGGTTCCACGGCAACTATTTCTACTGCCGGAGCAAGTTTTTTCAAGTATCTGCCGGTGCCGGTCAGAGTCCCGCCGGTTCCCACCCCGGCCACCAAGACATCGACTTTGCCATCCAACGCCTGCCAGATTTCCGGGCCGGTGGAGTTTTCGTGAGCTTGAGCATTGGCGGGGTTGACAAACTGCTGGGGCATGAATGCTCCCGGATTTTCTGCCAAAAGTTTTTTGGCGGCGGCAACTGCCCCTTGCATACCTTCAGCTCCGGGAGTCAGCACCAGTTCTGCACCATAAGCGGCCAAAAGTTTACGCCGCTCCACGCTCATAGTATCGGGCATGGTCAGAATAAGTTTGTAACCCTTTACCGCAGCAGCGATCGCCAGCCCTACACCTGTATTGCCGCTGGTGGGTTCCACGATCAACGCACCGGGAGCGATCAAACCGGCCTTTTCCGCAGCGTCGATCATGGCGATCCCCACCCGATCCTTGGCACTACCGCCGGGATTGAAAAACTCTACCTTGGCAAAAATATTGGCGTTGGAGTTATTGAGTTTATTGATCCGGACAAGGGGGGTATTACCCACAGTTTCAAGTATATTTTCTGCTATATTCATAAGTAAAAACTCCTTTTTTTATTGGTTTTGTTCCCGATAAAGGTTGATTTGGAAGCCTTGGGGAAGAGGGAAAAACCTTTTCTGGATCGGTTCTTTCCCGCTTCCCAAACTTGTCACGGCGTAGCCCGCAGGGCGAAGACGGAACCCCATCACCCTTTTCCAAACCTTTTATTGGCATTTATCTATTTCGTTTGCGAAATAGATAAATGCCCTTCAATTTTTAAGGCTGACCGGGCTTGTTGCTGTTGGCTCGCTATATTATATCAACCGATATGGGAACGGTACTTTTTTGTTAATATAACCTTTTCGGCGGCAACTGCAAAGCAATAAATGTGCAAAAAGTCAAAAAACTCTGCCTTATATATGGAAAAAAGCTGTTTTGGCAGTATATTAGAGTGATTGCATACAAACTTTAATACAAAGTAACAATGCTCTGATCCCAATTCGGGTAAATAAATGAAAATTGTCGAATGCACCAAGTGTATGAAACATTTTCAAAATTTTAAGGGCATTTATCTTTTTGACGAGCAAAAAGATAAATGCCAATAAAAGGTTTGGAAAAAAGGGGTGGAGTTTGAGGAGGGGGAAAAGGACCTTCCCTCAAAAGGTCTTTTCCCCCTCCTCAAATACCTACCATTATTGGGCAAAGAGCAAACAACAAAAGGATCGTATTATGGCTAAAATGGATATCCGTTGGGCACAGTTGGATGTGGCACGGCAGATGGAAACTGTTGAGTTTATTGAAAAATTCGTTACCCTTCTTGCCGACTCCGGATACAACGGCTTGCTGCTTTATCTGGAAGACCGCATCAAAACTGCCAGCTATCAGCTGCCCGCTGACAACGAAGTTTACACCGTTGACGAGATCAAACACATCGTTGCCTACGCTGCCGAACGGGGCGTGGAAGTGGTTCCCTGTGTTGCCACGCTGGGCCATGCCGAACGCTTTTTGCGGCACAAAGAGCTGGAACATCTTTCGGAGATCCAGGATGGAATGCGCGACCGTTTCGGCGGAGCCCGCAAAAACGCATTTTGTGTGACCAATCCCGAGTTTTACAAATTTATCGGTACTTATCTCAAGGAAGTCGCTGAACTGTTCCCCTCCAAGTGGTTCCATGTGGGGCTGGATGAGTTCTGGAACTTCAATATCTGTCCCCGCTGTAAAGCTGCCATGCCCGATTTGATGTCTGAACAGAAAATGTTCATCAAACACATCTGCAAAATTCGTGAGATCATGGCTGAATGCGGCAAACGCATCATGATGTGGAGCGATATGTTCGAGTTCTACCCCGATGTGTTCAAAGATGTTCCCCGTGATGTAGTCATGGTAGACTGGCAGTATCAGCACGATGTGCGGAACTATCAGGGGCACTTGCTGGATGTTGATTGCGAAGACCGTCTGGCGGTCAATGCCGCCAACGGCTTTGAAACCATTGCCGCTCCGGCTGACCGCACTTTGTGGAACTCGCAGAGCTACTTTGAATATGCCAGCGGCAAACCCGGCGTGCTGGGCGGCTTGCTCACCTGTTGGGAAAAGAGCGATACTTTCCTTTACCGCACATTGCCGGTATTTGTTGCCGGTGGTTTGCAGATGAACGGCATGACTCCCGACGAAGCCTTTGATGCCATGACCGTAAAACTTTTCGGCACCGACGATGCCGTGTTCCGGGCGGCTTTGAAAATCGCTCTCAACAACGGACTTCTGCGGCACTTTGACGGCGTAAAAGAAGGTGCCATCTGCACCCGTGACTATTACGGCATGAGTATAGCGGGCATGAATGTATGTTCCGGCAGCAAAACTATATTGGCATCTTGCAAAGATAAAGTCACCACCGATCTGGGCAAGATCTGTCTGGATGACCTGCTGGATGCTTTGTGGGAAAAGGAACTCTCGCAGCAGGCAAAATTCATTGCCCAGGATATTTTTGACAACGGCTGTTCTGCCGAACGCCGCCAAAAGTTTGCTGATTTCCGCAAGGGCTATGCCGATTACTTTGACCACATGATCGACCGCTGGAACTGCTACCGCAGTACCATCAAACCCAATGTTTTTGCCGAACGCAAAGCCGGTGTGCTGGAAAGCATTGATAAATTGGGCAACCGCCTTGCTTCCAACGCATGGGTCAAGATCACCGGAACCCTGCCCGAATTTTACGGCATTGAAAATATTGCCGTTGAATACAAATCCAACGGTCAGTGGGTCAAACTTGCCAGCGGCGTTTACAAGCCTGCCGGCAACGCTATTTTCTGCCGCTTTGTGGCTCTGGAAAAAGATATTACCGAAAAAATCGAAGAAGTCCGCATCACCGGTTCCGGTCTGGGCGGCGTGGGCATCAACTATGTGGAGATCTTTGTCAACGGTACCTTGTATGTACCCAAAGCCATTCTCAAGGTGGCGGGCAAAGTCAGCGAGCCATGGTACCTTTTGACCAACAACGGCAACTTTGCCTGGTTTGGCGGTCAGTCCACCCGCTACGACTACTTTGACACTAACGCTTCCGGTCAGAAGAACTCCGTAACGCTGGCAATGGAGGAATTTTCCGCTGACAATATTGCCATGGCAGAAAAGTAAGAGTTATGAAGTACCTTTACAATACCGGCAATAAAGTTTGTGCTCAAGCCATTGAAGTGGAGCTCTCCGGGGAAAAAATCGCAGCCGTCAAGTTTTTCGGCGGCTGCGAAGGTAATCACCGGGGCATCGAACAGTTGGTTGCAGGCATGGAAATCGACGAAGTGATCAAACGCCTTTCGGGCGTAACTTGCGGCTTCCGCAATACTTCCTGCCCCGACCAGCTGGCTTGTGTCCTTGCTGAAGCCAAAAAGAAGTTGAGCGAACAATGAATGTTATGAAGTTTTTTCAAGGTATCAGCCGCTTTCTGGCAGCGTACACCTCGCCGGTGATCGTGGGCGTGGCGGCGATAACCTTTGTTTATCCGGAGCTTTTCCGCTGGGTCAAAGGCGATATCCAGACCCTGGTGCTGGGGATCATCATGCTGACTATGGGTATGACGCTTACCACTGATGATTTCAAGATCCTTGCCAAACGGCCTTTGGATATTTTTATCGGGGCGGTTGCTCAATATACCCTTATGCCGCTGATCGCCTTTGTGCTGGTCAAAGTAATGAATTTACCGCCGGGGATTGCGGCAGGACTGCTGCTGGTGGGCTGCTGTCCGGGAGGAGTTTCCAGCAACATCATTACCTTTTTGAGCCGGGGCGATGTGGCTTTTTCGGTAGGTATGACCACGGCATCGACCTTGCTGGCACCGGTCTTGACCCCGCTTTTGATGCTTTATTTAGCGGGCGATAAAATCGAAATCAACGCTGTGGGCATGTTCAAAAGCATCCTTATTGTAACCATTCTGCCGGTGGCGGTGGGTTTTATCGGCAACTATTTGTGGGGCAAAAAATCTGCTTATCAGGAGTTCTGCAAAACCATGCCGGGGGTGTCGGTGATTGCTTTTGCCTGTATCGTAGGCGGCGTTATCACCTTTAACGGCAAACACTTTTTCAGCTCGGGACTGCTGATTTTTGCGGCGATCTTCCTGCACAACGCCATCGGGTATCTGACCGGTTACAGCGTGGGAGTGCTGGCTAAAATGAGCAAAGCACAAAAGCGGACGATTTCGATCGAAGTGGGTATGCAGAACGCCGGACTTGCCACCAATCTGGCAACGGTGCATTTTCCCAACACTCCGGAAGCTGCACTGGCTTCGGCAGTAAGCTGCGTCTGGCACAGTATATCAGGTACTTTCCTTGCCGGGATTTTCCGTTTGATCGACAAGTATTCTGAAAAAAAGCAAAAGTAAGATCCCGAACCTGTTTTTTCACCGCTGCGGAGCTATAAAGTTCTGCGGCGGTTTTTATTTGTCTGTAAAGAATATTTTTTGGGCGATACGTTGAATTTTTTGCGGAACGCCGCTCCAAAGTAGTTCACCGAATTAAAACCGCACAAGCGGGCTGTTTCAGCAATGGGCAAATCATTTTCGACTAAAAGCGTACAGGCTTTTTCCAACCGCAGTTCCAGCAGAACTTTGGTCAGCGGTTTGCCAAAATGTTCGCTGATCAAATGGCATATCCGCGATGGCGAGAGTGCCAGATGGTGTGCAAGTTTATGCAAAGTGATCTTTTCGGCATAGTGTTTTTCCAGATAAGCCAACACTTCGCTGCGAAAGTTCTTTTTATCTGCCATGGCGTTTACAGCCGCTTCCATTTGCGCGGTTAAGCCTTCGGCAATTACGGGCAGCAATTTAATGATCTTGCGCAAAGTATCTTTGGGCAGCGGCCGCTGCCAGATACCGGCAAACAAAACTCCCACCAGCATATCGTGCCGGAAAACCGGGGCAACGATCTCGACATAACCTTTGCGGCAGCGCCATACTCTGACCGCCGGACGATAGAGCAAAAGCTCATTGCGCAATTTGACTACACAATGTTTCACACAGCTGGCGACTTCGCTTTCGGGACAAAGATCCTGATTACGGAAGTGTAAATTCAAATACTTCCGCTGACACTTTACTGTGTGGGTATGAAAAAACCGATACCGCACATCATGATAAACCAGGCGGCAATCAAGCTTTTCTTCCAATATTGCAAATGTATCACTCAAATCCATAATGAGAGTTAATCTACTGCCCGATTGAGATATTGCAAACGTTTTTCAGCAATAAAATGTGATTTTTCAGCAAAATAGCGTTTGATTTTTTATCCTGCGGCTGTATCTTGTAACAAACAACGATAAATGTAAGGATTGTTTATTATGCAAGATTATCAGATCCGGGCGGCGCAAATCGACTTGAACCGCCAAAAAGAAACCATGGAGTTTATCCGTTTTTATATTGACTTTCTGGCAGAAAACGGCTACAACACGCTTCTGCTTTATATAGCATGGCGGGTCAAGCTCAAATCCCACCCCTACCCGGACGAGAAAGATGCCTATACCGCCGACGAGCTCCGGGAGATTGTCGATTACGCTTTCAAGCGCGGTCTTAAAGTTATTCCCACGACCAATCTGACCTTTGTCAACAGCCTGACCCGCTACCCGGAAATGGCGGAACTGTTGGAAGACGGGACCCGTTTCTGGGGGGCAAAGCGTGGGAATTTTTGTGTATCCAACCCCAAAGTTTACGAGTTTATCGACGCTTATCTTACTGAACTGGCAGAACTTGTGCCGGGTGAATATCTCCACATCGGCGGCGATGAGTGCTGGGATTTGGCGTATTGCGAAAAGTGTACCGCAGGCGGCATGACTTTCGACAAAGAATCCTGCATGTATAAAGATTTTATTCTCAAATGCCGCGAGATCGTAGTCGGCAAACTCAAGCGCCGCATGATCATGTGGGACGATATGTTTGATTTTTACCCGCACATTCTGCCGGAGATGCCCCGGGATATAATTTTTGCCCATTGGCAGTATCAGTCCGATGTCTACCAGTCAGTAGCACATTTCGGCAACCGGCAGCGCAAAAATATGCTTGAAATATACGACAAACTCGGGTTCCAATTCCTGATCGCCCCGGCAACTTATCTGACCAGCAACGGCAGAAGTTTTTCTGAATATGCTCTGCCGCGCAAAAATCTGCTGGGGGGCATTATGACCACCTGGTGCAACCATCTGCGCTTTATGTATAAAGCATTGCCGGTCATTGCGTCGGTGGGGCGCTATTGGGCGGGGCAAGGAGCAGAAGAAGCGTGCTTCAACGAATTTATCAAAGAGTATTTCAACAGCAGCGACCCGGCGCTTATTCAGGCGGTTCGCTGTTTCTGCGAAAACAATTCCACACGCTTTACCCGCTTTACAGCATTGAATACCAGCAACTTTGCGTTCAGCGGATTAAATTACGGTGCCGATTCCCGCCGCCAGCTGGAATTGGCGGTCTTGCAGGAAAAACTGCCGCAGATCACCAACGAAACAGGCAAACGTATTGCCGATGAGTTGATATTGATGCTGGAGCTGGAATGTGCAATCTTTGATCTGGAAAAACTGGTCCGGGGCATCGTTTATAAATCCACCACGCCCCGGCAAATCAGCGACGCATTGGCTCTGGTGCAGAGCAAGGGCGACAATTACGCCGCCCGCTGGGAGCTGTGGCGCCCTGGTATTGCCCCCAATACCATAGCTTCTTACATAAACAACTTTGTGGAAAAAACCCAACTCCATTGCGAAAAGCTTTTCCGCGGCAATTATCTGAAGATCCTCTTTGCTTCGGCAAATCAATTCGGAGCAGAATTGCTGAATATATATTTACTTAAAGATGATCAGAAAATTCCGGTCGTCAGCGGTTCGTTCCGCAATGTCAACGGCGGCGCCCATTACGACCAGTTTCTGCCGCTGGATGAAGCCGTCGCTGCCGATACGTTGGTGATCGAAGCCAAAGGCTACGGCGGTCAGGGGGTGGCATACGCCGAACTCTGCCTGGGCGATCAGCGCTTTGTGCCCGTATCTGCCAGCGGCGAAGGCATGGTCAGTGATCCGGATTTTGTGCTTGACGATGATTGCAAATATTCGTTCCTCGGCTCACAGGATACCATGTATTCATGGAAAGACCGCGCCGCCGCCGATGCGGTGCATACCCTGACAATAAAATTGCGCCCCGCTGCGGAGGTCTGAAATACAACTCGCAAAACTCCGGAAAAACGGCATAAAAAAGAGTTGCTGCAACCTTTTGCCGGTTTGCAGCAACCCTTTTTGTATTTCAGATCTGCAATATTCTTGAATAAGAATATCTCCCGATCACTGCTTACTTGCTCAACAGCGAAGCGCTGGCTTCGTCGAGGAAAGTTACGCAGTGGGGGTGGTTCTGCAGGATAGAAGCCGGGCAGGTGTTGGTCACCGGACCTTCGATCATGCCCTTGATGGCCTGGGCTTTGCGTTCATCAGGCACAACGTTGACGATCACTTTGCTCTTGCAGATCTGCGGTACACTCATGCTGAAAGCGTGGGTGGGAACAGCGTCGAAAGTGGGGAACCAGCCTTCGCCCAACTGCTGATTGCGGCAAGCGTCATCCAGTTTGACCACCAGGAACGCTTCGTCGGTATCAAAGTCAGCCGGCGGGTCATTGAACGCAATGTGACCGTTTTCGCCAACGCCGATAAAAGCAATATCAACGGGGTGGTCGGCCAGAACTTTCTTCATCTTGGCGCAGAAAGCGGCGGGATCGTCGGTATCGCCTTCGACAAAGTAGACTTCTGCCAGCTTGCAGGGCAGCTTGTCAATAAAGTTTTCGCGCAAATTCAGACGGAAACCGGCTTTGTGGCCCTGGGGCAAACCGATGTATTCATCCAGGTGGAACAGAGTAACTTTGCTCCAATCGATGCCCGGTTCCTGCACCAGAAAGCTCATCATTTCAAACTGGCTGGGAGCAGTGGCTGCGATCATGTTGACCGCGCCTTTTTCTGCCAATACTTTGCGCAATACCTCGGCACCGTAAGCGGCAGCCGCCTTGCTCATTTCGGTCTTGTTCTTGAGAACTTTGACTTCCATTTTTTCACCCTCTTGTTTAGTGTAAAAAAAGATTTAGACTTTAATGCTGACCCGTTTCAGCCGGATCAATTCACATTCAGGATTAAATATACATCAAAACGCTTTTATTACAAGTAAATCAGCAAAAAAAAAGCGTTTTTTTACTCTTTACAAAATGCTGAAACTGTAATCATGGCAATATAAAACCCGACTTTTTGACCGGTCGGGTTTATTTTTCGGGGAGGATCGCTTATCTGCAAACCTGTAATGATCTGCCAACTTGCAGGAGAAACTATCACAAAGCCTGACAGACTTTTTGCCGGCTCACGGCAGAAATTGCTGACTATTCGATTTTTTCGATATTTACACTGCGGAACTCTTTCAAAAGTTTCACCAGCCAGGCGTCATCGTTCCGGGCGTGCTCAAACAACTGCATTTTTACTCTTATGCGGTCATGTTTGCCATCTTCGCAACCGGTAACTGTGCAATTCACCACTTTGCAGTTGTTTTCGTTGAGCGCACTGGTTATTTTTACCAAATCCGAATGGTGCCGGGTGGTAAATACCAGTTGGGTATTTCGGGTGTGAAAACGCTGGAACAATACCTGAAAAAGCTCCAAACCTATCAGGGTAAAAATCGTAGTTATCAACCCGATCAGATAAAGTCCTCCCCCAACTGCCATACCGATACCCGCCGCCACCCACAATCCGGCGGCGGTGGTCAGCCCGCGGACAAACTGCTTTTGCATCATGATCGTACCGGCACCGATAAAACCGATACCGCTGACGATCTGCGCGGCTACCCGGCTGGCATCTTTCATATTATCGCCAAAGCCGTATTGCGAAACTATCATCATCAGACAGCTGCCCAATGCCACCAGAAAATGGGTGCGCATCCCGGCTTCTTTTGCCCGGTACTCCCGTTCCAGACCAATCAAAGTACCCAGCATACCGGCAACCGCCAGCCGCAGGATCATGATCCATACTTGCTCATTACTCATGCTATAAACCCTCTTATCTCAATTTTTATGATTTGTTTACAATAGCGCAAACAAAATATTTTGCCAATTTTATTGCGCACTGATACGTTCAATAAATTTCAAAGTAAGGTGTTCAGTTATACGGAGCGTCCATTTGAGCGCTTCAAACAATCCCAGTACCGGATCGATATCGCTGTTGGCGCTTTTGAAATCCACATAAGCGCCCCCCAGTCTGGCGGCAATGGGTTCGTTTTTCAGGAAATTCATCAGCCGGTCATCCACATACAAAGATATGCGTGAGTTGAACAACCCTTCCACGCGCACATCCTGCGACTGGTTGTTCATAAAATTGAATGCCATATCAGCACCTTTGCCCACTGCAAAGTTGAACATGCTGGATATTTCATCTTCCTCAAGTTCCATGCGGTTCACGCTCTGCAGATGATCTTTGAAAGCCTTGAACATATTGACAAATAAAGGTTTTTCCAGCTCTGTAAGTTCCGGAGCGGAACGCAGGGAGTCGCCTTCCGGAAAATACCCGAACTCCCGCGCTGCGGCAATCATTGCCTGCGCTACTTTAAGTGATAACTCTTCCATAAAAATCAACTCCTGTAAATTACTGAACCCACTTGATCGGGGCTTTGCCGGATCTTTCCAGCAATTCGTTGGCTTTCCGGAAAATATTGCTGCCGAAAAATCCCCGGTATGCCGACAGCGGCGACGGGTGGGCACACGCTAAAATATGGTGCCGTTTTCCGTCCACCAAACGGGCTTTTTTCTGTGCCGGATTGCCCCACAATATAAAGACAACCCCTGCCGGAGAGTGAGCGTTCACCGCCTTTATCACCTCGTCGGTAAACTCTTCCCAGCCCAGTCTGGCGTGAGAATTTGCCTGATGAGCACGCACAGTGAGAACTGTATTCAACAGCAGTACGCCCTGCTCTGCCCAATGGGTCAAATCGCCGCTTTCGGGAGTGAATACCAAATCGTACTCGGCTGCCAATTCCTTATATATATTCCGCAAACTGGGCGGCAGCTTTACGCCCGATGGCACCGATAAAGCCAAACCGTGCGCCTGATTTACATCGTGGTAAGGGTCTTGCCCCAATATCACGACTTTGACATCCGGCAAATCGGTCAAACTCAACGCCCGGAACGTATCGCTTTCGGGGGGGAAAACCATTTGGCTCGCCCGCTCGGAAGCGATTTTTTCGCTTAAATTCTGAAAATCGGCACCGGCAATGTATTCAGCCAATGCCGATTCCCAACTGCCGGGTAAGGTCAGCAATTCAATCTCCCGCCGGCTTTGATGATCTTGATATCTTCTTCGGAAAGCTGGTGTTTGAACTCGATGGCAAACTCTTTGCCGTCAGCAGTGATAAGTTTACCCATCACCGGAGCACCGACCGCCAGCTGCCCGGGAGCGTTGTCGATCTTGATGGTGTCGCCTTCGGAGATCTTTTCGTAATCTTCAGCATTGGCAAACAAGAGCGGCACGATACCGAAGTTCACCAGATTTGCCCGGTGGATACGCTCGATCGCCAATGCTGCAACCACCTTGATCCCCAAATACATGGGGCAGATGGCAGCGTGTTCGCGGCTGGAGCCCTGACCGTAACTGTCTTTGCCGATGATGATCCCGTGCAAGCCATTATCCCGCACCGCAGCGGCACGCTCGGCAAAGGAGGGTTTCCCCGCTTCGGTAAAGCACTCAAAAACCACTTTGCTGTAAGCCGGGATGTTGCTGCGGAGCTTAAGATGCACCCCCGCAGGCATGATGTGGTCGGTCGTGATCTTGTCGCCAACTTTGATAACCACTCTGCCGTCGATATTTTCGGGCAGCTTATCGTTAAGAGGCGGCTGCCCGATGGTGGGCTTGCGGATGATTTCCACACTCTTGCCGTCAGCGGGGGGCAGCTGGATCATGTTGTCGTTGATGAGAAACTCTTCCACATCAGCAATTTCCGGATACGCCACATCCAGCGTTCTCGGGTCGGTGAAGCAGCCGGTCAAAGCTACTGCCACCGCGGTTTCCGGGCTGACCAGATATGCCTGATCGCCCTTGGTACCGGTACGACCGGCAAAGTTGTGGTTAAAAGTACGCACCGAAACGGTATCCTGCGCCGGGCTCTGCCCCTGACCGATACAAGGTCCGCAGCCGGTTTCCAATATACGGGCACCGGCGGCGATCAAATCTGCCAGCATGCCGTTGCGGGAGAGCATTTCCAAAACCTGACGGCTGCCGGGAGCAATGGCAAATGTCACATCGCTGCTGACCCGGCGGCCTTTCAATGCAGTCGCCACCATGGCAAGGTCGCGGTAGCTGCTGTTGGTACAGCTGCCCACGATCACCTGCCCGACTTTGATTCCGGCAAGTTCTTTGATGGTTTTGATATTGTCGGGGCTGGAGGGACATGCCGCCATGGGTTCCAGTTCATCCAGAGCGATTTCTATAACTTGATCGTATTCAGCATCGGCATCGGCTGCCAGCGGAGCAAAGAGTTCTTCCCGCTTCTGTGCCTTGAGAAATTCCCGGGTGCGTTCGTCGGAGGGGAATACCGAAGTGGTAACGCCCAGTTCGGCACCCATGTTGGTAATAGTAGCACGCTGGGGCACGCTCAAAGTCGCCACGCCGGGGCCGAAGTATTCAGCCATGGAGCCTACATTGCCTTTGGTGGTAAGTATGCTCAAAACTTTAAGAATGACATCTTTGGCTGCACACCAGGGTTTGAGTTCGCCGGTAAGTTTGATCCCCACCACTTTGGGGTAAGGCATGTTGAAGGGCTGACCTGCCATGGCAAGTGCCACATCCAGACCGCCGGCACCGATCGCCATCATGCCGATACCGCCGCCGGTGGGGGTGTGACTGTCGGAACCCAAGAGTGTTTTGCCCGGCACGCCGAAGCGTTCCAGATGCACCTGGTGGCAAATACCGTTGCCGGGAGGCGAAAAACGCACGCCCTTGGCGGCGGCAACGCTCTGCAAATAGAGGTGGTCGTTGCGGTTTTCCGGCCCGCTCTGGAGCATGTTGTGGTCAACATAAGAAACGGAAAGCTCGGTTTTGACCTTATCGGTCTTCATAGCTTCCAGTTCCAGATATGCCATCGTACCAGTGGCATCCTGTGTAAGAGTCTGGTCTATGCGGATCGCCACCGGCTGACCGGGGATTTTTGCTCCTGCCACATAGTGTGCATCAATGATCTTCTGAACGACAGTACCTTTTGCCATAATATATAAACCTTTCTATTAGAATGAATTATCTTGAGTTGGAAACTTTTGTTTTTTCACATCATCTACATAATCGCTGTACGCTTTGAGCATAACTTCCCGCAAATTGCAGTAGCGTTTGGCGTGTTTGGGCACAAAGCGGTCGAACAAACCCAGCAAATCGTTGCAGACCTGCACCTGCCCATCGCAGCCGGCTCCGGCTCCGATGCCGATGGTGGGGATGTTCACCTGCCGGGTGATATTTTCTGCCACCGCTGCGGGTATACACTCCAGCACCACAGCAAAAGCTCCGGCATTTTCAAACGCCTTGACTTCGGCAAGCAGCCGGGCTGCTTCATCTTCGGTTTTACCGGCAATGCGGTAACCGCCGGCGGTCTGGATATGCTGGGGCATCAGCCCCACATGAGCCATTACCGGGATACCGGTTTTGACCAGTTTTTCCACCAAAGGCACGATCTCGCTGCCGCCTTCGAGCTTAACGGCGTTGGAATTGGCTTCTTTGATGTATCTGCCGGCATTGCGGACAGCTTCGTTCATATCCAGCTGATAGCTCAAAAAGGGCATATCGCCCACCACAAAAGCGTCGGGAGCGCCCCGGCGGACGGCGGCGGCATGGTGCAAAGACTCTTCCAGAGTCAAAGGCAGAGTATTTTCATAGCCCAATGCGGTCATCGCCAGCGAGTCGCCCACCAGCAATATTTCCACGCCCGCCGCAGCAGCAATATCTGCACCGGGGGCATCATAAGCGGTTACCATGACGATCTTTTCGTTATTGGCTTTCATCTTGCGGAAACTCGCTACCGTAAGTTTGCGTTTTTCCATAAAAAGCTCCTCCAGAGATTTTATCGTAAAAAATTATAAAAAATCACTTGCAATAAATAACAACAAGGTTTATCTTGTTGTATATATAATATAAATACACCCTTATAATATAACACAAAAATCGGATTTCGGAAATATTTTTATGAGAAAAGACAAAAAGAAACGCCTGCAGCGCCTCGCTGATCGCCGCAACGAACGAAAATTGCAGCGTCAACACCATTTTCTGGAAAATCCCGGCGAACTTTTAACTGGCGATATAACCATAAATCCCAACGGCTTCGGCTTTGTAAAAGTTATTTCCGACAATGAAAATACCCCCGATAAAGATTGGTTCGTGCCAGCCAAATATCTTGCCGGAGCCATGCATGGCGACACGGTGCGCATAGCTATGCTGCCGCCGGATAAACGCTATCAGGATGACAAAAAAGAGAGTCAAGCAGCCCAGGTCGTTGAAATCGTCCGCCGCGCCCGCAAAACCATTGTAGGTGTTATGATAACTTATGACCGGGTGCGGCCGCTGGATAAACGGCTGCCGGCGGATATACTCGTTACCGGCAATCTCCACGGCGCAAAAAAAGGTGACTGGGTGGAGATCCGCCCCGATTACAATGGCGAACTTATTCCCCGCAAGCGCGTTACCCGCAAAAGCATGAGCCGCCGTTTATCCGGCATAACTGCCAGCGTGGTGCGGCGTCTGGGTCAGGCGGGCGTTATTCAGGCAGATTTGGATGCAGTGTGTGCCGAATACAATCTGCCGGAATTTTATACTCTGGAAGAAGAAGCTCAAGCTTCTGCCATCATCCCCCGGGAAATCGACCGGATCGACCTTCGGAATCGCTTTACCCTGACCATCGACCCCTTTGATGCCAAAGATTACGACGATGCTGTAAGCCTCGCCCCGGGGCAGAGTGCCGATACGGTGGAATTGGGTGTGCATATAGCCGAAGTTGCCGCGTGGATCGAGCCGGGTTCTTACTTTGACAAAAAAGCCGGAGCCAGAGGTTTTACCGCCTACCTCCCCGGCAGAACTATCAACATGCTGCCTAAAGGGTTGACCAAAAATATCAGCATGACCGAGGGCGTGGATGCCCCCGCACACACCATATTGTTTGAAGTGGATCGCTCCAGCGGCAAAATCCTTTCCGGCAAGCGTATGCACAGCTTGATCCATGTAAATCACCGGCTGGATTACGATACCGTGCAAAGATTTTACGACAACCGGAAAGCTCCGGAGAGTTGGACCAAAGAGCTTTGCAGTGCATTGAAAGAATTGCTGGATATAACCGGCAAGATGCGTCGCAACCGGCAAGCCGAAGAACAGTTCCTTGATTTGGAGATACCCGAAATAAGGGTCATTTGCGACGAAGTGAATAATAAGATATTGGGTTTGGAGAACCACTTGCAGCGGCCCTCCGAAGAGTTGGTGGAAGAATGTATGCTTGCCGCCAACAGCTTTGTTGCCGCCGAACTTCTTGCCAAACACATTCCCGGTTTGTACCGCATACACCCCGAGCCGGAGCCGGAAAAGCTGGAAGAATTTGCCGCCCTTTCGGAAGGCAGTTTCAACATTCCATGCGGCGACCTCTCCAACCGGCAGGCTTGCAAAAATTATTTGAAGAATTTGCCCGACACCCCGGCAAAAGCCCCGCTTTTGAATGCCTTTTTGCGGTCGCTGCCCCGGGCAAGCTATCAGGAAGAAAACGCCCTGCACTACGGTCTGGGCAAAGTGCTTTACAGCCACTTTACCAGCCCCATACGCCGTTATTCTGACTTGCTTATCCACCAGCAGCTCTGGGCGGCAGATACTCATCATGCCTTAAAGAGCAACAAAACCATGCAAGGCTGGGGCGAAACCCTTTCGGAGCTGGAAAACAACAACGACGAAGCCTATTACGCCGCCAGCAGCCGCATGAAATTGCGCTATCTGGAAGAGATGCTCCTTGCGGGCAGAGAAAATATCTTTAACGCCATGATAACCAAAGTCACCAACTCCGGCGTGGTCATCGAATTGCCGGAGCTGGGGCTGCAAGGTTTTGTCAATGCCTCCGACCTGCCCGGCGGCTACCGCAGCGAAGAAAAAGCTTTGCAGGAGTGCCATATAGGCAAGATGCTCACCGTGGCGCTGGAAGATGTGGATTATGTAAAAGCCGCCGCCACATTCCGGGCGGTAAATCAGAGCAAAGCGGTAAAAGAAATTTTTGCAAAACTGTAAAAGTATTTGCATAATTCAGCTTTTATAAGTGTAAATTTTGCGTAAAATATATTTTTCAAGCTTGAAAAATCTATTTGCAGGTGTAGAGTAAAAAAAGATTTGAACTTTGATTTTTTATTATCAACCTAAAGAGAAAGAGTCAAACAATGGCTAATATCCAGCAGGTTCTTACCGAAGAGATCCGCCGCCTTGCCCGCAAAGAAGTAATTGCGGTGGAAAAGGAATTGAAATCCCAGCTCGTAGAGTTGCGGAGAACTGTTTCTGAACTGAAAAGCCGTATCAAAACGCTGGAAAGCAAACTTGCTGCCGTCCCCGCCGAAACTGCTGACGCCGCCCCCGAAGCCGAAGTTGAAGAAAGCAAATCAGTCCGGGTAACCGCCAAACGCATCACCCAATGGCGCACCAAACTGGGGCTTAAACGCACCGAATATGCCCGTTTACTGGGGGTTTCCGCCCTCTCCGTAGCGCATTGGGAAGCAGGCAAAACCACCCCGCGGGAAACCCAGAAACGTTTGATCGCCCAACTGCGCGATCTGGGCAAAAGAGAGCTGGAAAAATTGTGCAAAGCCAAAGGTGTAAAGATCCGCGGCAAAGCCGCCAGAAGCGCTGAATAAAACTCCGTATTGAAGAGCAATAAAAAAGTTCAAGGCAGCCAACAGTTTGCACCTTGAACTTTTTTTATTGTAAAGCAGAAAAAAATCTATTCCTGAAGCAATTTATCCTTTAATCCAGCGACGCACTTTCGCGCCAGATTATATTGGCGGTGTTCACCGTATTCATTGGCAGTTCGTCGCCATTGAGGATATGATCCAACACCCGGCGGGTATTTTCCAGCACCGGCACTTCGATACTGGTCAGCGGCACCCGGAAATAGGGTGCATCCTGCAAATTGTCAAATCCGATGACCTGCAGCTCGCCGGGGACATCGATACCATTAGCAGTCAATTCTTCGATCAATCCCACCGCGACCCGGTCGTCATTCAAAAGGATCGTCCGCACCTTCAGATGCCGGAAATCACGCATGACCATTTCCGCATAACGTTTACCGGTATGGAACTCGTCCCGTTCGGGCTTTTCGCTGCGCAATATCTGGCGACGGTCGAAAATAAGTTTTTCTGCCATCAGGCGTTCTTCATCTTCCGCCGAGACATCGCACATAAAATTGCCTTTGCCCACCGCCATAAGCTCTTTCATCAGATCGATACGGGTCTGACAGCGGTCGATCCCCATGCGCCACACATTGCACACGCTTTCTTCCGGCACCGGAAAGTCGTAATCCACGCTGAAAAACTCCACATCCTTGAGCAGTGCATCAAGTTTATGCACATCGCCGGCTTTGAAAACCCCGCTGCTGTTGTACCCGACTTCCGGGCGATGAACCGATTCGTCAAACAGACCGAACATGATCAATGTATTGACTTGCAGACCTTTAAGCATTCTGACCGTCGGCACAAGTCTGCCGCCGATAAACCCCTGGATAACAAAATCACGGTGAGCTTCATGCAAGCGGTTCATGGCATAGCGCAAAGCAACTGCGCTCTTTTCAAAAGACCCATCCTGATTGATGATCAAACCGATAGGGGGGGTACTGTCTTTACCTAATTTGCCAGCCATACGGTTGGGTACAAATCCGGCTTTTTCGGCATAGTCACGGACCCGCTGAACCGTTGCGGCGCTGATGCGGTAATGCCGGTGACTTTCAGAAAGGCAGAGCGATACCGTAGAGCGTGCCAACCCAAGCTCGTCAGCTATCTCCTGCATGGTTTTCATAGGTATGTACCCCTTTCTGTGTTGCAACTTTTTCACCCCGGCAGACCGGAGGATCGTTTAAATCATAAATATAGCACAAAAGAGGGCTTTTTGCAAACTTTTTACATAGTTTCGTAAACCGAAAGCCCAAGTTTCTGCAATTTGTCCACCAAATTGGCATATCCGCGGTAGATGATCTCGCTGGATTTGATGATGCTTTCGCCCTCGGCACACAGTCCGGCGATCACCATTGCCATACCGGCGCGGATGTCGGGGCTGGAAACCGTGGCACCATGCAAACGCGACGGCCCGGATATGACTACACGGTGCGGATCGCAGACAATGGCGTTGGCGCCCATATCTATCAACCTGTCCACAAAGTAGATGCGGCTTTCGAACATCTTTTCAAAAAACAACGCACACCCTTCGGCCTGGGTAGCCATAACGATAGTACAGCTCATCATATCGCTGGGGTACTGGGGCCATGGGCCATCGGAAATAACGGGGATATGTCCTCCGAAATCCTGTTTGACTTTCAGCTTCTGCCCGCCGGGCAGATAGATGCGGTCTGCGTGGAGAGTCATTTCTATATTAAATCTTTCAAACACACGCCGCAGCATCCAGTAGTGACGCGGAACCGTCCCCTGTATCTCGATCTCGCCGCCCAGCGCGGCGCCCAGTGCCAGAAAACTCCCCGCTTCGATATGATCTCCGGCAATGGTGCATTCGCATCCATGCAAGGATTCCACTCCGTCGATCTCAATAGTATTACTGCCCAGTCCGGTGATCCACGCCCCCATACTGTTGAGCATTTCGCCCAATTCAACTACATGGGGTTCGCATGCAGCATTCAAAAGCGTTGTATGCCCCTGTGCCAGTACCGCCGCCATCATGATCTGTTCGGTGGCAGTTACACTTGCTTCGTCCAGAAAGAGTTCGCGTCCGACCAGTTTTTTGCCGTTCAAATCAAAACAGTAGGCATTTTCTCTGCACTCCAACGCAGCGCCCAACCGTTCCAAACCGTAAAAATGCCCATCCAGACGGCGTCTGCCGATAACATCTCCGCCCGGGGGATAGAGTACACTTGAACCGATCCGGGCAACCAGAGGAGCGGCAAACAATATGGACGTACGGGCTTTGGCACAAAGTTCTTTCGGGATCACCCCGGTAGCGATGCCTGACGCATCGATCACGGCGGTATTGTCGGCAAACTCGACCTGACCGCCCAGCGCGCGGATTATATCCATCATAGTCCGGACATCAAGAATATCCGGCATATTGTGGATAGTTACTTTTTCACCGGTCAAAAGCGAAGCCGCCAACATCGGCAGCGCTGCATTTTTGTTGCCGCTGACTTTTACCGACCCATGCGGCACTATGCCGCCAGTAATATGCAACTGCCCCATCAAACGTACTTTCTGTTATCTGATCACTCGTTATCGATGCTTACTTCCTGAAATATCTTGCGGAAACGCTGTGAATAAAGCTCAAAAGCCTCATTATAGCGCTCGCTGTTGGCTGCGCTGAAACTCTTGCGGTTGTAGTCGCAATAGACCTCGAACTTGGTCGATGCCGCCACCGAAAGATCCAGCGCCAGATTCAAAGAACGCATTTCCGCATCCCGTCCGGACGCCGCATAGCGGGACATTCGGCCTGACTTGCCAAGAAAATATGCCAGATCGGGATTTTCTTCGCTGAAAGATACATTGGCTTCCGCCATGGCAAATGCCGAACTGAGCAAATCCCGCATGATCACCAGAAAAGCGTACAAGCGGTTTTCCCGTCCCGAAGTTTCCGCACTTGCCAGCGTCATCTTGACCCGTTCAGTATCAATAATGGCGTACTCCAGAACTTCCAGCATATTGCGGTAGCTTGCCAACCGGTTTTTCAGCGGCAATTCTTTAAGATCATGTTTAAGCATTTCCCGCAAAAATTCGCACGCGGCGTCGCGTCTGCCCAGCAGCGGCGGAATATTCATTTTCACCAGATAATCCGCTTCGGAAGCATTGCGCACACCATCGGCAATACCGTGGGTACTGAAAAGCGCCCGGCGGAATTTTTCCAGCAGATCCAACTTTACAGCCATAAAATCAATTTCTCCACACCATTTACAGCGCTGCCGGCTGCGATATTGAAACCACACACCTCTCAACTCAACGATCTTTATGCAGCGCGCCGCCTGATTTTTCCGGCGGTTGTATTTATTATAACTCTACAATGCAAAGTATGCAAGTTTTTTTTCGTAGAAAAAAGCCTTTTGATTTGCTTATAACCACTCCAGCGGTTATATTACACAAAATAGGTGTGTGTTATACAATCAAAACGGAGTTTTTATTATGAAAATATTTTACAGCGTAAAATCCATGTGCTGCGCAGCTTTGCTGGTGCTGACCTTTACGGTTTCGGCAAAATCGGTTGAACTGGGTTTTCATATCGGCAAAATAATGGCTGCTGAAATTACCGCGCAGCCCCAGGAAGTTATCAACCTCGAATCCTACCCCTATGCCTGTAAATTCAGCAAAACTCTTTATGCGGTGGTGACACTCAAGATGGTGACCAACCGTTCATTGAGTCCGCTGGACTACACTTTGACCGTCGGCAATGCCACCGGCAACTGCGTATCGGTGGTAAACAACATGGAGTCCTTTATCTGCAGCCCGTCGGTGATGTATCCCTCAAACAAAGATTACGCCAGAATGCTCTTTCTCATCGACGGCAGCAAAGTAAGTCTCCCCGCGCCAGGCAAACCGGTAAAAGCTGTATTGCGTACCAGACTCAAGGGCCGCGGCAATGTGTCGTTCAATATGATAAATCTGGGCAGCAAGCCTCTTTCGGATTGCAAAAATATCCCGGCAGCCGGAGCGCTCAAGTAAGTTTTGGAACTTTTTTGCGGAGAAACTATGACCTCTTACGACAATATACCATATTTGCCCACTACCCGCGAAGAGATGAACGCTCTGGGCTGGGACGAGCTGGATGTTCTGCTTTTGACCGGCGATGCGTATGTGGATCACCCCTCATTCGGCGTTTCGCTGATCGGGCGTATACTCCTTGCCGCCGGGTTCCGTACCGGCATAATCGCCCAATTCCCATGGCAGGATCCGGAAGTCTTGAAAGTTATGGGCACCCCTAAAGTGGGTATTGGGATAAGCTCCGGCAATCTGGACAGCATGGTCAATATTTATACCGCCGGCCGCCGCAAACGCCGGGAAGACGCCTATATCGAAGGCGGCGAAACCGGCAAACGGCCGCCCCACGCGCTGGTGGTTTACTCGCAGCTTGCCAAGCGGGCATTCCCCGGAGTGCCCATTGTGCTGGGCGGGCTGGAAGCCAGTATGCGCCGCGCCACCCACTACGATTACTGGCAGGATAAACTGCGTTTCCCGGTGCTGGTAGATACCAAAGCCGATATTCTGATCTACGGCATGGGCGAGCGGCCCGTGCTGGAAATATTCACGCGCTTGCGGGAAAATCGCCCGCTGGACGGCATTCCCGGTACCGCACGACTGTTGGGCAAAAAAGCTGCCGAGGTATTTGTCAAGCCGGAAAATTTTCTGGAAATGCCCAGCCACGAAGAACATTTGCAGCGCAAATCAGCTTTGATGGACTCCACCAAATTAGTGGAACTTGCCAGCAATCAGCACGCCAACCGCGGACTTATTGAACGTATTGGCGACCGGCTGCTGGTGATCGAACCGCCCCAGCCGCCTTTGACCAGCGAAGAACTCGACCGGGTCAACGAGTTGAATTTCAGCCGGAAGCCCCACCCGAAATACAAAAACCGTATCCCGGCGTTTGAAACCATCCGCGACAGTATTCCGGCAGTGCGGGGCTGCCCCGGCGGCTGTGCCTTCTGCGGTTTGGTAGCCCATCAGGGGCGCGGCGTAACCAGCCGCAGCGAAAAATCCATTTTGCGCGACATCGAAAAACTTACGGCCGAAAAAAGTTTCCGCGGTACCATCAGCGATATTGGCGGCGCCGCCGGCAACATCTACGGCAGCATCGTGAAAGATCAAAGCAAATGTCAGGTCTGCCGCCGTTCCAGCTGCCTCTGGCCGCTGCCCTGCCCCAATTTTTCCTGCGACGGCAAGCGGTTGCTGACACTTTTGCGCGAGATCCGCAAAAACCCCAAAGTCAAGCATCTTTACATAAATTCAGGCATGCGTCTGGACCTGGCAAATCAGCAGAAAGATCTCTTCCGGGAAATAATCAAATATCATGTTTCCGGCCACATGAAAGTTGCGCCGGAGCATTTGAACGACAAAGTTTTGAATTTGATGCGCAAAAATCCGGCGGAAGATTTTTATGTTTTCAAAAAATTCTTTGAGGAAGAAAGCCGCCTTGCCGGTAAAGAGCAATATCTGATACCGCTGTTTATTTCCAACTTTCCCGGCTGCACCGAGCGGGAAATGAAAACTGTGGATGATTTTTTGAATTTGCATAACTGGAGTCCCCAGCAGGTTCAGGACTACATACCGCTACCTATGACCATGGGGGGCGCCATGTATTATACCGGGTTGACCAGCGACGGCAAAACCATTGAAGTCAACCGGGGTCTGGCAGAGCGCCGCACCCAGATAAATATGCTGAAAAAGAAGCGTCCCGGCTCCCGTGCCGGCAACAACGGCAATAAAAAATACGGTCAATCTCCGGAAGCTGCCCCCAAGCGCCACAACAACGATCGCCACCACAGCAAAAAACATTATTGATAAGCGATTTTCTAGGCTGATTGAGTAAAAGGAGTTATTTCAGCAAAGCTCTGGCGTGTTCTTCGGCAGCTTGGGTGCCGCCCAGCATTCTGCCGACTTCATGGATCCGCTGTTGATCATCAAGCAGCGTTATAGAACCGAAAACTTCTTCGTTTTCAATATGTTTGGTTACGGCGTAATGGTGTTCGCCCAGCGCCGCCACTTGCGGCAGGTGCGATATACACAAAAGCTGCCGGTGTTTGGCTAATGCGGCAAGTTCTTCGCCCACATGCAAACCGGTTTCGCCGCCGATATTCACATCTATTTCGTCAAAAATCAGCACCGGCACCGCATCGGCATCTGCCAAAACCGCCTTAAGTGCCAGCATCACCCGGGCGATTTCGCCGGAACTGGCGATCAAACGCAGCGGCGCCGGAGTCAGTCCGGGATTGGCAGAAAAAATCATATCCACGCTGTCAATGCCGCTTTTTTCCGGTTCATGGCTGGTGAACTCCACTTCAAAAACATTGAATTCAAACCCCAGTACCTTCAATTTTTCAGAAACAGCCTCGCTCAATAAACTGGCGGATTTTTTTCTGGCAGCAGAAAGTTTGGCAGCAGCAGCAAGCATTTCGCTGCGGGCTGCGGCGATCTTTTCGCTGCACATTTTCTGCATTCTGGCAAAATCTTTGAACACAGTCAACCGTTCTTCGGCTTCGCGCCAGCGGTTCATCACACTTTCCAGCGTCGGACCGTAATGGCGTTTGAGTGTATAAATGGCACTCAAGCGCTCTTCCAGCCGGGCAAAGGCTTCTTCATCAAGTTCGATGGAGTTGCCGCAGGAGTCTAATTCGCCGGTAAGATTTTCGATACTTTCCCGGATCAATTCCAGATCCATCAAAAACTTTTCGGCTTGGGCACAACCCAATCCGGGCAGTTGTTCCAGCTCGCGGTAGACCGCGCCCAGTGCGTCGATCAGTGAGTTATCGCTCTCGCTCAACGCCAGACTGGAGTTGCGGAGTATCTGCAATATTTCGTGCGAGTTGGCAGCCAATTTGTGCAGATTGCTCAACTCTTCGTCTTCATTTTCCCGGGGATTTACTGCCGAAATTTCTTCGACTACCCCACGCAGCATATTTGCTTCTTCTTCTGACGGCAGATTTGCCATCATTGCCGCGCACTCTTTTTCCAGCTCCTGCAAAGCAGCAAATTTTTCCTGATAGCTCTTGCGCAAATCTTTGAGTTTGCCGTAGCGGTCCAGAAGTTCCAGCTGGCGGGCGCGGTGGATAAGCGTGTGGTGTTCGCTGGCGCCATGAACATCGATCAAAAGTTCACCGATATTTTTAAGTGTGGCAATAGTAACGGGGGTATCGTTAAGAAAATTGCGGTTGCCGCTGGCGGTAAAAGTACGGCGCAGCTGCAGAGTTATCTCGCCGGATTTTTCAAACTCAATACCTGTATCGTTCAGCGCCGCGATGATCTCCGGATTGCGTTCGGCATCCACCGTTACTTCGGCGGCAAGCTCGCAGCGGCTGCAGCCGGCACGCAGCAGATTTTTGTCTGCCCGCTTGCCGGTCAGCAAAGCTATGGTGTTGAGCAATACTGTTTTGCCGGAACCGCTTTCGCCGGTGACCACATTAAAACCGGGAGCAAATTCCACCTCGGCATTGGCAATCAACGCCAGATTTTTGATTTTAAGGTAATTGAGCATAATATTTCTTGAAAAAAAGGGGTTGCTGCAACCTGATCGTCAGTTTTTGCAGCAGCCCCTTGATCTACCCTTAAAGCAAACCGGCGTTTTCAGCCAGCCCCATACGGATATTCATGCATTGGATCGCCTGACCGGATGCACCTTTGGTCAGGTTGTCGATGCAACTGGTGACGATCAGCTTATTGGTGCGCGGATCGATATTGTAACCGATCTGGCAACAGTTGCTCATGGTCACATATTTGACCTCAGCCGGCTTTTTCGGCGGCAGCACCATGACAAATTCTTCGTTGCCATAGGCTTCGTCATAGACCTTTTTGACATCATCCAGAGTCACACCGGGCATCAGATCATAAATGATCGTGGAGTTGATTCCGCGATTGAAGGGCGCCAGGTGCGGTATAAAGTTGAGCTTGAGTTCGTCAACTCCGGCAGCCACCGCAAATTCCTGTTCGATTTCGGGAGTATGGCGGTGTCCGACCACGCCGTAAGCCTTGAAGCTTTCGTTGCATTCCGGGAAAATGTAGGCTTCGGCGACCTTGCGCCCTGCCCCGCTTACACCGGAAGCGCTGCAAATAATAATGCCTTCGGTTTTGACCAGCTTGGCTGCCAGCAACGGTGCTGACGGCAGGATGCTGCTGGTGGGATAGCACCCGGCGCAAGCGATCAGATTGGCAGTTTTGAGCTGTTCACGATAGCGCTCCGGCTGGCCGTAGACTGCCTGTTTGAGCAGTTCAGGCGACGGATGCGGCGCACCATAATATTCTTCGTATTTGGCAGTGCTGCGCAGCCGGAAGTCTGCGGAAATATCAATAACGATCAAACCGGCTTGCAAAAGCGGTATAGCATATTCAGTAGCAAGCCCATGGGGCAAAGCCAGAAATGCCACCTGCGCCAATTTGGTCAGCTCGGCAACATCAGGATTGCAGAATTTGAGATCGCTTTTGGCAAATCTGGGATAAACTTCGCCAATACTTTTACCGGCATTGGCACGGCTTGTGATGGCAGTAAGTTCCACATTGGGGTGCTTGAGCAGCAAACGCACCAACTCCTCACCGGAATAACCGGAGGCACCGACAACTGCCACTTTGATTTTTTCAGCCATTTTAACAAAAATCTTTCTTTTGTGGGATAAAAAACCCGGTAAAAAACAAAAAAAGGGGACCGATTTGAGTCGGACCCCTTTGAAAAATTCCAGTCGGAAAAAAACGTTTAGCGTTTCGAGAACTGGAAGCGCTTGCGGGCGCCCGGCTGACCGGCTTTCTTGCGTTCCTTGACGCGGGAATCGCGGGTCATCATGCCGTTGGATTTAAGCACAGGACGCAGTGCTTCGTCATAAGCGACCAAAGCACGGGCGATGCCGTGACGCAGCGCACCGGCCTGACCGGACATGCCGCCGCCATCAAGACGGACGTTGAGGTCGAACTTGTCGACTGTGCTGCTGACCACGAAGGGCTGGGCGATAAAACCGCGCAGAGCTTCGGTGGTGAAATATTCTTCCCAATTTTTGCCATTGACCGTCACTTTGCCGGTCCCGGGTACCATTCTGACACGGGCGACCGCGCACTTCCGACGTCCGGTAGCCAGAATTTCGTTGCTGTTAGCCATGATTTCTGTTCCTTACTTGACGGTGACTTTACGCGGGTTCTGCGCAGCGTGCGGATGCTCGCTGCCGGCATAGACCTTGAGTTTAGCAAACTGCTGACGGCCCAAACGACCGTGCGGCAACATGCCCCATACTGCCGATTTGATCAAACGGGCGGGATCCTTTTCGCGGATCTCTTTGGCAGTGTACTCTTTGCGGCCACTGCGGTAGCCAGTGTAATCAACATAGACTTTGTTTTCGGACTTGCTGCCGGTAAAGACAGCCTTTTCGGCATTGATCACGATGACGAATGCACCGGTATCAATGTGCGGAGTGTAGGTCGGTTTGTCCTTGCCGCGGAGAGCGTTGGCGATCATAACTGCCAGACGGCCCACCGGAGCCTCAGAAGCGTCGAACAAAAGATATTCACGCTGGACTTCTCCGACTTTTGCCAGATAAGTTTTCATTCTTGTTCTTCTTTTGGTTAATGAATAACTGTTAATTGCTTATTACCTGTTTTTCAAAGAGAAACACCTGCCGATCGGGTTTGGCAATTCATCCTCAATAAAAATCAAGTTTTGTTAATTTAACACACTTTTGCGATTTTACAAGTCGTAAATGCTTGTTTTACATGAATTTTTTCAATAATTCTTCGTAACTCAAGGGCGAAAGCATTTTTGGCGGAATATCCAATATGGTCTTGGCGCCGCAATCGCCGGCTTTGTTCATCCGCACTGCCGCCCGGGCGTGGGCAACCAGCACATTGGCAGTAGCTTCCGGATTGGATCCCCAGGTGCAGCGGAATTCCACGGCTGCCTGATTACCTTTACCGGTAGTGGAAGCAGCAACCACGCACCCGTCGTGGGGGAATCCGGTGTATTTGCTGTTGAGCTCTTCCTGGCTGACAAAGTTCACCGTAGTCTTGTAGGGGGCAAAATATCCCGGCATTGCCTTGATTTCAGCTTCGATAGCCGCGGCATCAGCGCCGGGTTCCAGAACAACAAAGCACTCACGGGTGTGCATATCGCCGGCTGCGAATTCAGGATTTTCGCCGTTGCGGACCTTTTCGATAGCTTCGGGGACAGCGTGAGTGAACTGCCGCGCATCGGCAACGCCTTTGATGGTGCGCAGCGCGTCAGAGTGCCCCATGCTCAAACCGCCCGCCGGAGAGCATCCGTAAAATCCATAACTGCGGGCGCCCGGCAGAAAAGCATTGGCAAGAGTGCGTTCCAGCGAAAAGATCCCCGGATCCCATCCGGTGGAGATGACCGCCACATGTTTGGCAGCTTTTGCCGCAGCATCCATCGCCGCATGATATTGGGGTATGCAGCTGTGATTATCGAAACTGTCTACTGTATTAAGGTATTTTACCATTTCCGGTCCCTGCTGGGGCAAATCGTTTTTGCTGCCGCCGCAAAGGATCGCCACATCGGGCTTGAGGGCAAGAAATTCTTCGGGTTTGTTTATATCGACCACCGGAATATCTTTGACGCTTTTTTTCACCCGTTCCACCGAACGGCTGGCGATGCCCACAACTTCCATATCTGCTTGATTTGCCAGCGAAAGCAGCACTCCGCGACCAACATTGCCGTAACCGACAACAAGGACTTTGATCTTTTCCATAAAAGGCTCCTGATTTGTTAAAAATTCTGTTATAATGAGTTCAGATTCAATATACGAAAAGCACGAACCCACCAATGTTGCATTATATTAATATAATGATGGTAAGATTTTTTTACAAGGAAGTAAAATGTGTTTTTTTGTAAATTTTTCCTGATCCGGCAATACTGCAATGCCGACAGTCAGGCTGTTGTGCTCACTTCGTCGATCCAAGCGAGAAAAGCCTTATCAACGAACCAGTTTGCCGGATCACTGACAAGCAGTTCTTTGGCCCGTGTCAGCAATGTTTGCGATCTTATGCCGATGAGTTTGGCATTTCCCAGAGTGCTCTGCGCAAGCAAATGCTCTTCGGCAAACTTTTGCTGCATTTTTTCAATATCAAAAACTGCCCAGCAGCCGGGGTTGCGCTTGTAACGCAGTTTTTGCCGGTAGAACATGCGCGTATCTTCCGGCAGCCGCTCGAGCATATCTTGCACAAACTCGCCTTCAATGCGGTGTTTGAGCGTACAAACATTCATCGTACAGCCGATAAAGCAGTAGAGTGCGTTGTACTCAATAAGTTTTGTCCATGGGCTTTTTTCAGAAAAAGCCGTTTCGTTCCACGGATCAGGATAGGCTTTGCCGGTGCCGTGTTCGCAAGTCAAATCAACAGCCTTTGCGCCGATGGCACTGACCGAGTGGCTGTAATGATTGCTGCGTAATGCCCGGACATCTTTGCGCATGGCTTCTGCCGTGGCTCCATTGTATGCCGGAGAATTTTTTATATCGAAGTGGTCGGGAGTTTTTTCTTTACCGCCATCCCACCAGAGAGTGGCAGCCGCCACTGTACCAGTGGAACCGACAGCATCAAGTATACCATTTATCACCGCTTCGGCACCACCGGCAACATGGCCCATGCTTTTAAGCGAACTGTGAAAAATCACCACATCGCCCGGCACAGCACCGATATTTTTAAAGGCGTTGCAGACATCTTTTTGAGTTACTTCAGTCATAACCGCCTCAAATCTTATGCTTTGTCAAGCGGAAGAGCAAAAAAGTCAATAGCGTTGTTGCGGCAGATCTTTTTCCAGACGCTTTCAGGCAATTTGCCCGATCCATGGAGATTATCCAGCCAGAGCTTGCCGGAAAAGTTGACATCGTTCAAGCTGTAACAGGCATCGGAGCCGTAGAAAAGACGATCCTGAAATCTGGTCATAAAGTCAACGGCAAAATCTTCATCCTGGCTCAAAATCCGCCACGCATCAGAAAGTTCCCCGTAAAGATTGGGAAAAGCCTCCAGGAGTTCATAAGCTGCGCCCGGTGTGCTGAAGTCAAAATTTCCTTTACGGGGAGTACCATATTGCAAACCATCATTGCGGAATATAGGCTTGCATGCTGCCGGGCGTTTACGGAGCGGTAATTCCGCCCAGAAAACCGGACCGTGGGCAATAAACTTCAGATTTCCAAACCGCTGCAAAGTATGCTCCAGCAAGGGCAAGCCGGGGGCATCGTACAAACCGAAATCGCCGCCGACCCGGTCAGAGCCGTCAGTTGTTACCGGCAAGCCGACTTTTTCGGCACAACCGAAGAGGTTCTGCACGCGTTCATCATCAAACGACATATTGGGCATGATCTCGCCCACACCTATACACCCCAAATCCTTGTAATACTGCAGCACCTCATCAAGGCGGGCATCGGCGCGGTTGATAAGCGCCCGGGGGTCAACATTGCAGAACGGGAAAAATCTGCCGGGATGAGCCGCTGCCATATCCAGAATATCTTCGTTGGCTTGCGGAAAATAGATCTCCGAATTGACCACCGGCAGCAGAAATCCGGCTTCGATGCCAAATTTATCGTATTGCTTTATCAAATGCTCCGGCGTATAAAAGTGTGTGACAAAAGGCACCGGTTTGCGATATGCATGAGCGTGGATATCAATGTATTTCATTGCTCAAAAGCTCCGGGAATATGTTTCACTGGACATTCTTTTGCGCCGCCGAAGCCTTGCGCAAAGCTTCTTCAAGACTGGCGATTTTTTTCTTACATTCAGCAATTTCGGCATAAAGCTGTTTTACTTCCGCAGAAATTTTCTCCTGATTGCCAGCTTTGCCGGAGGCAGCCTGCTCGTTGACTTTATTGTTGATATGCTCGCAAACATCGGTCAGCCGGTCGATATTGCTTTTAAACTGCTGCAGCTGCTGGGCGCTTTTAGCATACTGCTCCTCGACCCCGGTCAGGCGTTTTTTGAACGAAGCACCTTTGGAGCCGAATTCCTCATGTCCGGCAATCAGATCATTGACCTTGGAATTAGTGACCAGTGCCAGCACAAAAGTTACCACCAGCATCACCAGACAAATCACCGGCACCCATTTGAACAAGTTGAAATCCAAACTGATTTTCCCGGTATTTTGCGCGCGCTCAAGTGCATCTTTCTGCAAAGCCTCTTCCCAATACTCTTCTTTGACCTTTTCCGGCTCGATGGAATCGGGCAACTCGCTGGTTTCCACAGTTATTGCCGCGCTGGTATCGCCGGTGCTTTCGGCAACTTCAAACTCTTCCCGGATCACGTCCTCTTCGCCATCGGCAACTTCGCTTTTACGCCGGAATTTGCGTTCCTTGACCACCTTGGCATTGAGGCCGCAGAAAAGAGTTTTGCATTCGGTACAGCGGAAGTAACGCTCGAGCATATTGGCTTCGACTTCAAAGTGTTGACCGCACACAGGGCAACTGATTTTCATAGATGTATCTCCGGCGATTTTCTGTCTTTAAATAAAATAAGATTTCTCTTCTGGAAAATAAATTAACATTTTTCAAACAAATGTCAAATCAGATTTACAAAAAAATCAGCAAAAAATCAAGCTGTATTTGCAAGATGGCCTCTTTGAGTGTATCTTATTATGACAAGCTTGTTAAAAATTATTTTGAAAGGTTTTTCTGTTATGAGTTCCAATACCGTCCGCACCCGTTTTGCCCCCAGCCCCACCGGGTTTATGCATGTGGGGAATTTGCGCACCGCGCTGTATGCATATTTGATCGCCAAAAGTCAGGGCGGCAAATTTATTTTGCGCATCGAAGATACCGACCGGAACCGCTATGTGGAAGGCGCTGTGGATGTGATCTACCGCACCCTCGCCACCGCCGGATTGCTCCACGACGAAGGCCCCGATGTGGGCGGAGAATACGGCCCTTATGTGCAGAGCGAACGCAAAAATATGTATAGACCCTACGCCGAACAGCTGGTGGAATCCGGAGCGGCATACTACTGCTTCTGCGACAAGACCGAACACGACAGCAACGGCGAAGATGTTTCCGAAAATCCCGATCAGGAGTGCTGCTGCCGCAACCTTGATCCGGCAATAGCCAAAGCCCGGGTCGCGGCCGGCGAACCTTTTGCCATCCGGCAGAAAATCAATAAAGAAGGTATTTCCACTTATTCTGACGCGGTTTTCGGAGAAATCACTATCGAAAATAAAGTCCTTGACGATCAGATCCTGCTCAAACGCGACGGCATGCCCACCTATAACTTTGCCAACGTCATCGACGACCACACCATGAATATAACCCATGTGGTGCGCGGCAGCGAATATCTGCCCAGCACGCCCAAATACAATCTGCTCTATGCGGCATTCGGCTGGCAGCCGCCGGAATATGTGCATCTGCCCATGATCATGGGGCGCAATGAAGACGGCACTATTGCCAAACTTTCCAAGCGCCACGGCTCGGTGAGTTTTGAAAGTCTTGCTGCCGAAGGTTATCTGCCTGCCGCCATCGTCAACTATATAGCATTGCTGGGCTGGTCGCCGAAAAACGATCGGGAGATCTTCAGTTTTGAAGAACTGGTCAGCATGTTCAAGATCAGCGGTCTGAACAAATCCGCAGCTGTATTTGACTACGACAAACTCAAGTGGATGAACTCCGAATACATCAAAGCCATGGCGCCGGCAGAATTCGCCAAATGCTCCAAAGAGTTTGCCAAGATCGCCGGAACCAATGTTGAGACCTACTGGGATATGCTCGCAGGCTTGCTGCAGCCCCGTACAGAAATACTTTCGGAAATCCCCGGAAAGATCGCATTTTTGCTGGAACAGCCGGAGTACGATACAAGTTTGTTCAACAACAAAAAAAGCAAGTGCAATCCGGAAATCGCGCTGACTATCCTGCAGGAACTTCTGCCCATGTACGAAGCGTTGGAAAACTGGACCCCGGAATCCATCACCGAACTGGTGACCGGTTATGCCCAAACCAAAGAGATGAAACTTGGCTTGCCCATGTGGGCATTGCGCATAGCGGTATCCGGCTGCGCAGTAACCCCCGGCGGTCCCGGCGAAATCATGACAGTTTTAGGCAAACCCGAAGCTATAAAGCGCATAAACCAAGCACTGAAAATGCTGGCATAAAAGTTTTTGCAGCCTATTTTTTGTCCGCTTGGGCAAAGGAGTAAAACTTTTTTTGCGGGGAAAAG
>JAFVQX010000164.1 GCA_017504585.1 Lentisphaeria bacterium
AAAACAAAGGCAAAGAGCAAAACCACAGCACAGGATAAGGTAGTTTGAGGTGGCTACCTGACTTGTCCACCATAGCTTTATGCGACGGTGGAAAGGTAACCGCCGAAAACACTCCTTGTGCTGGGCGAAGGTTGTGCCTTTTGACGACTTTTGAGGAGTTTTGAAATTACCTCGTATAAATTCAAACTTGCTGATTTTTTCGACAGCAAATAAAAATTTATACAAAAAAACAGGGACTTTGCAACCCTTTATGAGGTTTTGCAAAAGCCCCTTGATTTTTTTATGACCGGATCAGCGGCTGTCTTTGGCGATTTCTTTGTCGCGGAAGACCAATACCGCCCACATGGAGCACAACCCAATGTAAAGCAGCACATAGATCGCCGCGTAGCCCAGGTATTCCAGCGGAATATTCTTGCGGGTGGCAAGTGCATCCGCCAGCCAGAATATCTGCCAGTTGGGCAGCAATGCGTAAAAGACCGACTTGATCAAACTCAAAGTTCCGGCTTCGGGCTGAAAGAGGTAGTTGGACATCAGCCCCAAAGCAAACAGCACGCTGGAAACGCACAGATTTGAAACCATATCCAATCTGGTGGCAAAAACCACCGTCAAAGTCGCCATTGCCGACACCGCAAAAAAGAGCAGCGTGATCGCCAACAGGAAATCACTCAAGATGATTTCCGGCGGCACCGTTTTAAAAATCATCACCGCCACCGCCATCACCGGCAGCGCCACAGACATAAACAATGTCATCACCGCCGGGAAACTGCTGGCTTTGGCAAAGTTCAGAACCATGCCGATCGCCGCCCCCAGCACAATAAGCCCCAACAGTATGTAGTAGAGCATGAAATCTACCCGGAACGGATCGATAGCCACATACAAAGCCACCACCGAAGCTGCGTTGCACACCAGCACAAACAAAAGCGAAGCCATCATGATACCGGCGATCTTCGCCAGAATAAAGGTGGAACGGAAAACCGGCTTGGAAAAAAGCAGCAGGACCGTCCCGTCGCGCATTTCCCGCGATACAGTATTGCTGGAACAAAGCACCGCCGCAAACAACCCGAAAAGCATCGTTGTTGCCATGGAGCTGTCCACCACCAGTTTGACTTGATCGTAAAATACGAAGATCGCCACAAAAGGAAAGTTGGCGATCAGCAAAACTGCACACATCAGCAGCAATGCAAAAATTGGTTCGCGTACCGATTCTTTAAATGTATTGGCCGCAATTTTGAAAAAATTCAACATCTGATATATTCCTCGCGGTCTGAATTTTACTTGTCAGAAAATAAGAAAACTTCCGCAGCTTTTTGTTCGCTGCGGAAGCATGAAAAAACTTATTTTTCAGATTGTTCAGCTGTTTTTTCAGCGGGCTTTTCGCTCTTGATCTCGCCCACCGGGGTCACCTGTCCGGCAGCCGGGTCAACTTCCGGAGCTTTGATTTCGGGAGCCTGGGGAGCTTCTTTCGGAGGTTCAGCCTTGGCAGCCTTCTTGGGTTCAGGACGCTGGGGAAGCGGCTTATACAGAGTATTGCGGTCAAACTTATCGCCGATACGCTTGTAATCGCGATCCAGATAATTCAAATTCAGCATAGGACCGAGCATTTCGGCATTGCGCACCCAGTCGTCGCAATCGATACGCACTATCGGAATACGGCCATCCAATTCCGGCACATAGCTGTCCGGAACGTAGCGGGTGTCGCCCAGCACGATCACTTTGCCGGGGTTCAGCAAGCGAACAAAACGGGAGATATCTTCCGGACGGAGTTTGACCGCAGGGGTGCGTTCATCCACCGGGCAGAAAAATACATCTTTCAAGCCGGATTCCTGGGCGGGCACCAACAGGTAGGGCTGACGGCTTTCGGCACGGATCAACTGCGCCAGAGCCAGCGGGCGTTTGTAATTGCCGGTAATGGTCAAAGTGGTAACTTTGCGGCAGGGGCCTTTGAAAGGACGAGTCCAATCCCAGAAATCAGCCTTGACTGACATTGCGGCAATACCAACGGTCACCACCGCGGCGATTTTTCCAAACGTGCTGGAGATTTTCATAAATACACCTCGTTTTGTTTATTTTTCTAATATTGTTTACTGAATCACTATTTTAACTTTCTATAAATATAATCATACTAACGCATCTTGGCAAGTCCTGAAATCATCAATCTTCATGTTTTTTTACATTTTTAGAGAATAAAAGCCGATAAATCCATAAAAAAAACACTTTCAAACTTGCAGATTTGCACTTTTGACGGCATTTTATATATGTGACAAAAACAGAAAGGATCTTTTGTTGTGGAAAATACACCTGATATAATAACTGCCGATAATATATTTTTGGGGCATCTGTCCGCAGACCGCCGCCCCAATATGGCGATTTTTCTTTCCGGCAGCGGCAGCAATGCCGAAAAATTGCTGGCAGATAAAAATGTGCTCGATGCAGTCAATGTGGTGGTACTGGTGACCGATGCGCCGGAAAAATCCCGGGCCGGAGAAATTGCTCAAAAATATGATTTGCCGCTGGTTGCTTTGAGCATCCGGCAGTTTTACCGCGATCACGGACTTAAAACTATTTCGCTTGCCACCGAACAAGGCCGGCAGGTCCGGGAACTCTGGACCCGGGCTTTGCGGGAAAAACTGGCTGTATACAATATCGACTTTGCGGTGCTTGCCGGTTTTGAACCCTTGAGCAACATAACCAACGACTACCCCTGTTTGAACGTGCATCCGGGGGATTTGAGCGTGGTCGATGCCCAGGGCAACCGGCTTTATGTCGGCTTGCACAGCCGCCCGGTGGAAACAGCACTCCTTGCCGGAGAAACCAGTTTGCGTGCCAGCGTGATATTGGCGCAAAGTTTCACCGATGCCAATAAAGATATGGACAATGGTCTGCTTTTGGGCATATCACAAAAAATGGATGTTGATTTTGGCGGGTTGCCTCTTGAGGAATTGAAATCTATCCATGCTGCCCGGCAAGGCAAAAAGCCCGCCGGCGGCTGGAAGGATAAGCTGGAAGTTCTGGCATTATCATCGCAGGAAAAGCTCAAACATTGCGGCGATCATATAATTCTGCCACTGGTGGTGCGCGACTTTGCCCGGAAATGTTTTGCCGTCAAAAACGGTCAGCTCTATTACCGCTCTTCCACAGAAGAACCATTTGCACCATGCACATCCAACGAGTATGATCTTAACGGTTTGCGGAAAATGTGATATGCAAACCTTTGCGGGGACGATATATGAGTGATGAGAAAAAGAAAATCCGGATAATCGCGATCGTTCTGCCGGCAATATTGCTGCTGGCAGCGGCGGCAGCCGGACTTTTTTTCTGGTACATGCCCCGCTACTGGCAGCAAAGTGCTGAAAACAGCTACCTGTTGCCCAACCGGTCCGTTATCCGCGTCGGCTCGGTCCAGCCCGGGGCCTTTAACCGGCTGCTGCTGAAGAATGTGGAAATCGGCAGTGCCGACGCCCGGGTTTTTGCCGCACCAAGTGCTGAATTGATTTGCGAACTTGATCCCCGCAAAAGCTTTGACCGCCCCAGAATAAGCAGACTTTGTTTAAAAAATTCCCGGCTGAATATCGACAGTGTCAAAGGCAATATCCGGATAAATAATGTAATGCTGCCGGAACTGGTCAAACAAATAAGCGCCCTCCCCGCCGGACCGAATGGTGAAGCTGTAACGCTGGAAGTTTCTGCAGTTGTACAGGTCGGCAACGCCAAACCGGCCAGCAATATCCAACTTGTTTTTGCCCGCGACAAGCAAGGCAAGCTCAAGATCAGTGCCGAACTTTTTGCTTTGAACGGCAAGAAACTTTCCTGCAAGTGGAGTGCAGTGATCGATCCAGCCAATAACAGCATGGTCTTTTTCACCATGGGTTCCATCCCCACAGTTTTCCTGCAGGAAATACTGCTGCGCGCCAACGTTCCGGCGGCAGCGGTCAGCGTAGTGCGCGCTGCAGATTTTTCCGGCAAGGGGAGTTTTTCGGCAAGTTATCCGGCATTGAAAATCAATAATTTTGACCTCACCGGCAAGCTGACTATGGAGTGTTTGCGTTTCTACAAATATGACTTCAAAAAAGTCGCACCTTTTGATATTTTTGCCAGCAAAACACCGCAAAATTTTGAAGTGCGTATCCCGGAAATTTCCATCAGCAGCAAAGGCAATGTCTATTTGCAGAGTGTAATGATCAAACACTCCTTCCGCCGCCCGGTGATAACCCTGGATGCCAAGTGCAACATCCAGCAGAATTTGCTTAATATATTGTTTTTTGCCGATAATAAAGAGTCAAAAAACACTGTCAGCGAGCTGCCCGACAAGCTCCACGGTTCGTGGAATACCCAAAACGGCAAATGGCAATTTATCTGCGGAGAGCCATCAGCAGCCATGAGCAATATACAACTGGATCTGCCCGGCATAAAAGCCTCGCTGCAGCCGGAAAAATTTTCATTCAAAGTCTACGGCACCAAATCCGCCGGTACAGCAGTACAGGATCTGCATTTCAAGGATCTGAATATTTATCTTGCGCAAAAAAGCGATGCAGTCAAAGCCGCTGCGGGATACATCAACAGCACATCTCATTTCGGCATGAGCGATCGACCAGACCAGCATTTGCTGCATTACCAGTTCAGTAACTTCAGCGCAGCAAACAATTCCGGCGAGATTTCTCTGCCGGAGTTTTCCGGAAAAGTCGAACTGCGGTCCGATGCCGATGATAAAATCAATATTTTTGCGGCAGCCAACGGCAAAAGCTCCAAAGCTGTTACCGGCAAATGGAATCTCGATATGCAGCATTGGCGCCTGACCGCCGATATTGATTGGTACAGGTCAGAAAAGCGCCGGGAAATAAAATCGATGAATTGTCAAATCGATGAATTTGTTTTTGACCATCCCCAATATCCGCTAAAACTTGCTGATGCACTGCTGCAAGCTCAAGTCAAGCTCCAAAACAGGGAAATACTCCAAAGCAAAATTTCACTGAAAAGCCGCAAAGCCATATCCGGAGGCAGTATGGCAGAAAAGCTGGCGCTGGATCTGAATTGGGACCAAGCCGGCAAATCCGGCAATAAACTCCGCATGACCGCCACAGCCGACAATGCCGATGCGCGCTTGAATAAGGATTCCACGGTCCAAGCCATAAACTGTTCAGTTGCTCTTACCGGCAGCGGTATTACTATGGCGCCGGAAAAAATCCGGATCAGTTCCGATACTATCAAGCTTGTCAAGCCAACACTCAATGCCGCATTCAGGAACAGCAAGTGGCAGATCGACCGCCACGGCAGCAAAGAGTGGAACATAAACAGCAGTTTTGCCGCAGCGCAATATGACACCCGGCGCAAAGTTTTCGGCAATGGCAGTTCCGGCAAAGGATCGCTGGCGGTCAATATTGTTTTTTCGGATACTGCAGAAAAGGATTATAAGGTCAATGCGTTGGCTGATCTTGCTCAAGTGGCCTGTCAATATGGCGATTTTCACGCCAGCGGCGAACAACTTCAGGGCAGTTTGCTTTATCAATCCGACCGCCAGCCTTCGGTTCAAGGCAACGTACTGTTCAAAAATGCCAATGTGCTGGGGCGTCATTTTACGGCGGCTGCCGGAAAAATGGATTTGAACTTTTCTGCCGAAAAAAGCGATCATATTGCAGGCAGCATCACCATTGCCAACAGCACGATCAACAATGTTCACGGCAATCTTGAAATGCGCCATGCCAACGTAAAACTGCCTTTTCTTGCTGCCGGGAAAGCCCCCAGCAGCTTCCCCCAAGGATCATTCTCCGCAGCCGAAATATATTTGAACGGCGAAAAAGCCGGCAGTATTCAGGCCGAATTGGAACACTTCTTTCTCCTGCCGGCAAATCTGACCGCCCCCGGCAAACACCAGTTGACTCTGCGGGGCAAACTGCGCCCAGCCAAGTTCAACAATGTGCAATCAACTCTGGAAGGCACATGGCAGCTGCCTCCCGGCGAAGAGAGCTTTAAATGGAATTATTCTATGCCCGAAGCCAAACTTACGGAGCCTTTGTATCTGAAAAAATACCTGCCGGGGGCTTGGGATGCAGCTCTGCTGCGGGGCAATTACATTGTAGAAGCCTCCGGCGTCTGGCGCAGCAGCAGCCCGGCACAAGGGGCGATCAGACTCCACAGCATAAATTCGGATTGGCAAATCGGCAGCATTTCAGCCGAAGGCGTTACCGCCAGCAGCAATATAACCATATCCGGCAATAACTTGCAGATCCAGCCCCACGATGTGAGTATTGGCAAATTAAGCTGGCAAAAATGGTTGATGAACGACAACGAATTAAAGTTGTCGCTCAATAATGATCTTGTGATGCTCTCCGGCTGGCAGGGCAGATTGCTGAAAGGCGTATTCCGGGCAACACAAGTGATAAATCTGGATGCCCCGGCAGGAAAGCAAGCAAAAAGTCAGCCGGTCCAGTTTTCGGTCAAAGATCTGCCCGCCAATGACTTCTTCAGCCAATTGGGAATCAGCTGCATCAAAAGTTCTGCCAAACTTGAAGGCACTTTGCAGTGCAGCATAAAAAATAATGTTTTATGCATCGACAGATCCGATCTTGAATTCAACTCTCCTGCCGGTGAATTGCTGACGATTGAGCTGAAAAATCCCTCCAGTATTCGCATGCGTGACGTACAGTACAGGAACTTTGCTCTGGCGGTTTTGCGGTCAATGAAATGCAACAGCGCAAAATTTTCTGTAACTGCCGATCCCGCCGTAGTAAATATGCGTATCAAAGCCGAAGGCGCTCCTGCAGCGGCAGTACCGTTTGTTTATCAGGGCCGGGGTGCCGGAAGTCCGTTCCGTAAGGCACGCCCCGGAGAACACGGTTTTGATGGCGAAATAGAATTGAATGTAAACCTTAAACTGCACCCGGAAAATCCGGGAGTTTAACCCGAGAAAGATATTGTATATATGAAAAGATCCTCCGACATGCCAGAAAATTCCCCCCCCCGGCAGCCGGTCATTGCTATTGTAGGCCGCCCCAATGTGGGTAAATCAAGTTTGTTCAACGCTATTATCGGCCGGAGAATGGCGATCGTTCACGAACAAAGCGGAGTCACCCGCGACCGGGTGGCTGCCACCGGGAGCTTCCAAGGTCAACACTTCCAGCTTATAGATACCGGCGGCTTGGGGACCATGGGGGCATCGCGCAATATTGACAAATGGGATGAACACATTGCCAATCAGGTATTTCAGGCTGTTGCCGATGCCGATGTTCTGATCATGGTGGTAAATGTTCAACAGGGCATTGTCCCTATGGATGAAGCTGTGGCCGAAGAACTGCGCTCCACCGGCAAACCGATCATTGTGGCTGCCAACAAAAGCGACAATGTAAAACTTGCCGCCGACAGCGTGGAATTCTCCTGCTGGGGGTTCAAAGACATCGTACCCATATCCTGTCTGCACCGCAGCGGGATCGACCAGCTGCTGGAAAAAGTCTTTGCAGAATTGCCCGAAGAATTGACCAAACCGGAACCGGAAAACGACAGCGACGATGGATTTTTCAATAGCGATGACGAAGAAGCCCCTGCCTTTCCCAAATCGCAGCAGCCTTTGCGCATAGCCATCGTAGGGCGCCCCAATGTGGGTAAATCCAGTTTGATCAACGCTCTGCTGGGTGAAGAACGGGTCATCACCAGCGATATAGCCGGTACTACGCGGGATGCGGTGAATATTGATTTTTCCATTAAATTTCACGGCGAAGAACGTCCCGCAATTCTGGTGGATACCGCCGGGTTGCGCAAAACCGCCAAGGTACACGATGCGGTAGAAAAATTCAGCGTAATGCGCGCCGAAGCCGCCATATTGCACGCCGAACTGGTCATTATGGCGGTCGAAGCCGGCGAAAACAGCATTACCGCCCAGGATCGCCGCATTGCCGGTATGATCGAACGCAATAATAAACCATGCATAATCGTTGCCAACAAATACGACTTGTGCGCCAGCGATGCCAAGATCAAAGCTCTGCACCAGATGCTGCGCAACGATCTGCCCGGTCTGGCTTACGCGCCGGTAGTCTTTACCAGCGCACTTAAACGACTGCATTTGAATACGCTGCTGGATATGATCTCCACCGTGGCTGAACAGTTGGAACTGCACCCCTCGACGGCGCTGGTAAACCGGGTGATACTTGATGCATTTGAACGGCTTTCTCCGCCGGTGGTGGGGGTTTCGCCTCTGAAGTTCTACTATGCGACTATGACCGGGCATGTACCGCCGCATTTTCTGTTGTTTGTCAACAAAGCCGCCAACTGTGCGCCCAACTACAAAGCATATCTGGCAGCAGAATTGCGCAAGGCATTCGGTTTTACCGGGGTACCGGTATTGCTGGAGCTGCGCGACCGCCCCAAAAAGGTGGTAAACTTCCACACTCCCGGACGGGGCGAACCCAAAAAACGGCGCAGAAAATAACAACCTGTGCCGGACTTTGAGTTTTCACAAAATTCAGGTCAGTAACAACTTTTTACAGCTCCAGCGGCCGCCAGTTTGCCGGAGCTGTAAGTTTTTTTGCCATTTCCGGACCTTCGCTCCCGGCGGGATAAAACTCCAACGGCACCGCGGACTTTTGCCACGCATCAAGCACCGGAGTAAGCAACGCCCATGCTTCGTCAATAAAGTCGCTGCGGATAAACAGCGTGGGGTCGCCCAGCAAAGCATCCAGCAGCAGCCGTTCATAAGCATCGTCATCTGCAGTTTTTCCGAGAGAATTGTAAGAAAAATCCAACTGCATGGTACCGATACAAAGTTTCGGCCCCGGCTTTTTGGCTTGCAGACTCAAAGTTACGTTTTCGGTAGGATAAATACTCATAACCAAAGTATTGGCTTTCAGTGTATCCGGCGGCATATTGGGAAATATTGAGTGGGGTATATTCTTGAAAGTGATCGCTATTTCGCTCTTTTTCTTCGCCAGACGCTTGCCCGAACGCAAATAAAACGGCACATCGCGCCAACGCCAGTTGTCGATCATGATTTTGGCTGCCACGTAACTTTCGGTCATGCTCTCTTTATTGACATCGGCTTCCTGGCGGTAGCCGGGCAGCGCCTTGCCCTCAATATACTGCCCGCGCACAACTTGCGACTCCAGATCGTTAAGATCAAAGGGACGGATAGCGCGCAACAGTTTGACTTTTTCATCCCGTACCGCATCGGCTTCAAAGTTACCTGGTACTTCCATGGCAGTCAAGCACAAAAGCTGTAACATGTGGTTTTGGAACATATCCCGAAGCGCACCGGATCTGTCATAATATTTACCACGCCGTTCCACGCCCAAAGCTTCAGCGGCAGTTATTTCCACATGATCGATATATTCAGCGCGCCACAGGGGTTCAAAAATCAGATTGGCAAAACGCAGCATCAATATATTCTGCACCGTTTCTTTACCCAGATAGTGATCGATCCGGTAGATCTGGTGCTCATCAAGGAGTTTATGCAATTCGCCATTAAGCACTCTTGCCGATTGCAGGTCATAACCGAATGGCTTTTCAAAAACCACATGCCGCCAGCCGTTGTCGGAGGATGTTTCCAGCAAAAGTCCGTGCCGGGAAAGTTTGCCGCAAACGTTCAGCATGTCATCTGAAGCCAGCGCCAGATAAAAAAGTACATTATACGGGTAATCGCCGCCCCCCGCAGCTGCCCGATGGATGATTTGCCCAAGCTTACAGTAAAGCTCATCGCTGTCATTATCCCCGCGGCAATAAGTTATATGCTGCAAAAAATCCCCTTCGCCGCCAATAAGCTCACGGAACGAATCATCATCGTACGCTCTTCTGCCGCAAGCCACGATCAGCGAACTTTCATTGAACAATCCGCGGTCATGCAAACTGCGCAATGCCGGAAAAAGTTTGCGCTGTGCCAAATCCCCGGTGGCGCCGAAAATCACAATAATCGCGGGCATGGGGGCAACTTCCACACAAAAAAGCTCTTCAAAGTTCATCATATTGGTTCTCAAATGTCAAATGTTTTGTAAATAAACTCTTTGAATAACGGGTAATATTTTTGAAATGAATACTCATATGCTTTGCTTAAAGCATATTCACTGCAGGCCGCGTAAAGTGCCCGGTCATTTTTCAGCAAATCCACCGCATTGATCCACTCATCAACACTTTTGGCACAAAAACCGTTTTTGCCCTGCTCTACTATCAAATTATTTTCGCCCACCGGCGATGCGACCAACGGCAAGCCTGCCGCCTGATACTGCAAAAGCTTGAATGCCGATTTGCCTCGTGAAAAATCGTCATCCGTCAGCGGCATCAACCCTATATGGCTTTGTTTGAGCAAACTCACTTCGGCAGTTTCCGACCAGTCCACATACCCGGCATTGACCCCTTTCAGCGGCCGGGTGCTGCCCAGATCTTTGCGTGCAACTACCAGCAAACGGCAATCGGGAGTATTAAAAACTCTTTGCAGCACCGGCAAAAAATCTTCCAGATATTTATAAGTTACCGGGGTGCCGATCCATACGGCAGTAAAAACGCCGGATTTTTCCACATCATCCCGGTATTTCTCCAAATCGACCACGGTGGGGATCAGGCAAACATTTTTATTAAGTGAACTTACTTTCTCAAAAAGGAATTTATTGGCTGCGATGATCCCGGAAGCGTTGCGGCAAAGCATATCAAACTTATTGCGCAAAGGAGAGATATTTTGATATTTTACCCATACGTTATCATCAAAATTCAATATGTAACGACGGTTTTTCAGCAATAAATGCTCCAGCCTCCACGGCAGCCCCGGCACTAATTCATACTCGATGATCGCCCTGTCCTGCACTTCAGTTCCGCGCAGAAAGAGATGCATAAGCTCCCGGAGTTTAAGGCATTTACTCACGCCTTTTCCGGCGTAGAGTTTCTGCAGATATCCGTCGCTCATCCCCGGATGCATCTCCACAGCCTCACCCTCGGCAGCCAACCGCTGAAAATACCCGTAGAAACGGTGGCGGCTGGATGCACCCAATTCGCTGTAACGGGGGTAAAAATTTATGACTCCTGGCATGAACTTTTGACTCCATTAACAAAAAACATTTCCAACGCCCCCTTGCCTTTTACTTCGACCATGCCACGATGAGTAAAATCGAAATTATCGCGCAATTTTTTATATACATTGCCCGAAACATTTATTTTCATTGCTTCTGATGCATGTTCTATGCGGGATGCCGTATTCACTGTATCGCCAAAGATATCGTAAATGTATTTTTCGCGCCCCACGATACCGCCAATTACCGAACCGGAATTCACCCCGAAACGCATTTGCCAAACCCTTGCTCCGGGCCGTCGGTTACGTTTGGCCAGATAATCCCGCGCCTCCATCGCCGCCAGCACCAGATCGCGGCAATGGTCATGGTTCTGCCGGTTCAAACCGCCCACCGCCATATAAGAGTCGCCCACAGTTTTGAGCCGTTCGCAGTTATGAAGAGCAAAAATACGGTCGAATTCGCCAAAAATATCGTTCAGCTCCACGATCAACTCATCCGGTTCCATAGTAGGAGCGATCCCGGTAAAATTGATTATATCAGCAAAAAGTATGGAAACATCATCAAATCGCTCCGGAGCACTTGCACCTTTTTCCTGCAAATCAGCTATGACCCGGGCGGGCAGGATATTGTGCAGAAGTTTTTCTGACTTTTCCTGTTCCCGCTCCAAAGCATCTTTCAGCTCCAGCAAACGCAGTCCGGCATCGGTCAGCTTGACATATCTCTGCTCAAATTCTGCTTTTTCCCTGGCAAAACGCCGCTGCTGGATATACAAGCGGCAGAAAACCAATATCAAAGCTACAAGGAGAATAAATTCTGAACTTATCGCCCACAAATCAAACATTGCCAGTTTAATACTTTCTCCCCCCACGCAACTTTGCTTACTCTTTGCCCAGCTCCACCGAGCGCTTGTACGCTGCCAATTCAGCTTCAATGATCGCGCTGTTGAAGCCTTTTGCCGCCAGATGGTTGACCGCGCAGATCGTTGCGCCGCCCGGAGAACAAACCTGATCGCGCAATTCAGTTGGGTGTGTGCTGCTGTTCAGCACCATAGCCGCAGCACCGCGTACCGTTGCAGCCGCCAGTTTTCTGGCCAGATCCCGGGGCAACCCCAAGGTCACACCGCCATCGGCCATGGCTTGAATAACTTCGTAAACATAAGCCGGTCCGCAGCCGGAAACCGCAGTTACCGCATCAAGCTGTTTTTCGTTCAGCAGATAAAATCCGCCGATAGCAGCAAGTATCTTTTCGGCCAAAGCTTTATCTTCGGCTGTTGCCGAGGGCGAAACTGCGTACCCGCCGCACCCCTCGCCTACCAGAGCCGGAGTATTGGGCATCACCCGCACAATGCGGTTGGCTCCGGTCAGAGAGCCGAGTTTCTCCAATGTCATGCCGGCGACTATTGAAATAACCAGTTTATCTTTCAATTTTCCGGCAAGGGGTTTGAGAGCTTCTGCCAAATATTGGGGTTTGACAGCCAGCACCACCGCCTGGCATAATTCTGCCATAGCAACCGGCTCTTCACACCCCACAGCTCCGGTTGCCGCAGTAAAGGCGTCAAGCGCCCCGGGCGAGCAATCATAAGCCATAATATCGCTGCCTTTGAACTCATTTTTAACCATACCACCGGCAATGGCTGTTGCCATGCGTCCGGCGCCGAGAAAACCGATTTTTACAGAATTACTCATTATTATATCCTATTTTTAAAAATATTTGACACATTCAACAGCCAATGTGATCGCCGCCGCGGCAAACAAATAGAGCGAAAACCACCCCAATCTGCCTTTTTGCAAAACCTTGATCAAACCAGCCAAACTCACATATCCGGTAACCGCCGCAACCATAAAACCGATACTCATTGCCGAGATTTCACCCCGGCAAATCGCTCCAGAATTTTTTACAGCCTCCAAAAATTCCAGCAATGCCGCGCCACCAATAGCAGGGATCGCCAGCAAAAAGGAAAATTCCGCTGCGTCCGCCTTGCGCAATTTGGTCAAAACCCCGCAGCTGATCGTACTGCCGGAGCGGGAAACTCCCGGCAATATGGCAAACGCCTGGGCGCACCCGATCAGTACCGCTTGCTTAAAACTCATCTTTTCCAGCACAACAGCATCGGATTTTTCATCATCCGGCTTTTTCCACGGCTTACCGAAAACCGTTATAAGCATAATACCGGTAAACAGAAACCCCACTCCGGCGACCCAGGGCGAAGAAAATATTTTTTCATCCAGATCGCCAAGTTTGAGCGAAAAACCCACCACCGCCGCCGGAACCGAACCGGCAATCACCAGTCCGATCAGGCGTCTGCGCCGGGGATAGATCAGGATACTCAATATTTTATTGAAATAGTAAACAAGAATGGCAAGCAAAGTTCCGGCATGCAAAACTACATTCAACGTCAGATTTTTTTCGGCATCGAATCCGAACCATTGCCCAAGCACCAGCAAATGCCCCGAAGAACTCACCGGCAGAAATTCGGCAACACCTTGCGCCGCAGCCAATATGATTGTTTTAAGAAATTCCATTTTTATGACCGCTTACCCAGGTCAATACCAGGACTCTTCGACTTCTTTTTTCTTTTTATTGACTTTTTCTTCAACAGCATCGCCGGAAAAAGTTTTCTGGGCTTCCGAGAAAACATCCGCACTGGTCAATACTTTGCTGGATTTTTCAGCATCTTTGGCTTTTTGCCGCAGCTGGCTGACTTTCCCGGCTACATCCAGCTTATCGCTGACATTTTCCATAGCACCATCGGTAGTTTTTTTGATATTGTCGATCCTGCCGCGCCAATCCATCTTGCTGTGCCCTTCTCCGGGATCGATCAACCAGAAAAACAAAACCACCAGCACAGCCAGCACCAACAACACGATCCCCAACCATGCGCCGCAGCCGAAAGAATCTTTTCCGCTGTCTGCCACCGCATTTGCCAGCTTATCGCCTGCATCTTCACTCATACACTCAAAACATCCGGCAATTTCTGCCGCCCCCCTCAAGTACTTATTTATTCTCTCCGGACTTTTTATCGGTTACAACAAAAAGATCCGACTCAAAACTGCATGAACACACCATCCAGCAGTATTCGCATGCACAAACTTCTTCCGTTCCCGCAAAATTGACCATATTGATGTTATCTCCGGCCACTCCCAGTTTTATTTCGCCATCACGCAGCGCCAGCACCGACATTCCGGGCAGCCATTGTTTGACATCGCATACAACTACCTTGGCATCGTACATTTCCGGCCAGTTCAATGCCCTCCCCGGAGCTTGCACTATGACCATACCCACTTCCAGATTTCGTTCAAAACTCACCATGTGCCGCCACGAAAAATCGATCAGACGGTCATGTTGAGCATTGTATTTGCACAAATCTTCCAGGCGTATCACCGGGACTTTTATATTCTGGTTGCCTTCCACCCGTCGATAAGGAGCGCCATGATCATGAAACTCCAAAACGCTGTCCTGGGGTTTCTTTTCTAACTCAACACTTCCCGGTTTATCCGGCACTACCTGCCACAAATCCCCCACGCTGCAATTAAAAATCGCCGCCAGCCTTACTGCTTCATAAGGCGTGGGCTGGATATTGAGGCGATTTTCCAGCATCATCAGATTTTCGGCAGGAATACCGCTCATTTCCGAGAGTTTTTCAATAGAAAGCCCGCACTTGGTCCGGGAACTTTTTATAAAGTCATTCAAAGGCGACCGCAACTCTTCATCGCCGCTGCGGATACGGGCAAGGCAATCACGCAAGTCTGCACATTCGCAGCGATCAAGGGATAGCAACTGCATAATGACATCCAACTGCCCCAACTTGGGAATTATCCTGCCGGCAAGCATCTGCGATACCGCCGACGGCGAAATCCCCAGCGCCGAAGCAACATCGATCTGACGTACATCAGATTTTTTGAGGCATTGTTTCAGTTGGTCACCGAAATGCTTTTTGAGATTTGATACATCCATGAAAAAACCTTGCTGCAATAAAATTAGTTATACATATAAGACAATATAATACACTTTCGTTCCGCTTGCCACGCAAAAACTAATTTTTTTCTTAAAAAATTCTATATTATCATAAAAAACAGCTTCCTGATCAAAAAAAACAGTCGCCATTCAAACTCATACGGCATAAAAAAAAGCGGATGATTTCCGGAGAAAAAATCCGCTTTATCTGAAAATATCTCATTCTTATCTGGTTGCTTCCAGAAAAACCTTGCAGTTTTCTTTGAACGCATTGTTCAATATCGCCGTCGCCTGCTGACGATCACCCTTCTGCCGCAGTATCCGGCGGGCAGCCGCCAGAGCCTTGCGGAAATGGTTATTAAGTTTGCCTTCAAAAGCTTTCATGGCAGCGTCATCCATCAGCGGCTGATTTTTCTGCCAGCGCACCATAGCTGCATCAGGATTGCGTCCATCCAGCAATTCCGCCGGCAATGCGCCCACCACCAGCGGAATTGGCAAGTACAAAGTATACGCCGGGCAGCCAAATGCCATTTGAGTATAAGAAAGCATTTCCGGAAACTCCTGATCGATCACAAAAGTTGCCGCCGAGTTTGTCAACTTGCCGCACAACGGATAACACTTTTTATCTTCCGGTATTTCTCTGATCCGCGATGCTTCGGCCATCATTTCCGGCGTAACGGTCTTGCCGATGACCTGATATTTTTTGAAAAGCAGATCCCGTACCGCATATTCCCGCCGGTTGTTGCCCACGATATCATTGGGCTGGGCAATGCTGTAAGGTATCATTTCCGGCCAATCCCAACTGTTGGCGCGAATAGCAAAGCCGCTGTGAATACTTTTTACCGAAACGTGTTCAGCATTATTTTCGGCAATAAAAGCGTTGTCTTTATCAGCAATAAACCATATCGAACCGCTGTTGCCATGGGTGTAGACCTTTTCGGCGATCATTTTTTCCAGAAGCTTGACCGCGTCAGCAGCGGTGGCGCACTCTTCAAGCATGATTCGCGCCATAACTGTCGTACCGATACCGGCGTCGCTGTTTTCGTTGGTGCGGTCGCCGCTGTTCATTATCACGACCAGAGCTTTATCGTTCATGCCCATATTGGTACACAAATTACCGAAATTGCCCATCCCGATCCACCTGTGCTTACCTTTGACCGCCCGCTGTTGCGCAATAAGATTTTTAGCTTTGGAATCACGGTTTTTGTGAACCATCAACGTTCTGCCGCCGGTCAAATCGGGCATCACCACCCAGCTGGTACACTCATGGGGGGCAGGAGCCGGTGCTTTCTTCAAGCCGAAAACTGCAATATCCAGATAAGTACCGCTTTTGAGTTTGAATTCCCGTTCAATGGCATCGTACTCGTTAAGAATGTGCGGAGCAAACTTTTTCAAAGCGTCGGTATGAGCCTGACGTTTGCGTAAGATTGTGTCGATCTTATCTCTGCCCGGCAAATTTGCTTGCGGCGGAGTTTTTTTCCAAACCGCAAAAGGGGTAACTACATTGCGGTCAAATTCGGCATTATAAGCTCCAACACTGCAACAACCGGCAAGCAGAACTGTTCCGGCAATAAATCTTAAACCCAACTTCATAAGAAATAACCTCTGTTGATTTTTTATTTGCTGAAAAATAATTTAACATTAAAAAATCATTTTGTCAAATCCAAACAAATATTTTTCTTCCCGCTCAAAGTATTTAAGATAGCTCAAAGACCGGAAAAAAGTTTCATAACAGATTGCTTTTTTCTTTTTCGGGGTTATAGTATACAGAAGCAATAAGCCCGGGTAGCTCAGTGGATAGAGCAGAAGTTTCCTAAACTTTTGGTCGGAGGTTCGATTCCTCTCCCGGGTACCACTTTTGAGCTTAACAAGTTTTCGTAAAAGCTGTTTGAGCGGCGGTTTTGTATGTAACTTTGTATGTACCCCCCCTACCGATAAGCAGAGAGAGGTTTTTTGGGGTTTATGAAAGGTAAAATTTCAAAAATCAGTACCAG
>JAFVQX010000165.1 GCA_017504585.1 Lentisphaeria bacterium
CCTCTTCCTCATTCCTTTCAGAAAGTATTTCGTGAAGGAACAGCATGGAAAGTATCCTTTCCCTGAAGCCACAGCCACCACCCAGGTGCTCGTAAGCGGAGAAAGCGGTGGAAAGGTAATATCGATCAGGCGGCCGGTTTTCAAAACATTGCGGTAAAATTCTTCGGACTGCACCAAAAGTTTTTCTGCTTCATCAAGATTTTTCAAAGCCCCATTCAAATCGCCTTTGCGGGAAATTTGTACCGCTTCGGCAAATTTCATACGCCCGGCAGATTGCTCCGCCACCCCCAGATTATGCATGGCGGCAGCCTTGATCTCCGGCGGGGTATCGTTATTGGCAAGCAGTTGATCATAGATCCCGACCGCTTCGGCAGGTTTATTATCCAGCTGTAACTCCCGGGCCTGGTTGTACAGTTTATACATATCGGGCTTTTCCACGGTAACACTGTCGGAATGAGCAGAGTTTTTTTCCGGAATTTGCGCAGTTTTATCTTCGGCACCGGCAACAGAAAAAGCACTCAAACACAGCACTCCAGCCCAAATCAGAGCGCGAGCTGTTTTTCGCCGCGACCCGGCTTCATCCATAAACATATAAATCGCCAGCGCAGCAGAACCCAAAACCAGAAAAATCATAAATCGCTCGATAGGCAGAGCCCGCTTTAAAGCCTTACTCTTGCTGTTCTGCTGTGCCGAAAGCGCCCGAGTAAGCTCTTTGACACCGGTATTCAAAGGGTTGCTGTTTATGTAAATACCTTTGGTGGCAGCAGCTATCTTGCGCAAAAGTTCTTCATTGAGCCGGGTGCGTACCAGCTGCCCTGCCCGGTCGCGTTTAAAATGTTTTTTGCCCTGCGGATCAGTTTCGGGGATCAATGCGGGGATCGCCGGATCGCCCAACCCCACCACCAGCAGCCGGATATTGGCTTTTTTGATAGCTTCAAGTTCTTTGGTTATGGAGCCGGAGAGTTCTTCGCCATCGGTTACTAAAATTATATCGCAAACAGCACCACCGGCAGCTTTCAAAGCCTTGATCGCCGAATTCAGCGCCGCGGCGAGGTTGGTTCCGCCCACCGGCACCAGGTCGCATTGCAGTTCATCGATACATTGCTCCAAACTGACCCGGTCGCCGGTAACCGGGCAAGAGATGAAGGATCTCCCGGAAAAAGCCGCCAAACCGAAACTTACCTCGGGATTATCTTTGATAAGTTCCCGCAACAGCCATTTGCCATGTTCCAGTCGTGACGGGGCAACATCTTCGGCAAGCATACTTTTGGAGACATCGAAAACGATCAAAGCATCGCTTTCTGAAATGTTGAACTCCAGCGGCCGCTCGCCCCAGCATGGTCTTGCCGCCGCCACGATCAACAGCAGCAATCCCGCCAGCAGGATCATCCGGCGGCAAAAGCGTTTGCCCCGGGCAAGTTGTATATCCGCGCCGCCGGCAAATTCCGACAGGACTTTTTTGCGCCGTACATCGCCATATACCCACCACAAAGCAGTCAGCAAGACAGTTACCGGCAAGGCCCATAATATGTAAGGATTGGCAAAATTCATGTTGTTTACTCCATAAAATGATTTGAAATTATAGCATATTTTTGGTGAAAGACCAAATCCTGTTTATAAAAAAAACTGTTTTTTTGTCGATTTCGGGAGTTTTGACTCTTGACAAAACGGTTTTGTTCGCTAATTTTACTCAATGACACAAAATTGAACATTAGTCCCGGCAAAGCGGTCTTACATCAGCAACGGAAAAAATCGCCGGGATAAAACATTGCATAAATTATGGAAGGACAGATCTATGATCAACCAATCAAACCTCGCAGAACTGCAGTCCGAATTACGCGAAGCAACTGCATTCATCACTCCGCTGCGCACCGAAATCGGCAGAATCATTGCCGGTCAGGAGAAACTTGTTGACCGGCTGATCATGGCGCTGATCACCGGAGGACATGTATTGATCGAAGGGGTTCCCGGGCTGGCAAAAACGTTGGCGGTAAAGACCATGAGCCAGGCATTGAGTGCCAGCTTCTCCCGCATCCAATTCACGCCGGATCTGCTGCCGGCAGACTTGGTCGGCACCCGGATCTACAATGCCGAAACCCACAAATTTTCCACCCGTACGGGGCCTATTGCCGCTAATATCGTATTGGCAGACGAAATCAACCGCGCACCGGCAAAAGTCCAGAGCGCACTTCTGGAAGCCATGCAGGAAAAACAGATCACCATCGGCGGAGAACGCTTCCCGCTGCCGGAGTTCTTTCTGGTGCTTGCCACCCAGAACCCCATTGAACAGGAAGGCACCTACCCGCTGCCGGAAGCTCAAGTCGACCGCTTTATGTTCAAATTATCGGTGACCTACCCCCAGCGCGATGAAGAACGCCTGGTGCTGGAGCGGGCGGCACACCCCGACTGGAACGACCGGGCTTCGGCAATAGCCTCGGTGCAAGATATACTCAATGCCCGCGCCGCCCTCGACCGGGTCTATCTGGACGAAAAGATCGTGGAGTACATCCTTGATCTGGTGATCGCCACCCGTCCCGGACACCGCCACAATCTCTCCAGCCGGCAGGCCGATGCCCATTTGAGCAATATCGATCTTGAGCTGGAATACGGAGCCAGCCCCCGTGCCGCCATTGCGCTGGCGCTGGCCAGCAAAGCCCAGGCGCTGCTGGCAGGCCGGGCATATGTTATCCCCCAGGATGTGAAAGATACCGCATTGGATGTAATGCGTCACCGCATAACCTTGAGTTACGAAGCCGAAGCGGAAAATATCACCAGCGATCAAATCATCAATTTCCTGCTCGAGGAACTCAGAACACCGTAAAAGCGGAGGTTTGAAGATGATCGAAACAGCCGAATTGCTGAAAAAAGTCCGCAAACTGGAACTCATCACCCGCAAACTGGTCGATGATGTTGTCAGCGGAGCATACCACAGCGTTTTCAAAGGCAGCGGTATCGAGTTCGACGAAGTGCGCGAATACACCCTCAATGACGATATAAGATATATCGACTGGAACGTCAGCGCCCGGCTCAATGCTCCTTACGTCAAAAAATACGTTGAAGAACGGGAGCTGACTGTACTTCTGATGCTGGATGTATCCGGCTCTATGTCTTTTGGCGCTGCGGGCAGAAAAGTTGCCGATCGCGCCGTGGAAGCCGCCGCATTGCTGGGTTTGAGCGCTATAAACAACCATGACCGGGTAGGCTTATCGCTCTTTTGCGACCGGGTGATCAAGTTTCTGATCCCCCGCAGCGGCAGACACAACAATCTGCGGCTGATCCGGGAGCTGGTTTCGGCGGCGCAAGAGCGGTTTTACGGCAAAACCGACATTGCTCAAGCCTTGCGCAACGCCTGCGGGATATTGATCAAACGAAGCATTATATTTATTGTAACAGATCTGCTTGACGACTCGCCGGAGCTGGAAAAATCGCTCAAGATCGCCAGCCGCCGCCACGATGTGATCGTACTGCATGTTTTTGACCGGCGGGCATTTGAACTGCCCGGAGAACTCAAAAATGTTTACGATGCGGAAAATGGCTCGTTTCTGCGATTTTTCAATCGCCGCAGCCAGCAGGAGTTTGCCGCTCAAGCGCTTGCCCGGGTGGAGTCAAAAGTTGAAATGTGCCGCAGATCGGGTGTGGAAGTCATCACCTTAAGTCCCGAAGTAAATACAGTGACGGCGCTGGTGGGCTTTTTCCGCCGCCGGATGCACCGGCGGATGCGCCGGTCAAGTTGAGAGTGATTTATGAAACGCAAAACTATTTTTATTTCAATAGCCATATTGATCCTGATCGGTCTGCTGTCGGCTGGTACCGGACTGTTTATCCGTGCCGGACAACGCGGCGAAGCGGCGCTCGAAGTGCTGGAACACGCTTATGACACCACCCCCAAACTGGGCGATCTGGTAAATCTGGCAGTAAAGTGTTATCTGCCCTGGGGGCAGGATATGCCCGAAGCTGTTTTTATTGCCAACGAAGGCATCGTACAGCAGGGCGATATAAAAGTAAAGACCACCGGCAGGACTCTTGCCGGCCGGCACAAAATCATCCAGATACCCATTCGCAGTTACCGTACCGGCAACCTTGCCCCCGGCAAAGTAGAACTGACCATCGAGCGCAATCTTTACAACAGAGGCGCCCGCAAGATCACCTTGAGTGCTGAACCGGCAAAGATCAATTTTACAGCCGGCAAGATCGAAAATCCTGACCAACTGCCCCTTGCCGGCAAGTTGACTCCAGCAGAAAGATCGATCCGCAGCTACTTTTACCTGACAAGTGCAGTAATTGTTGTTCTGATAATATTATTGCTGCTGATTTTCTGGTTGGCACGCAGGAAATCCGCCACACGCAATATAGTTCTGCCCCCTTGGGTCATCGCCCGGAAAAATCTGGCAGAACTGCGCAAGACCGCCGAAGCCAACCGGCAGCCGCTGGAGTGGTGTGTAGCGCGTTTGAGCGATGTGGTGCGGGAGTATTTGAGCGTACGCTTCGGCTGGAGCGTCAAACAGCAGACTACCGAAGAATTTTTTGCCGGACTCAAGCGCAAACGTTCGCCCCTTTCGGAATCACAAACTTTCTATCTGGAAGAATTCATGAAGCAGTCCGACCTGATAAAATTTGCCAATGTCAAACCCGATAAAGCTGCCTTTGCCCAGGCTGTGAACCGCGCCGAAGATCTGGTGGATCAAACCGGCGGACAGCAGGAAAATCAAGCAGATAATAACACCGAGGAAACTGTATGAGTATATTTGCCTACCC
>JAFVQX010000166.1 GCA_017504585.1 Lentisphaeria bacterium
CCCGAAGTGGATCATGGCATAACAACCTTGCGGAGCGGGGTTGAGCATCCGCAAGGCCGGTTTTCTGCCGCTGTTGAACTTTGCCAGATACATTATTGCTTACCCCAGATACTCTTTTTCCCGTTCCAGTGCCGCTTTGATTGTGGGCAGATAGGATTTATCGAGGTGATAATTGCACAAGCAGTAGTTACTGCTGAAAACTCCCAGTTCGACCATGAGCTGTTTTTGTCCGGCAAGCCAGCAAGTGATATTTTTGCCGCCGAAAATATCGAACATCAGAGTGTTCATCCGTTCCTGCAACGCTCTGGCTTCGTCGACTTTTCCGGCTTTGGCAAGTTCAAAAATATCTTTTGCCATTCTGCCGTTAAAACAGCCGCCGCCGATGGTCATGCCGTTGTATCCGGCAAGTGCCGCACCGACACAATCAAACTCGTTGCCGCTGTAAGCAAAAAAATGTTTACGGTTTTTTACGGCATCTCTTGCTGCAAGCAATACGGCTGTATCGTGCTCTTTACAGGCTGAATCTTTGAGCATTATGATATTTTCCATCTCCGAAAGCCGGGCGATGGTTTCGGCTTGCATATTTACCGGAGCTGCCGCCCCACGGTGATAAATACCCATGGCAACAGGCGAAGCCTTGGCAGTCTGACTGTAAAGATCATACAAATAATCCTGATCGTAATTGATCGCCACATTAGGCGGTGCTATAACTGCCATATCGATTCCGGCATCCACACCCCGTTTCAGGTTATCCAGCAAACGCGGCACGCTGTTGTCGGTTATCTGCATGGCTACTTTCATGCGTCCGGCGGCGGCTTCCACAGTCAGTTTTGCCAGTTCGGCAGTCACGCTGTCGCTCAAGTAAGCACCTTCGCCGCATGTTCCGGCAATAAATACGCCCTTGATCCCCAGTTTGGCGTGGTGATCGGCAAGTTTGAAAATCGCCTCACGGTCAAGTTTGCCCTCGCTGGTAAAAGGCGTAGGGGCTGCCGACCAAACCGTACTCATAAAATCTGTATCAAACATAAAAATACCTTATTTGAGGATACCAAGTTTAATCAATTCTGATTTGAATGTTTCCATTTCCGCATCAGTAAGATTGCGGTAGGGAGCCCGGCGGTAACGGGTGCCGAAGCCGAAAAGTTCCAGCGTGGCTTTGATACCGGCATCAAAACTGCCCGGCTGTTTGAGGATCAAATCAAAGTACGGCATATCAAAGTCACGGACCACGGCACGCATAGTTTCAATATCTCGCGCTTTGCAGGCAGCATCAAACTTCCAGGTGATGTCGGGGCGGAACATACCCAGCGTGGAAAGGAAGCCGCTGGCACCATATACCATCGTATTGAGGAAGTTCTGCTTCTGACCGCCGGAAAATACGGCATATTCTTCGCCGAATTTGAGCGTCATACGGCGGGAAACATTGTTGCACACGTCATCTTTGATCGCCATAACCTGATCGGTACGGGCAAAGAGTTTTTCGTACATGGCAATGGCACCATCCGGGCTGCTGCCGTGGGGGTAGATGAGCATCAGCGGCATCACCTTGGCGACGGCTTCGTAAAAATCCGCCATCGTATCGTTATTCACTGAACCAGCCCAGTCGCCGACAAACGGCAGGAAAAGGTCAGCCCCGATCTCTTTCATGGCTTTTGCCATTTCCAGACTGCGTTTGGTGCTGCTGCCGCGCTCGGTAACGCAGACCAGAGCGCGTTTATTGGTATATTCCACACAGAACTTGTTGAGTTCATACATCTCGTCAAGAGTCAGGATGTTGTAGTGACTGTTGCCGGGAGTCAGAAAGATCATCTTGAAGCCGTTGTCGATCTGAAAGTCGATCATCTTGGCAATGGCATCTTTATCAATGGAGTCATCGCTGACCACAAACGGTGTGGGAATGGAACAAACCGGCCCGGTCAGGGCGGCACGGACTTTTTGACGTAACTCTTGCATTTTTTTATATTCTCCTTTATTTTTGGAAATTAATCGTTGTTTACATTGTAAGTTTTAAGGTTGAAATCACCGTCACGCAGGTAAATTGTAGTTTGCCCGCTTTTGACATGTTTGCCGCACTCGTCGGCGTATTCTGCCATACTCACCAACCGGGCATGCCCGTCGGCGTAACAGACTCCGGCGGTGCCGCTGTGCCGGAACTGGGGCTGCCCGCCGTCAGCTTTGTTGCTGGTGGGGTTGTACCAAACATGTTGCGCCCAGCCGGGAGCAATGTCGCCATTGGCAAAACCGTTGGGGTAGTTATAAGCCGAATCGCCGCCCATTGCCAAACCGGATGGGTCGGAAGATTTATCAAATCTTGCCACATTGATTTTAAATTTGTCATCGCCTACGATGCTGAATACCCCGGCTTCATAGTTATTATCGCCATCCCGCATCCCGTAGGTAAAGTTGTTTACCCGGTAGTGGTCGGGCTGGATGGAGGGGCAGGTAAGCGAAACAGCTCCCGCTGAACTGTCGGCTTTATTGTTGCCTTTCAAACCAAGATAATCCCGGTAAATATAAGACCAATAATAGTTGGAGGGCTTGGACTGGGAAATTGCCGCGGCTCCGTCATGATCTGCAGCATACAATGTTATCCAGAGAGCCATTTGTTTGAGATTGCCCACGCAGTTATTGGATTTGGCACGCTCCCGGGCTGCCGAAAGTGCGGGCAGGAGCATTGCCGCCAAAATGGCAATGATGGCAATAACAACTAAAAGTTCGATCAGTGTAAATTTTTTCACTCTCATTTTTTTGTCCTTTTTTGCTGAATTACATATTCATCTTGACCCCGGCTTTGGTGGCTTCATCCCAATAGTAGAAGTACTGTTTATCTGCCGCCACGCGGTCTTTGGCTTCGCTGGCGAATTCTTCTTTGGTCAAACTGCCGACATGCCCATCTACATAACCCAATGTGGCACGGTTGCCGTGACAAAAATAGATCCGGTAATCCATTGAACCGCTGACCCGCCAGTCAAATACCTGAATGGTTTCGTCCGCACTCCAGCCATCCATATTTTTGGGGCATTTGCGGACTGCATCGGTAATATACGATATTGCAGAGGGGTCTTCGGCTTTATCCGGCAAAAGATAAGTCAGGCTGTTGGTACCATCAGAAGCAGTTTTTATGACTCCGGCAGGGTAAGCAGCAGCTTCAACAGCAACGCCGTAAATATATGAACGGTTGACCCAACCCTGACGACCCAATACCGGACAGGTAAGAAAGTTCATTTCAGACTTGTTTTTAGTAGTGGTTTTCGGATCTTCAAAATCCATAAATCCGGCAATAAAAGTGTAATAATAGTTGTAATTGCTGCCAATTTTTGATTGCAGCGGAAGTAAACCTTCGTGGGCACTGGAATACATCGCCAAACCCAGCGTTACCTGCTTGACATTAGCTACACAAGATGCGGATTTGGCACGCTCCCGGGCTGCTGAAAGTGCCGGCAAGAGCATTGCCGCTAAAATGGCAATAATTGCAATTACCACCAAAAGTTCAATAAGAGTAAAGCCCATGGGCTTTACTCCGGCATGCCGGAGTAA
>JAFVQX010000167.1 GCA_017504585.1 Lentisphaeria bacterium
CTTGTAATAAAAGCAATTCCGGTGAAAGTTTTTGGAAAATGGGGCGTGGGGAAGAGAACCTTTTTTCAAAAAGGTTTCTTCCCCACAAAACAGTTTTGCAACACCCCTTTTTTTAAGGAAAACTCTATGAAAAAATTTATACTTACGTTGCTTCTGCTGTGCGGTATCACGGCAGCTTTTGCCGCCCCGGTTGTGGGCAAAACCTCGGATATAAAGTTCGATTACCGGGCAACCGGCAGTTCTGCGTGGCAAAAGCTCCATGTCGTGGCGGTCATTTATCCGCAAATGCCCTTCAGCGTGCGTGCCGGAGCGGTGCTGACCGCCCTTAAAGCGGAGTATAAAGATAAAAATGTGGAGTTTTTCGCCCTGCTGCCGGTAAAGCAGGACAAGGTGAAAAGTTTTGCACTCCAGCATCCGGAATTGGATATTACGCTGGTTGGTGATGTAAATTTGCAGTTTCTGCGCAAGTTGCTGGGCAGAAAGCAGCAGAGTTTTTTCCAGACCAGCATCTTCAATCACGCCGGCAAACTCCTCTGGAGCGGCGACACCGCCGACCTTGCCATGATGCTTGAACGCATCACCAGCGGCAAATACAGCGAACGCGAAGAGATCCGCGTAGCAGCACTGACCAGCAGTTTGCAGGCAGCCCTGCGCTCCGGCAGCGCCAAAGTCATCAGCGACGCCGCCGATGAAATATTGCAACTGCGCCCCGAACAGGTCAGCGCAGTCAATGCCAAAGCTTATTCGCTGGAACTGGCGGGAAATATTGAGGGGTTGGAAAAATTCTACCGCCAGCGCATGGAGCGTTTCCCCGAAAACCGGGGCAATTATCTGGCTTTGCTGCAAGCGGCGTGCCGCATCGGACAGCTCAACGATAAAGCTCCGGAGATCGCCGGAAAGTTCATCAGCAAATTTCCTGACGATCAAGCCAATATCAACGCCGTACTCTGGAGTTTGCTTAATAATCTGCCTTACAGCAAAAATGCGCTGCAATGTGCCGTAAAGTATGAAAAACACCTGACTTGCGACCCGGCAGTCAACCCCAGCCTGGCGGGCAGGCTGCTGATGACCCGTGCGCTCATAGCCTATCGCCGCTGCCGGGGGGCTGAAGCGCTGAAACTGGCAAAGGCATCCAGATCGATCACCACCAGCGCTGCCGAAAAACTTTTTGTCGAAAAGTTTATTGAATACCTTACTGAAGCAATAAAATAACCCACGATCTGTCAGGAGAAACTATGAAGAAAAACTTTTTTGCTCCATTGGGTGCCGGTTTGGCAATGCTTACGGCTGCCGGTTGTGCAAGCAGCAATGCCGAAGCGCTTTACGAAGCGGAAAAAGCTCAAGATCTTGCCGAAGCCGGGAAAAAAGTCTGCGAAGGCTTGCTGGAAGCATTTAAAAGTAATGATTATAAAAGCATGAAACTCTTCATGGTGCCGGAGCTTTCCGCCCAGTATCCGGAGAATGTTTTCAACCAATCGCGCAACGACATGCAGAAGACTTTGGGCGAAATATCCGACTATGAATATCTTGCCCAACTGAAAATGCCGATTTTAAAAAACATGGTCTACCGGGTGACATTCAAGCGCACCGCCAGCGATAAATCGGTTATCGAACAGGAAGTGCTCTTCCGGGTGCTGCTGTCAGAAAGCAAGGGCAAAGTACGGGCAATGAGCTTCGTATTTTTCTGACAAAGAAAAACTTCCAATATATTTGCATTTCATAATTTAATGCTGTATATTAAGACAATCAAAAAAAACAAAGGTTTGTTTTTATGGTCAGATTGATCGATATCGCCAATGAACTGAATTTGAACGTATCGGTTGTATCCCGGGCGTTGAACCCGGCACCGGATAAAAATGCAGTTATCAAGGCGGAAACCAGAGAGCTGATCCGTACCACGGCAGCAAAAATGGGGTATCGGCCCAACCGGCAGGCGGCTTTTCTCAAAAAAGGCGGCGATGCCACGCTTTTGTGCTATCTGCCGGGTTCGGCTGACCGTCTGGTGGCAGATCTGATGTTCGGTATATCCGAAGCAGCGGCGCGGGAAGGTTTTCCGCTGACCTTTTTCAACGGCAACAACACCGAAGATTTCAGTAAATTTCTTGAGCAAGCCACCCGCAACGCCCACTCCGGACTTTTGACCTACCCGCCCGGCAAGATGGATGACACAGCAAGAGAGGCATTTGACAAATATCTGGAACAGGGGGGCAAAGTGTTGGTACTCAACGCTGTATCCAACGCCATAAAAAACAAATTCAACATTGTCCACCCCAATCTGGTGCGGCTGGATGTGGACGATGCTTACGGTGCGGCCCTTGCGGCAAAACATCTTTTTGATCAGGATTGCAAAGTCGTCCGCTACGCAGAAAATTATCAACTCCGCTCGGAGTCATTCGCCAACTGTGCAAGCAGCCACAATATGGATTGCGCGCCGCTGGATTGGGATGAATTGCCGGAACTGGTCAAAAAGCACTCGCCGGTGGGGATTTTTGCCACCCGGGATGCGGATGGATTCAATATATTGAATAAACTTACTGCCATGAATATAAAAGTCGGCAGCGAGGTGCATCTGGTAAGTTTTGACGATCACAACCAATGCGTGTTTTCGATCCCCAGTTTAAGTTCGGTGCACCAGCCCACCCGGGAAGAAGGCCGCCGCGCGGTAGAAAAACTTATCAATATGATCTTCGGCAAAAAGGAAGTTGATGAAACCATAAAACCCTATTTGATGGTGCGCGAAAGTTCCGGCGGCAACCGCCCCGAGCCGGGCATCCGGGCAAGCGAAACAATAATTTATTAATGGATATATCAAACCATACAAAAGGATTTTTGCGATGAAAAACAAACGTTTTACAAGCTCAAAAACAGAGCCGGTTGTTCAGCAGCAAACCAGTGCATTGGAGGTATTACGGGGTAATACCTCCGCCTGCAGGCGGAGGTATTACCCCGTAATACCTCCAATGCACTGGTTTGCTGCTGAACAACCGGC
>JAFVQX010000008.1 GCA_017504585.1 Lentisphaeria bacterium
CAGCAGCGGTTTTTCGGCAATGGAGATGATTTTAGTCGGATCGTTCAGATCCAGCAGCATCAAGCCGCCTAAATAGGATTTACGCCAGTTGCGGTGCCATGAACACAGGTCTTCATCCACATTCTTTACTGCGTGGTAAGTGCAGAGCCAGCCTTCTTGGGTCTTGACCGGCGGAGCCCCGGGGCCGATCTTGCTCCCGGCAAAAGGTACTTGCTCTTTAGCCAGCACCAATTTGGTCTTGCCCCAGAATTCCAGATCCGGCGACATGGAACTCCACAAATCAAAGGCTTCCGAGTTGGCACCCCGGCTGTAAACCGGCATAGGCCGTTCAAGGCGCATAAACATACCATTGATTTTTTCGGGGAACAAGACCATATTACGATTGTCAGGTGCAGTCAGCGAAAGGATGTCAAATTTGCTGAAATCTTCGGTTACGGCTATACCGCCCCGCAAGCCGTGGCGGGTATCCATGGCAAAACACATATAGCATTTGCCGTCGATGACCGTCAAGCGGGGATCATAAACACGCCGCACTTCCGGGTCCTTTGCCCGGAGTTCTTCTGCCTCCCAGCAGGGAGCTGGTTCCACGCTCCACTTTATGCCGTCATCGCTGAATGCCAGCCCGATATTGGTTTTTGGGGTGGTGTTATCAGAAATACCCGCATAAAAATCCACAAAATCCTGTCGGCAGAAATCGTAATCATTGCGGAACACCATTACATATTTATTATTATATTTGGTAATACCCGCATTGAACACCAGTTCAGCCGGATAAGGTACATCGTTTTTTGTCAGCACCGGACCGTGTTTTTTTATAAAGTCCGGAGTGCGGAATTTGAGCGGATTAAGTAAAGCCATTTTTTACCTCAAACTCTATAAATCACTTTGCCCATTCCTGCAGTTTGGAGAAATAGATCCCCCAGTTGCCGGAATAAGAGTTATATGCCGGATCCGGTTTGACAGTTGCCACACTGCCCTGGAATTGCAGTATATTGACTATATTCGGATGGTTGTTGGATTTGGAGAACCCACTCGACAAAGCCGCAGTAAGTGCGATTTTATCCGCCCAGATCACTGCATCAGGATCATCGGTGCCGATCCGCAGACGGGGATTGGGGTCATCATCTTTCATAAACCCCAACGCCTTCGCATAGCTGATATTGCCAGAAGCATAAAAATAACCTATCCGGGCATTGGTATGCCCGCTGGGAACTGCGGCAAGATTATCGTGGTTTTCGGTACCGGAAGGACAGGTTAAATACTTGATTGCAGTAGCTAATGTAGTTTTATTGCCGGCAGATGTATTAAGTGACTCCAAATATTCAAGTATTTCGTTGGGATAGGTTATTGCTCCGCGTCCCCGATTGAAATTCTGATATCTTTCATTGGGAATAACCATCGTATCGCCAGAGGTACCATACGCAGGAATATTATCCCGGTCATGTTTGCTGCTGCGGGCAGCGGGCAGACAGTCGACGTTGTTGCCGGCGTACATAAAACTTGCCAGACCAACCTGTTTGAGATTGCTTATGCAGCTGGCAGAACGGGCCCGCTCTCGGGCAGCCGAGAGTGCCGGCAGCAGCATTGCCGCCAGAATGGCGATAATCGCAATTACCACCAACAATTCGATCAGGGTGAATTGTGATTGTTTCTTCATAATCCAAACCTCCTTATTTGATTTGTTTGAGTTCTTCAAGTAATTTTTCGGCATCTTTACCGAAGTAATAACATTTGGTCTGGTGCAGATCAAAGCTGCTTTCGATACGGTCGATATTTTTACCGACCAGCACTTTATTTTCCACATCAATAACGGTGGCTTTTTTCGGCAGTTTTATAACCTTTTTTCCGGGATAACGGGCGTGCAGAACCGCCAGATCGGTGCAGGCATCAAAGGCATCCGGTGTGTTGATGTAGCGGTAAACTTTTGCCCGCTTGAGCATTTCGGCAATAAATTCCATATCCAGCTGCCAGGCTCCCGAAAATACCGAAAGAGCTTTGCCGGTCTTTTTGGCAACCACCGCCGGTTTGCCGTTTTTGTACCGGGCAAGAACTTCCACACCGGAATTTTTGGCGGCAAAAAGCGGAGTAACTTCGGCGTAAGGAGTCCCCATAACGCGTTTGTCAGCAAAGGTGGCAGCTGAACTCATAGGATAAGGCATAAGTTCAAAGTCGATGCCAGTGAGTTCTTTCATATTGGCAATGCTGCTTTCCAGACCTTTGATATAGCCGGGAGCGTAGAGCCACAGCAGCACGCAATCTTTCTGTTGAAGTTTTTTGATTGCCTGCAAGAATTTTTCATCATACTTGTAGCAGTTCAAAAATACATAGAGTTTGTAATCGCCGGGATTATCCGCCAAATCTTCTGCCAACACCTGATCGACCAGCGCACCGGAACGGTTGAATCTGCCCTGATTTCCTACAAAGGTTTCGTAATTCAGCACCGGGCGGCGTTTGGGGATACGCTTGACCGAACCATCGGTGTTGTAACTCTGCTTAATGACCCCGGAATCGGCGATTTCGTTGATAATGGGCATACTTTTGATAGCTTCTTCGCTGACGACCAGTGCCACTTCGGCGTGGCGTTGAGCCTTGTTTTCCAACACCTGCTGCCCCAGAGTACGCACCAGTTTAAGCATATTGTGCATCTTGGGATAGTTGATTTCGTTGCCATGGTTCATGGTAATATAGAATGCGGGCTGACTGCGGCAGATATCCTGGGCAAAGTTGCGGAGGAATTGTGCCATGGTCTGCTTTTCGGTAACGGTCTGCAATTCGCTGCCGCCGCCTTGAGCCGCTTGAGCGTAATGAGTACGGGTATCATTTTCCAAAGCTGTGACCATATTGTGATTTTTCATGGAAGCAGTTGGCTTCATTTCGCCGCAGGTATCGCCCAACCCCCGCAAAGGGTAGCTCTGGGGCGACATAATAAAGTCAAGCACTTTGGCATCCAGCAGCTTTTTGAGTGCATAATGGGCGCGTACCTGGGATCTGCCGGTGTAGTGCAAGGTGGAAACATAACCGTAGTAAGAGCCGATCACTTTGGTATCGCCCACCATTTCCTGTGCCTTTTTACTCAAACGGAGCATAAAATCCAAGGTGGTGTTGGAAGTAAAATCGTTGTAGGCGATCAAACGCAGATTTTTCTTCTGATCCCACAACAAACTTTGACCATCCCGGGCAAGGCGTTCTTTTTGGGTGGGAACACTCAAATCTTCAAGGGTGGGGTATTTTTGGCGGGCAAACTCCGCATAGGCTTTTTTAGATGGGGGCGAAAAGTCCAATGCTTTGTTGGATCTTGATTCCCAGCCCAGCCATTCGGTAGTATAGCCGCCGGTAATACGGTAGCCGACAATGCGGTTGGCATAAGGGCTTTTTTCCAGATATTCAATAGTGCGTACCATCACATCTTCCAGCTCTTTATAAGCCCGTTCGGAAGCGTGAGAGTGGTTGTCCCAGCCTACCTTGTTGATCTTGCCGCTTTCGTCAGTACACATATCCTGCGGATAGCGGTTGGCAAAATCCCGCGATACATACAACTTAATATTCCACATAAAATAGGCGTTGGGATGCCGCCGGAACTGCTTTTCGGCAGCGATATCGAGTTCAGCAAAGTTCAATTCACCCACCCGAACCTGAAATTCCCGGGGCGGCCCAACCGTTACCAGATTTACGGTGTTGGGGTCATCAACATTCAATGCCGAAGTAATCCACATGGGGAAAAAGGGTTTACCGTTAAGTTCAAAGTAAGTTTGTTTACCATTACGGGCAACCTGCATATTGATTTTTGCCGGTACCGTGGGGTCTTTTTTAAGCTGTTCAAAACGGAATTTAAGCGAGGGGATGCTGGCACTTTGTACCGTAAAACTTTTAGTTTCAATGGATATATCCATATCGTTGCTGACCAGATAGTAAGGAGCTTTCCACGGATATTCCAGCAGCCATTTGCCATCGGAGATTTTCTTGAAATATTTTTTATCCAGCGTTACCGTTTCCCGCCAGAGCAAAGTCTGCTGATTTTTCAGCACGATATCAGCTTCCAGCGACTCGGCGGGCATATAGCCTTCAAAGAGGATCTTCAAGGTCGGGGTAGTGCCGGCAGCGACCACTTTGGGGCTCATTTCCGCAGAAATAACTTTCTGCATATTCTGGAAGTATTTGTAGGGGATCACCACTTTCCACGGAGCGGCGGGCGGTGCGGGCTGTTCAACCGCATTGGCCCAGTTTGAATCGTTGTAAGTCAAACTTGCCCAGTTGTTTTCCAATTTGGAAGAACATTTGAAAGTTTTGTCGGAGTTTATCCGTTCACAGCTGCCGTCAGCATACTGCACATAAAGTTCACACAAAACCCCGCCATAAGTTTCGGGATTGAGATAATGAAAAGCCAGAATGTTTTTTCCGGCTTTGAGCGATTTGGTCACATCTACGCAAATCCCGGATTTCCAGGTGCTGGAATAACCGGCAGCTTTTTCATTGACAAAGGCTTCTGCGCAATCGTCGGCGGTGTACTGCAAATAACCGTGAACTGGTTTATCTTTAAGGGTAAAGGTTTTACGCAGATAAAACTCTTCGTGCTGTCTGCCTTGCAGCACATCATCCACCGCACGGACGATAAAGCCTTTGAAGTAATGCTCCGGAGCTGTTACTGCCGCACGTTTGCTGGGCCATATTTCGGACTTGACCGTGGGCCAGATCGGAGCATCGTACTTGCCTTCAATTTTTACTGAAGATTTTTTTTTTACGTCTTCAGCAGTCAGGTTTTCCAAACTGATCTCCTTGATCTCAATGGTGCCGCCCGCACTGTCGGTGGGGTCGTAGCGCAAACCGCCAATAACCTCGCATTCCAGCCATTTAGACAAATCGTGCGAACTCAGAACCATAGTGTGCCACGCTCCGTCGCTGACCAGCGGATTGGTCTTCCAGAACTGTTTGGCATTAAACACGCCTTTGGGCGGAATAAAATAGAGCTGACCGGGGGCACTGCCGGTGCCGGTGGCACGGTAAGTAACCAGTATGGAATTGAATTTTTTGGGGTCGATTTTCAAATTCTGAATGGAAAAACCGGGGTCGTGGCGGATATTACTGAGCGTAAGGATACCGTCCGCAACCTTGCCGCGGCAGTTGTGAAAAGCTTTCCAACCGCCGAAATTATTGCTCTTGTTCCATACAATTCTGCCAGCATTGCCGGAGTTTTCCAAACTGATCTCTTTGATCTCAATGGTGCCGCCCGCACTGTCGGTGGGGTCGTAGCGCAAACCGCCAATAACCTCGCATTCCAGCCATTTAGACAAATCGTGCGAACTCAGAACCATAGTGTGCCACGCTCCATCGCTGACCAGCGGATTGGTCTTCCAGAACTGTTTGGCATTAAACACGCCTTTGGGCGGAATAAAATATAGCTGCCCGGGGGCACTGCCGGTGCCGGTGGCACGGTAAGTAACCAGTATGCAATTGAATTTTTTGGGGTCGATTTTCAAATTCTGAATGGAAAAACCAGGGTCGCGGCGAATATTGGTGATCTTGAGGATGCCGTTTTCAACTTTACCTTTGCAGTTGTGAAAAGCTTTCCAACCGCCGAAGTTATTGATGCTGTTCCAAACGGTTCTTCCGGCATTGCCGCTGTTTTCCAAACGGATCTCTTTGATTTCAATGGTGCCGCCGGCACTGTCGCTGGGGTCAATACGGATCTGATCGACCTTTTTCATAGCGTTCCAGTTGGCAATATCCCGGGGAATAATGGTAACAGTGTTCCACTGATTATCGGATTTAAGTGGCGGTATGACCCAACAATTTTTGTCGTTGAAGGGCTTCTTGCCTGCGGTAAAATAGAACTGACCGTTTTTGCTGCCCATGCCGTTGGCACGGTAAGTAATGACCAGCTTATCGTATTTGGAGGTGTCAATATTGAGTTTGCGGAAATATATGGAGTTATCAACCTTCAATTCATCAAGTTTGATCACTCCGTTGGCTATTTTACCGGTACAGCGGGCAAAGAGCACCACCGGACCGAAGTTGTTGGAGGCATCAAACTTATATACAGCGGGAGCAGGAACTTCAGCTGATTTTTCCAGACGGATCTCTTTGATTTCAACTGTGCCGCCGGCACTGTCGGTGGGGTCGAGCCGCAATTCAATGATCCTGCCGCCTTTTTTCCAGCTTTCAAGATTGTCGGGTTTGACTTTAAAAGTATGCCATTGACCGTCGCCGATCATTTCGGGCAATCTCCATGCACGACGGTCGGAAAACTTTTCTCCGGCGTGGTTGAAGTAGAACTGACCGCCCCGCTTTTTGCCGGTAGTCCGATAGGTGTAGACCAATGTGTCGTACTTTTCCGGATCGATATCCGCTTTAAGGTTGCAAATATAGGGGTCAAACTTTATATTGTAGAGTTTGAACACACCTTCTTCGATCTTGGTAAGGGTGTTGTATGCCACTTTCCAGCCGTCGAAGTTATTTTCTTTGTTCCATACAGCCGTTTCAGCAGACAAGCTGCCAAGCAGCATGAAGGGCAAAGCCGCCAATAACCATTTTTTCATAAAAAATACCTCCTTTTTTTTATAATGATCACTCTGTATATGAATTTCTTAAATGTTTGACCGTAAGCAATTTTTCCATTTCTTCCAGCGTAATATTTTTTTCGACCGTTAGAACAAG
>JAFVQX010000168.1 GCA_017504585.1 Lentisphaeria bacterium
CTTTGCCCGCGGCATGGCGGAAAAAGGCAACGGCTGTATCATCAATATTTCCAGCATGAACGCCTTTACCCCCCTTACCAAGATCCCGGCATACAGCGGTGCCAAAGCTGCCATCAGCAACTTTACCGCCTGGCTGGCTGTCCACTTTGCCAAAGTCGGCATCCGCGTGAACGCCATTGCTCCCGGATTCTTCCTGACCGACCAGAACCGCGCGCTGCTGACCAATGCAGACGGCAGTCTGACCGCCCGCGGCAACAAGATCATCGAACATACCCCCATGGGCAAATTCGGTAAACCCGAAGACCTGATCGGTGCTTTGCAGTTCCTGATGAACGAAGAAGCCTCCGGTTTCGTCAACGGTATCGTTATCCCCATCGACGGTGCGTTCAACGCTTACAGCGGCGTCTGATAATTTTTCAGATCAAAGCTCCAACGGCGTACCATCTGCGCGGTACGCCGTTTTTTTTAATGGCAGGTATGACTTATGATCAACGACAAAAAAGCTCAATTATTGCGCAGCATCCACGACCGGCTCTATTTGCATTACGGGGTTCTGGGCTGTCCGTTGCTGCATGAAACGCCTTTTCAACTGCTTATAGCGGTCCTGCTGTCGGCTCAATGCAAAGATGACCGGGTCAATATGGTCACGCCGCAGCTTTTCGAAAAATACCCCGATGCCGCCGCCATGAGTCAGGCTTCGGCAGAAGAAATCGGCAAAATCATCCAAAGCCTCGGGTTATGGCGCAATAAAGCAGAAAACATGGTCAAACTTGCTCAAAAACTGGTAAATGATTTCAACAATACCGTACCGCAGACCATGGAAGAACTCACCAGCCTTGCGGGGGTGGGGCGAAAAAGCGCCAATGTGGTGCTGGGCAACGCCTTCAACCTCCCCGGTTTTCCGGTGGATACCCATGTGCAGCGGTTGATGAAGCTCTTTAAGCTGGCAAAAGCCAATGATACGCCCGAAAAAATCGAAGATATGACCTGCAAGCGCATCAAGCCGGAGTTATGGAGCAACTTTTCCCACCTTTTGATAACCCACGGCAGAAGAGTTTGCATAGCCCGCAGGCCCCAATGCAGAAACTGTGTAATAAATGATTTATGTCCGGGAGCTGAAAAATGATTTTCCAAAGCGATAACAAAAGTTATTATGGTCCAGTGCCGTGGTGGGTGCTGACCGGTACCTTGAGCCATAGCGAGATCACCCGCCAGCTGGATGAAATGCTCAAGCGCAATATAAAAGAAGTCTTTTTATACGCCAATTACGGCTTGGAAAAACCGGACTTTCTTTCGCCGGAGTGGTTTGACTGCATAGAATTTATGATCAAAGAATTTGCCAAACGCAATATGGCATTCTGGATCTACGATGATCTCTCCTGGCCCAGCGGCTCGGCTGGCGGGATCGTGCCGCGGGATTATCCCAACTACCGTATGCGCAGCTTAAACCGCAGCGAAACCGTGCTTAAACCGGGCGAGAGCTGCCAGTTGCCGGACAACGACATGGTGCGCTGGTGCGGATATTTTGCACCGCAAGCCGATGCGCCGGTAACGCTGAAACCCGGCGAAAAATTCTGCAATACCACCAATGACGATATAACCGTAACTGTGCTGGAAGTAAAGTTGGTCGACAGCGTATTTTTCCACAACATCGGCACCGAAAGCACCTGGAACCAGATCGGAACACTGGATACCCTGAATCCCGACGCAGTCAAGTGCTGGATGAGTTATATCCACGAAACCTACCGCCAGCGGTTCAAAAAATATTTCGGCACGATCATCAAAGGTTTTTTCTTCGACGAACCCACCATGAGCGCGCTGGATAACACCAATACAGTACCGTGGACCTGGGATCTGGAAAAATCGTTCAAAGCTTGTTACAATTACGATTGCGCCCCCAATTACTGGAAACTCTTTTATCAGAAACCCGATTGCGAACAGTTCCGCTACGATTTCTGGCGGCTTGCCGGCAACCGTTTTGCCGAAGCCTTTGCCAAACAGCTGGGCGACTGGTGCGCCGAAAATAACTTATCTCTGACCGGACATGGCTGGCCGGAAGAACCATCCTGTCAACGGCTGATGATAAACTCCACGGGGGATTTGCACTTTCAGCAGCAGTATCTGCAAGTGCCGGGCACTGATTATCTGCAAATGGCAAATTGTTTTACAGAAAATATCACCATGGGAGCCGGCGCCCCCGGCTGGGCGCGCAACTACATATTTTCCACCAAACACCCCTGCTCGACGGCGCGCTATAACGGAACCAAACGCGCTTTGGTGGAGTGTTCCATGATCTGCGGCTTCAACTCGCCCTTGAGCAAACAGAGATGGTGCTTGGACTACCACTTTTCCATGGGGCTCAATTTGATAAATTCAGCGGTGGCGTTCTCCTTGCGGGACTTCCGCAAATACGCCTGTTGCGCCGAGCACGCCATGCCTTACTGGCAACACTACCGGCATTTATCAGACTATATTGAACGCTCCAGCTACTTCAATACCCGCGGCTGGCAGGCTGCCGATATAGCAGTTTTGAACCCGGTATCCAGCAAATTTGCCACCAGCGATATAGCGTCTGATACCTCCATGCGCAACGAAAAAACTCCCTTTGCCGACGGTGGCGACAGCGCCCCGGCAACGCTGGCTTTGCTGGAAACTTTAGTAAAAAATCACCGGGAGTTTGAACTGCTTTTTGAGGAAGTTTTACTCAAAGGTAATGTTGCCGATGGCGTTATAAATTTGCCAAACAGCCATTTCAAGGTCATAATCATTCCTCAAGCCACAGTAATTGCCGACAGCGTGGCAGAAAAACTTGCCGAATTCGTCCAATGCGGCGGCAAGGTCATCGCCATCGGCGACCGGCCGCAAAAGCCGGTGCGTTGCGGTGCTGAAGCCGTTGAAGCTGATTTGTCAAAAATAATCACTCACCAACTGGATTGGCAAGCGTCCGACTTTGCCCAACAACTGTCAAGGCTGCTCGAAGAATTGGTTCCGCCATTGTATAACGTAAGCGGCAGCGGTTCGGAAGATGTTATAACGCTTTTGCGGCAAGATAATGATTGGTTCGGCTTGTGGGTCTACAATGCAACAGCGGGGGATAAAGCTCTTACGCTGAAAAGTCAGCTGGGCTTCAATGCGGTGCTTGACCCCGGTTACGGCGAATATCACCGGCTGCCCACCGATGATAAATTTACCTTGCAGGAAGGTCAATCGCTGCTTTTTATTGCCGATAAAACCTTGCCGGTAAATGAGTTGCCGTCATTTGATCAGGCGGTTTGGCAGCCGCTGAAAAAATCTTACACCTTGCCTTTAGAATGGTCTTACAGCGAAAAACCGCTCAACACCATGCGGCCGAGTTTGAAAATCATGCACAACGGAGAGTTTATTGCCATACCTTCTGACGGCTACTGCCCCTTTGTGCTGGATCCGGACAAGACGCCCATGATCACTTTGCGGGGAAAATTTGTCATTGCCGGAAATTTTGTGCCGGATGATTTGCGTTTGCGGTTTGACAGCGAAAACTTTTCAGAACTCGTGGTAAACGGTAAAGTTGTCACTCAAGCGGCGGTGCCGGAAAAAGTTTTTGACGAAAGCAATCGAGCTGTTTACATTGCAGAGTTTTGTCATAGTGGAGAGAATATTTTCACCGTAAATATCCCGGTATCCAAGTGGTTCGGCGAGCGTTACGGCATTTGCCGCCACTTTACCGGCTTGATGCACCTCTTGGAGATCGTGCCGCTGGCGGGTTCTTTTGCCTTGAATGAAAATGGCGAATTGACCGCTTTGCCGGAAACTTTCCATGCGGGTGATCTGGGTTTGCAGGGGTTGAGTCAGTTTGGCGGCACACTTAAACTGCATACAAAATTTGATCTGCCAACAGAAGAACTTGCCAAAAACATGCTGGGTTGTACGGCAAATCATGGAACCATTGAGCTTAAACTCAATGGCGTAACCCTGCCGCTCAAACTCTGGCAGTACGGCAACTTTGCCCTGCCGGAAAAGCTGTTGAAAAGTTCCGGCAATACGCTTGAAATGGTAATAACTCACCCCCTCGGCAATTTGTACCCACGGCGGTGGAACGGATCTGAATTTGATTATATACCATTTATGCTGCCGGAATTTTATCTCTGAAAGGCTTTTGCTATGTTGGATAAAACTCTTGAATACTTTGACTTTATTATGAAAATGCCCGCCACCCGGCTGGCGCAACTGCCGGAACCGGTTTTGCCGGCGGGTTACTCTTTTGCATTGTATACTCCCGGCGATGAGTTGGCATGGGCGGAACTGGAAGCCAGTGTCAATGAATTTGCCACTCCGGAAAAAGCTCTGGAATACTTCAAGCGGGAGTATGTTGACCAATTTCAGGATGAACTTTGCCGAAAATGTATGTTTGTAAAAAATCCGCAAGGCAGGCTGGTTTCTACTGCCACGGCGTGGTTTATGGACAGTTCTCTGGGGTATCGCCGCAACTGGCTGCAATGGATCTCCAGCTCGCCGGAGGAACAGGGCAAGGGCTTGGGCAAAGCAGTGATCATCAAGGCGTTGAAGCTCTATAAAGAATTAAATCTTACTGATGATGTTTTTCTGCACACTCAAACCTGGAGCCACACTGCCATATATTTATATAACAAACTTGGGTTTGAAGCCTTCAACATCGACCATGTAAAAGTGGCGTGGAATAATGAACAGGGCTATCGCACCATGCGCAATAACATAGCAAAGGCGTTGGAAGAATTGAAAAAGGTCTACACAGCGGAACTGGTAGCTGCGCTCCGCAACAACACCTTACAGCCCAACAGTCAGGAAAAGTGCGACTTTCCACCGGCAAACTGAATCAATGGTGATACTTTTTTCCGGCGATTATGGTGCATGCCCGGTAGAGCTGTTCCACCAGAAAAAACCTTGCCATTTCGTGCGTTACGGTAAATTTGCTCAACGCCAAAAGGTAGTCTGCCCTTTTGCGGACTTCGTCGGTAAAGCCGAAAGCTCCTCCGATGACCAGCACTATCTTCCGGTCGCAGGCTTTGAGTTTTTCGGCAAATTCAACCGAGGTGATATTTTCGCCCCGTTCATCTAAAACCACCACCCAGCCGCGCTCATTTTCCAGAGCTTTTAATATGGCAGCGGACTCTTTTTCCACCGTATCATCCCGCAGCTCAACAAGTTCGACTTTGCCGAAAGCGTTGAGCCGTTGCAGATATTCGCTGATCTTCGCCTGATAATGGGGGTCTTTGACTCTGCCGACCACCAGCAGTTTGAACAACATGTTTTTCATTGTCCAAGCTCCACCAAGAGAGTTTTTACGCCTGTGATGCTGCCTGCTGGATCTTCAACGCAGTTTCCGACATATCCAGAATATGCCGGGTGTTGAAGTAATCTGGCGCAGTGCCGCCGATCTCTTTGAGAAACTCCTGCAAATAATCAGTTCCGGATTTTTCCGGATAAAGTCTGGTGGTCATATTATTGCTCTTGCAAGTAAAACTCACCCCCGGCTCGGCATTGGCAAACTCCAGCCAGCCTTCGGTGCCCCACACGGTAAAGCGCCAATAGCTCTTCTGGAAAAAGTGGCAGGCAAAGTAAGATACATCTGCCATGACCCCGGCTCCGTTCTCAAGTTTTGCCATAAACTGCGCACCGTTCTTAAAGTGCGGCACTTCCGGAAAATGGTCGTTCCAGCAGCGGCTGCAGCAAGTTCCGGCAAACTTCAGACCGGTAATGTATTCCACCAGGTCGATACCGTGCGGAGCAATATCGTTGATGGTGCCGCCTTGCATATTTTCCTGCCAATACCAGTCGGCACGGGTACCGTAATTAAGGGGATGCTGACCGGTAAAAATCACGCTCTGCACTTCGCCGATACTGCCGTCGATAATGGTCTTGCGGGCAGTTTGCGCGTTGGGCGAACTCCAGAGCGGGAGCATCAGCCCCACCGAAAGAGATTTTTCGGCAACAAGGCGACGGATCTCTGCAAGTTCTTCCAAACTTGTGCAAAGGGGTTTATCGGCAATAACATGTTTGCCGGCTTTGAGTGCAGCAATGGCAATGGCGCCGCGTTTGGCATAAACATCGCCGATCCCCACGATATCGCAGGGGAGCTTTTCGATCATTTCAAAGGGGTCACACCAATCGACCTGAATACCCCGCTCAATGGTGCGTTGGCGGGCGTCTGCATCGTTTTCGGCACAGCCGGCAAGTTCCAAACCGGGGTGCTGACAGGTCTTTTGGACCAATTCCAGAATATGATCATGACGAAATCCGGCAAAAGCAACTTTAAGCATAAGATCGATCCTTTCGTTTTACAAACACTTTATTGCCTTTTAAATTACCACACTTTCATAAAAAATCAAACATATACCATGGGAAACTCCGCCACAAAAACCGGTACTTCCGGCAGCGCCGCCTCTATAATACTCTCAAAGAACAGCCGGATGTAAGAAAAAAATTCAAAAAAAACGAAAAATATTGATTTTACAGTTGCAATAACCTTTTTTAAGGTTATTTTAAATTATTGAAAATTGATCATGCGGCACTGCTGCAAGTAACAAAATTGATAATTCGGTAAAAAAACACATGGCGGATTTCAATCTCAGAAGTTTTCTGAAGCCCTACCACGGGCTGATATTTTTCGCAACAGTTTCCAACATCATCTTCACCGCGCTGGCGCTTACATTGCCGTGGATGCTGAAAATCGCTATCGACCGGGTGCTGCCCACTGCCGACTACGGGCTGTTCTTCATTCTGTGCGGTGCCATGCTTACAACTTATTCGGTGCGGTGCGTTGTGCGCTATATTGCCGGGGTGCTGGGCTCTTACATGGTTTACCGGGTGATGGTGGATGTACGATTCAAACTTTTCCGCCATTTGCAGAGCCTTTCGCTGCGGTTTTACGAAGAATACCGTACCGGGAAAGTGGTATCGAATGTTATCAGCGATGTGGGTTTGCTCCAGCAGTTTGTCAGTTCCATCGTCAGCATGGCAGACCAGATCGTTATGCTGCTTTTGATCAGTATATTGCTTTTGTTCCTCAACTGGCAGCTGGGTTTGATGGTGCTGGCGATCGCGCCTCTGCACTTTATAAACTTTGCCTATTTCCGGAAAAAGCTGAAAATCACCAGCAAAAGTTTTCAGGAAAGAATGTCGGAAATCTCCGCCAACCTCGCCGAAACCATCAACGGTATCAAGGTGGTGAAATCCTTCGGGCAGGAACGCAACGAGTGTATGGGATTTTTCAAATGCCTGCGGCCTACTCTGCCTTTGGGGGTGCGGTTGAACATGCTGGGCAATATCTGCGGTTCGGTGGCAGATATGTTGAGTATCTGCACCTATTTGCTGGTTATCGGCGTGGGGATCAGATTTGTTCAACAGCAGGTCATGACCATCGGGGAGTTTGTGGCATTTTACAGTTATGTGGGTACATTGCTGGGGCCCATAAGTATTTTTGCAACCCTTTCCATGACTATTTCCCAGGGGCTTGCCGGGGCGGAACGCATCTCCAAACTTATGCGGGTCATTCCGGAGATCCAGGATGTACCCGATCCCATCAAGCCGGATAAGCTGGAAGGAAAAATCGTTTTTGATAATGTGACGTTCAAATACGACGAACAGCCGGTCATCAAAGAGCTTGATCTGACCATAGAACCCGGCAAAAAAATTGCGCTGGTGGGACCTTCCGGCTGCGGAAAAACCACATTGGGCAACCTGATACTGCGATTCTACGATGTCACCAGCGGGCGTATCCTTATTGACGGTATAGATATACGCAAATATGCCAAAGACTCTTTCCGCAACAATGTGGCGGTGGTGCTTCAGGAGCCGTTCCTCTTCAGCGGCACCATCAAAGAAAATATCGCTTACGCCAAAAAAGATGCCACCAATGAAGAAATTTACACTGCCGCCAAGATGGCCAATGTGGAAGAGTTTGTCAACATGCTGCCCCACGGCTACAAAACAGTTATCGGCGAAAACGGCGCCAGCCTTTCCGGCGGGCAGAAACAGCGCATAGCCATCGCCCGCGCCATACTCAAAAACCCGTCGATCCTGATATTGGACGAAGCCACCAGTGCATTGGATACGGTTTCGGAATATTTAGTACAGCAGGCTCTGGATAACCTTATGGAAGGCAGAACCACCATCATCATCGCCCACCGGCTTTCGACCATCAAAAATGCCGATACTATTGTGGTGCTGAAATCCGGCAAGATCGAAGAAATGGGCACTCACGAGGAACTTATGCAAAGTAATGGAGTTTATCACGATTTGTATACCATTCAGCAGAAAACCGCTCTGGAAGGCGCCGATGCCGCCACCGCCGAAGCAGAAAAGATGGTGTCGCAATGAATATACTGGTTCCTTTGCACGGCAAGCTTAATTTTCAGCATCAGCTCAAAATCATCACCCGGCTGGTGATCGCGCTGGTATCGGTCATGCTGGCAGTCATTGCCGGAACGTTCATTTTTTCCATGAACGACGAATCTATCGGCCGCGGCACGGTAGAAGGTCTACGCAATTATGATATGAAATCTTCGGTAAAAAGCCGTATAGCAAAAATACATTTCCGCGACGGCGATCAAGTCAAAAAAGGCGTAGTGATGCTGGAACTGGATTCCAGCGATCTCCGGGACGCCATAGAAAATGTTACATCATCCATCCGCGAACTGGAAGCCGAACTGGGAGTAAAACTCGCCGAGCTGGAGCTTTTGAAACACAATCCCCTGCCCGCCGAATACCGCCACACCAAGATCGCGCTGGAAGAAAGCCGTCTGCGCCTTGCCACCAGTCAGGCAGAACTCAACGCCTACAAAGCGTTGCGCAAACGGGGCGTAGTTGCCGAACTGGACTACAACCGGCACGAAATGGAAGTTACCCGCAACAAGATGGAGTTGGAAAAACTCCAGAACGACTACGCAACTTTGTCCAGCGGGCTTGCCACTAAAATCATCGCCCAAGCGGAGGCGGGCATTGAGCTTCTGAAGATCCGTATCGAAAATAAGCGCAAAGAGCTTATCTCCCTCAACGAAAAGATGAGCGAATACCGCTTTGTTGCCCCGGAAGATGGTCAGATCGCCTACATACCCACCAAGATCGGTACCTATGTGGAGCCGGGTATGTCGGTGATCCAGTACGCCGCCGGCAATGGCAGAAAGTTCGTTGCTTACATCGACGAAGTGGAGATCTTCAAGATCGAAGAAAATCAGAGTGTACGCATTGCCTCCAGCCAGTACAGTATCTACGAATACGGCTACTTTGGCGGCGAAGTCATGTATATAAGCGAATTACCCCAGGAGCGGGCGGGCAGGATGTACTACCCGGTATATATAAAAATAACCCATTCGCCGGAAAATCTCACCCTGCGGCTGGGTTCTTCCGGCGAAGCCAGAATAAGTACCGGCCGCGACCGGATCATCCGCACCATCATGGGGACCAACCGCAAACGCCGCAGCGGCAAATAGAGAGTTTTGTTTTATGAAATTGATAGTACAGCGGGTACGCAGTGCCAGCGTTAAAGTTGATGATAAAATCGTCGGCGAAATCGGCAAAGGCTTGATGACGCTGGTGGGTTTTACCCATACCGACACACCCGAAACCGTGAAATATCTGGCAGACCGGGCGGTAAAACTGCGGATATTTGAAGACGAAAACGGCAAGATGAACCGTTCGCTTTTGGATGTGAATGGCGCTATGCTCATCGTATCGCAATTCACCTTGTACGGCGATACCGTCCACGGCCGCCGCCCCGGATTCGATGCCGCCGCCAAGCCCGATGTGGCGATTCCGCTTTACGAGCAGTTTATTGAAGAAGTAAAAGCCTTCGGAGTAAATGTCGATACCGGCATTTTCGGAGCAGAGATGCTTGTAGCATTGGAAAATGACGGCCCGGTGACTTTTACTCTGGAAAAGTGATCATTTACCATTTTTCCGGCGGTATTCTTTGGGCGTGCAGCCAAATCTTTTCCGGAATTCCCGGGCAAAGTAATAGCTGTAACTGTAACCGCATTTTTCGGCGATCGAACCGATGCTTTCCCGGGTATATTCAAGCAAATGACAGGCTTTCTGCATCCGCAAAACAGTTATATATTCTGCGGCGGAACAGTGCTGATATTTTCTGAATAAGCGCTGCAAAGTAGAAACACTCACCCCCGCTGCAATGGCAATACGTTCCCGGTCAAAGTCCTGCTCGCAAAAGTGATTTTCCATATAAAGCAGCGCCTGGCTGAGCGTTGGCGGAACGGTACTGCGGGGCTGCTGAAAACTTGCTTCCTGCAACAAACGGAAAGCCATAGCACTTAACATGACATCGTCGGGCTGGCGTTTTTTCAGCAAAGAACAAATATCTTCAAAACACTTCCGCAGACGCGGAACATCTGCGGCATAAAAACCGTACTTGCCGGCGGGAAAAAACAAATTAAGCAAATTTTGCAAAAAAGCGGTATTTTCCAGAATTATGAAATACCTTTCCAGCGTTTCAGTAGCGTTGCGCCGGTAGTCTTCGGCCAGAACATTCAAGTCCGATATGTGAAAATAGCCCGCCAAGCGCCGGACATGCCCCAGTTCGCCGGTCGTATAGGCATCGCTGCCGGAAAGGATCAACGATACAAGCACATAGGGGCGGCTCTGACGCAAACTCTGCCATTGGGGCTGCAAAAAAGAGTGGCAGAAAGCCTGTACCCGGATCTGCTGGCACTCCACATTATATTGGGCTGTATTGATATAGTAAGTTTCGTAAGCGTTTTCGGTACGCCAGATATTTTTCACAATATGACCTTTTTATATTAGTTTTTTACCCGATTGTATTATTTTAATATATTGCAAATTTTCTATTATGCAATTATCTTTTAAGCAATATGGAAACTTTTAACTGAAAGGCTGTCTGCTATGATCGAAATCACTAATTTCCGTCAGGGTGCAGTGCTTAATCACAACCACGGTGTTGAAACAGAAAAAGCTCTTACCGTTACGATTCAGGGTGTATCCCGTTCCGGATATCCGGCTTATGTAAACGGCATAAAAGCCGAAATGGACGGACAGAACTTTTCAGTCGATATTGATTTGACTCAAAAAATCAATACCGTTTGTGCCAGCACCACCACGCCCTACGGCACATATTCGCAGGAATTGACTCTGGTATGGGATAAAAAATCATTTTTACGCTGCAACTGCTACATCGACGACCACAGCTTTTTCTTTACCGATCTTGCCAAAGAACGCCCCCAAAAAGCTTTTGATCACTTCTATTTGAAAGGCTTGAAAAATATCCACGACAAATACGGACTTAAAGTTACGCTCAATTTGTTTTACCACAACGATCACTTTGATTTTGAGCTGAAGGATATGCCAGATATCTGGAAAAGCGAATTTATCGACAACTCCGACTGGATGAAATTTTCGTTCCACAGTTACAGCGAATTTCCTGACCGGCCTTATCTGGAAACCACCCGGGAAGAGTTTGCCCGGGATTGGGATCTGGTGCAAAGCAATATTTACCGCTTTGCCGGGGAAGAGTGTTACATTCCACCGGTAGTCATCCATTGGGCGAACATCCACCCGGTAGCGGCACAGGAGTATATTGCCAGAGGCTGCCGCTGCTACACCCATTCTATGCGTGCCAGAGTTATGGGCGGCCCGAGCCTGGCTGACCGTCAAAAGGGCGGCAATATGAACGATGTGCAGGCACGGAGTGCTTCCGGAGCAGACAAAAGCTGCAATAGCGATGCATTGCAGATGCATTACGGTTTTGCTGATGAAGCTTCCTACCTCCAAAAACACGGACTTTATTACGATGCCGGATTAGGTTTGTTTTTCTTTGGGCGTCCCGGCAAACTGGGTGGCTGCTGCTGCAATCTGGTGCCGTTGAAAGATATACCAGTGCGTTGCCGGAGTATGGTCGATGGTGCCAAAGAATCAGGCTGCAACATTGTAAATATTGGCAGCCATGAGCAATATACATTCCCCTACTACGCAAATTATCTGCCCGATCACATGCAGCGTATTGAAGAAGCTGCCCGCTGTACGCTGGAAGTCGGCGGCTGCAAACCGGTCTTTTTCAGCGAAGGCTTGATGGGTAATACAGCGTGGGAAGATTGAAAAAAATAGCTCTGTTCCCAATGCGGGTAGGTAGATAAAAATGACAGATATACCTGTGCATTGAGAATTTTTTCAAAATTTGAATGGCATTTATCTTTTTGCGGAGCAAAAAGATAAATGCCGGTAAAAGGTTTGGAAAAAAGGGGTCCCTTGTTGGGAACATAGCGAAAAAAATAACAGGAGAAAAAAATGATCGAAATCACTAATTTCCGACAGGGTGCTGTGCTTAATCACAACCACGGTACCGAAACTGAAAAAGCTCTTACTGTAACCATTCAAGGTGTATCCAGTTCCGGGTATCCTGTGTATGTCAACGGCGTAAAAGCCGATATGGATGGTCAGAGATTTGAAGCCGAAGTGGATTTGACCGAAAAAATCAATCAGGTCAAGGCGGTCACCACCACGCCCTACGGCACTTATTCCCAGGAGTTGACTCTGGTGTGGGACAAAAAATCCTTCAAACGCTGCAACTGCTACATCGACGACCACAGCTTTCTCTTTACTGATCTGGCAAAAGAACGCCCCAAAAGTGCCTTTGACCACTTTTATTTGAAAGGCTTGAAAAACATCCATGATAAATACGGCTTGAAAGTTACGCTCAATATCTTTTATCACAACGATCACCACGATTTTGAGCTTAAAGATATGCCGGATATCTGGAAAAGCGAATTTCAGGACAACTCCAACTGGCTGAAATTCTCGTTCCACAGCTACGGCGAATTTCCTGACCGGCCCTATCTGGAAGCTACTGCCGAAGAGTTCGGGCGGGATTGGGATCTTGTTCAGGGCGAGATCAACCGCTTTGCCGGTGAAGAGTGCTACATACCGCCCGTAGTTATCCACTGGGCAAATATCCATCCGGTGGTGGCAGAAGAAATGATCAAGCGTGGCACCAAATGCTATTCAACGAATATGCGTGCCAGAGTTATGGGCGGTCCCAGCCTCGCCGACCGTCAGAAGGGCGGCAATATGACCGCAGTGCAGGCACGGAGTGCTTCCGGAGCCGATAAAGCGTGCAACACCGATGCACTCAACATGCACTACGGTTTTGCCGATGAAAGCAATTATATCAAAAAACATGGGGTGTACTTTGACCCCGGTTTGAAGATCTTCTTCTTTGGCCCTTGCGGCAAACTGGGCGGCTGCTGCTGCAACCTTGTGCCGCTGGCCGATGTACCCGCCCGGGTGCAGAGTATGCTCGACGGGTCAGCCAAAGTGGGTACCGAAGTACTGAACTTTGCCAGCCACGAGCAGTACACCTTCCCCTACTACCCCAACTATCTGCCCGACCACATGCAAAGAATCGAAGAAGCCGCCCGCTGTATGATCGAAGTCGGCGGCTGCAAACCGGTATTCTTCAACGAAGGTCTGCTGGGCAACACCGCCTGGGGTGAATAACAAACTGCATAAAAAAACGGGTGCCGCAAAATTTCAGGTTTTGCGACACCCTGTTTTTTTGTTCAATCAGAATATCATTCTCCGGCGGCAGCTTGCTGTTTCTGCGCGTAGCTCTGCCGGAGATATTCGTAGTAATGGGCAAAAAATGTCTGCATAAAAGGTGCATACCACAACATGCCGATACCCAGCGTAAAAATCAATATGATCAACCCAATAAGTGTCAGCAAAAGTCCATAGCCGAAAAGCTGCCATTTATGCCCGTACATCATTTCCCGGCTCAAGATCATAGCGTCGCGCACGCTTATATCCGGATCATCCAGCATTATGTAATAGGTCATAGAGTAACGCGCCATTGCCACATAGCCGGGGATTATCAGCAAAAGGAAATGGAGCAAGACAAAAATGACCACCCGCAAATACCCCCACAACATACGCCAATATTGCCGGCACGGTTCAAACACCGCTTCCACCCGGGTCGGCTCTTTGCGCACCACCCGCAAAAAGTAGAGCATGACTCCAACGGTCAGCGGAAAAAGCAGTAAAGCACTGAAAATCGACACTATGGGAATGGCCTGTACCGCCATAGTGATAAAAAACGGAACCAGCGAAGCAAGCATGGCGCTGCCCCATTGCCCCTTGAGTGTACGCCGGGCAGCCTTCCAGAAACCGCCGAATGAGTGGACAACCGCATCGTCGGCAGCAGAAGTTTCCGGAGAAAAAGCATAAGTATTATTTTCGCTCATAAAAAATCTCCTTTCGGTGTGTTGATTTTGTGGTAAGATAGATGCTTGCCGGAAAAATTGCAAATTTTTTTTGATCCCCGCTGCAACTTTTTTTTATAAAGGTTGAAAAATCGTCATATTGTGCTATCTTAAACACAAGCGCAAATGCAAACAGAAAAATCATAAAACGAAAGAATCAGTTCATGCGAAGAAAATGGTTACAGAATGTGTTGCTGGCAATGGGAATAATCGCCGGCAGCAGCAGCGCGGCAGAAGATGTAAAACTCCTGCTGCCGGAAAAAATCTACGCTGTCCCGGGCGTGGAATGCAACATATATTTCAACAATATCGTAACCGTGATAAATCCCGCCAATTATGTGTTTGAAGTCAAATGCGAAAAGGGCCGCAACGACCTGAAACGCTGGCGTTATACCCCTGAAGCCAAAGAAGTTGGCACCTATCCGCTGGAGCTCCGGGTCATTTCCATGCAAGGAATCGTTGCCAAAGCCAATGTGCAGCTCATCGTCCTGCCGCCCGATGCCGGTGCCGGCAAAGAGTTCCACATGCTTTTTGTGGGTGCCAGCCAGACCAATGCCGGGCATTACCCCAACCGCATGGCGGCTTTGATGAAACGCCCCGGCAACCCGGTTTTCAAAACTATCGGCACCCGCAGCCGGGGCAAAGACGGGGCTAAACATGAAGGGTACGGCGGCTGGCGCTGGCATGTATTCATGACCCGTTACGGATACACCGGCAGCCGCAAGATGGATGGTATGCACCCGGATCGCCCGGTGGGCTTCAACAGTCCGTTTATTTTTCAGAACGAAAAAGGCGAGTATAAGTTTGATTTGAATAAATACTTTGCCATCAACAACAACGGTCGAATTCCTGATGCGGTGAGTTTCCAGCTGGGGTTGAACGATTTCTTCCTCTGCACCGACGAAAATATCGTCGAAGTCACCGCTAAATCCATGAAGGATATGGAAAAACTCATCGCCGAGTTCCGCAAGCTCAAACCGGCTCCGGAAATCTTTATTTTCCAGCACATCCCCGGCTCCAATCAGGATGGTTTCGGTGCAAGTTACGGTTGTCAGCAAAGCTCCTGGCAGTACCGGAAAAATCTGGACTACTACAACCGGGCTTTGGCAAAACAAGCCAAAAAGCTGGGGCTGCACGCAGTACCGGTCTATATGAATTTTGATACCGAAAACAACTATCCGGTGATCACAAGTCCGGTAAATCTGGATAATCCGCAGCTGATAACCCGCCAGAACAACGGCGTACACCCCAGCATTGCCGGTTATAACCAAATGGCTGACACCCTTTACTGTGCGGTCAAGGCAGTGCTTGCCAATCAGAAATAAAGGCTGTTTTTTGATGAATTGGGATATATTGACCGCAGTTTTTATCGGTACATTTGCCGGAGGTTTTGCCGGTTTCTTTATCGGTCGCATGCGGGTCAAATTTTCAGAAAATCTGCGGGAAGTTGAGAAAAATTTCTTTCTTCAACAGCTTGAAGATCAGAAAAAGCAGCATACAGAAGCACTTGATAAGCAGAAGTCGCTTTACGAGCAGCAGCTTGCCGGGCAGAAACTTATGCTGGAAAAGCAGATGCAGAACCAATCTGATTTGCAGAAAGAAAATACTCAAAAGCAGTACGATATGCTTAAAGAGGAATTCAAAGTTCTTGCCGAAAAGATCCTTGCCGAAAAGAGTGCTGATTTTGAGAAACAGGGTTCGAACCGGCTGGATGTGCTGCTTGCGCCATTTAAAACCAAGTTGGAAGAGTTCAAAAACAGTACCGATCTTACCCGCAAGGAGGCGTTGGAAAATCACGCCCGCCTCGCCGAGCAGATCAATGCTTTGATGAAAAGCTCCCGGGCGCTGGGCGAAGATGCCACCCAGCTTGCCAAAGCATTGCGCAGCGATAATAAAATGATGGGCAACTGGGGCGAAATGATCCTTGATGAAATACTCACCAGTTCGGGATTGATCGAAAAAGTCCATTATCATAAACAGCTTACGCTTAAAGATGATGACGATAACGCTTTGCATAACGACGAAACCAATAAAGTTATGCGGCCCGATGTGGTGGTAAATTACCCCGACGGCAAAGTGGTGATCGTTGACAGCAAAGTAAGTTTGAATGATTATATAGATTATGTCAATGCCGAAGACCCGGATACCCGGCAAGCCGCTGCCGCCAAACACCTCAAAAGTGTTAAAACCCACATGGAAGGCCTGGCAAAAAAGAATTATTCAGCTTATGTTTGTAAAGAAAATCAGGAAGCTGTGGAGTTTGTCATAATGTTTATGCCCAACGCCGGAGCTTACGAGCTTGCCATGCACAGCGATATAAACTTGTGGCGAATTGGTTTTGAGAAAAAAGTCCTGCTGGTAAGTCCGGTCAATCTTATGGCGCTTTTGCAGCTTATCCACATAGGCTGGAAGCGCTACGAGCAAGACCGCAATCAGCAGAAGATCCTCGATTGCGCCGCACAGCTTCTGGAACGGCTCCAGAAATTTTACGACAATTTCGACAAAGTGGGCGATGCATTGGAAAAAGCCACTAAAAGTTTTGCAGATTCAGCCGGAGTCCTGCGGGGCGATAACGGCAAACACAGCATTGTGCGCAAAGGGCAGGAGTTGGCAGAATTGGGCGTTAAGCTGAAAAAACGTCTTGCCATACCCAAACGCTTTCAGGAAGAGGGTCTGGCAGGCGAAAAGAGTTCCGACATTATCGAAATCGGCTCCGAAGCAGAAAATAATCAATGAAAATACATTCTGTAATTGGAAATATTACACTTTTGGGGTTATCTTTTACGCTGACAAAATCAGAGTGAAAAATCCCCGTGAGGAGGTTGAAGTTGGATAATCGCGTTTTATTGAAAAATGCTGAAGAAATGTCGCAGGCGATCAGCCGTGTTGCCGACAGTATCATCAGCGAATTCGGTGTTGACGGTCTTGCCGATGTGGCGCTGGTGGGGCTTTACAAAGCCGGAGTGCCGCTGGCTAAACGCATAGCCGAAGTCATCAAACAACGAACCGGGGCAGTTCTGCAGTCCGGCACGCTGGATATATCCATGTACCGGGATGATTTCGGTCAGCGCAGCGCCCTGCCGCTGATCCGTGAAACCGAAATACCTTTTGATGTGGATAACGCCCGGCTGATACTGGTCGATGACGTACTTTCCACCGGCAGAACCATCCGGGCGGCATTGGATGCAGTGACCGATTACGGACGTCCCGCTTTGATCCGGCTGGCGGTACTGGTGGATCGCGGCGGGGTGGAGTATCCCATCCGGGCTGACTACATCGGCTGGACCATGCAATGCCGGATGGATCGCAAGATTTTAGTTGAATTCAGTGAAGAAGATGGTGCCGATGGCGTATTTGAAGTAGCCTGGCAGCGCCGCGCAGAATAAGGAGCAGATTGTTTTTATGAGTTCTTTTCAGTGGACACGCAAAGATTTGTTGAGCTTGTACGATCTTGAAGCACAGGAAATCGAGTTTATTCTTGACACCGCAGCTGAATTCAAAAAAGTTTCGGCCCGGAAAGTGAAGAAAGTTCCGGCATTGCGGGGCAAAACGGTGGTAAACTTTTTCTTTGAACCCAGCACCCGTACCAGAGTGTCGTTTGAACTTGCCGAACAGCGGTTGAGTGCCGATATAGTCAATGTGACCGCCAGCACCAGCAGCCTGACTAAAGGCGAAAGTTTGCTGGATACCGTGCGGAATATCGAAGCACTGAATGTGGATCTGCTGGTGATGCGCCACCCGGTGCCCGGTGCGGCAAACTTTGTAGCCCAGCGGGTTGGAGCCGGTGTGGTGAATGCCGGTGACGGTGCCCACAGCCACCCCACGCAGGCGTTGCTGGATTTGTTCACCATCCGCGAACACAAGGGCCGCATCAAAGGCTTGAAAGTGGCGATCGTGGGCGATATAATGCATAGCCGCGTAGCACGCAGCAATGTGTGGGGGTTGCTCAAACTGGGTGCGGAAGTTACACTGGCGGGGCCCTCTACGCTGGTACCCAAAGAGTTTGAAAGTGTGGGGGTGCGGGTCTGCCACAATCTGGAAGAGGCTATTTGCGACGCTGATGTAGTGAATATGCTGCGTATCCAGCGGGAGCGTCAGGAGTCGGGATTCTTCCCCAGCACGGGTGAATATGCCCGGTTTTTCGGGCTTAACAGCCAGACTGCCCGGTTCCTCAAAAAAGATGCACTTATCATGCACCCCGGCCCCATCAATCGGGATGTGGAGCTTTCCAGCGAATTGGCTGACGGCAGCCGCTCGGTGATCCTTGAACAGGTGACCAACGGGTTGGCAGTGCGTATGGCGGTACTCTTCCTGGTGGCAGGCTGTTTGAAAAAGTAAGCGGCTTTTTAAGGGAATGTTGCAAAACTGTTGATGTTGTTAGCCAACAGCAACAAGGGCGGTCAGCCCCGCGAGCGGATGTGAGAGCAGTTTGCAGGATGAATTCCTGCAAACCCGAGGCAGCAAGCTGCGAGGTCGAACGGAGTCGAGCGATAGGGTTCCCGGCGTTTGAGGACGATTTTGAGCTCTGCTCAAAATCGCTTAAGGGGGCGGCAGCCCCCGCCGTTAATTAAAATCGTTAGGAACTATGCTGGATGTTGCAGCTCAATGAGCAGGGTGGTCACGGAGGGGAATGCAATCTCCTCCGTGGTTGTGCGGCAGTTAGGATATTGCTGCTGAAAAAAGTACGCCGCACATCACTGCCTGTTTTTATATTGTTCAAAAGGTGTGTTAAGCTGCAAAGCAAACTGCAATAAATTGAGTTGTTTTCAGATGATTACAACTTGTTATATTGAGAATTTTGAGTTTTAATAGTATGATGTGGAGCTGTTGCTTAATTTCAAGTTTGGCAATGATCCACTTTTAGTGTTTATTTGTTATTATGGTGAGTAAAATGCTGCAAGATAATGCTGCTGAAAACAGCAGTTCCATGCAGACAAATTGGAATTGGTGGCTGCTGGCAACTTCGGTAGTCATCTACTTTTTTGTCAATTTCCAGCGGTCAAGTATTCCTGGTACGATCTTCAACGAGCTGCAAAGCGATTTTCAGGCGACAGCGGCTCAAGTTACCAATATCAGCGCAGTTTTTATGTATGTATATGCGGCGACCCAGCTGATGGCAGGTTTGGCGGCAGATAAATTCGGCGGCGTGAGGACGATTTTCTGGGGCGCACTGCTGCTGTGCCTCGGTTCGCTGATTTTTCCTTTATGCAGCAATATGAGCTTGCTGCTGCTGGGACGGGTGCTGGTCGGCTTGGGCTGCGGAGCGATCTATCTTGCGATAGTCAAAGAGATCGACCGCCTTTATCCGGAAAAATTCACCGCCATACTCGGCACAATAATCTTGCTGGGTTACGCGGGCAGCATCATTGGCGGCTGGCCCTTGAGCAAAGCGGTGCAATACGTTTCATGGCGTGCGGCGTTTGCGGTGGCAGCCGGTATGACGATAATAGCTTATCTCGGTTTTGTTTACTGCCGGAGCCGGGTCAAAATCCCGAAGATCCGCCGGGAAAAATTGTCGCTGCTGCCTTTTGCGGTCGTTTTGAAAAGCCGCAACTGCCGCTGGCTGCTGATCGCCGGAGGCGTGGGCTACGCAGTATATTACCTGATGCTGGCAGTAATGGGCAAAAAATTGCTGGAAGATATTTGCCAGACCCCTTCCGCCATTGCCGGAGCATGTGTATCGCTGATGGTGATCGTGGCGGCGGGGATGAATTTTCTGGTAGGGTATTTGAGCACCAGATCCGGTAATTTGCGCAAACCATTTTTGTATGCAACATTAGCCTCCAGCGTGGTGGGGGCGGTTATGGGGCTTATCGGGCTGAAGCTCCAGGCCGGTACATGGTATTTTGTGATCGTGATGCAGCTTTTTGCCGCATCGGCAGGTTTTTCGCCGGTGAGCAATTCTCTTATGCGCGAATACACCCCGGCGCAATATACCGGTTCCGGAGCCAGCGTGCTGAATTTTGTGGCATATCTGGCAGTAGCCGTTTGCGGCAATCTTGCCGGATGGCTCATGGATATATTTTCTGACGGCAAGATCGTCAGAGCAGGAGTTACCATCTATCCGTCATCAAGTTATGCGGCAGTATTGATTTTGTCGCTGCTGATCGGCATATCGGCATTGGGAGCAGCGCTGATGCTGCCGGAAACAAAGGGCAAAAACATTTACCGGCAGGAAAGAAACTTCCGGAGAAAAAAAATGATAAGATCGAAGGATAAATAATATTATGGAAATGAAATCTCAACGCGAACAATTCGCCTCCCGTGCCGGATTTATTTTAATGGCGGCAGGGTGTGCGATCGGCTTGGGCAATGTCTGGCGATTTTCTTATATAGCCGGTGAATATGGCGGCGGATTTTTTGTGCTGCTCTATTTGCTTTTTCTGGTGATCCTCGGGTTCCCGGTAATGCTTATGGAATTGGCAGTCGGGCGTGCCGGGCGCAGCACCTTCCCGGAAGCATTCCGCAAGCTTCAACCGGCAAACAGCCGTTTTCCGTGGCACAAACCGGTGTTTGTCTTTTTTTCGGGCAACTTGATACTGCTGATGTTTTACAGCGTGATCACCGGCTGGCTGCTGGTCTATGCGGCTGGGTATCTTAAAGGATCGTTCAAAAACATCACCCCCGAACAAAGTGCCGGATTTTTCAGCAATATGCTCGCCGATCCGGTCACTCAAACTATCGGTATGTTATCAGCTGTTCTGCTGACAGTAACAGTCTGCCTGGGCGGTTTGCGCAAAACTATCGAAAAAGTTATAAAAATAATGATGGCGGGGCTTTTCGTCCTGCTGCTGCTTCTGGTATTTCAGGCTTTGAGTCTGCCCGATGCGGCGAAAGGAGTGGGGTTCTTTCTGAAACCGGATTGGGGCAAATTCTTGGGCGACGGCGTGCTTAATACCATTCATGCCGCCATGGCGCAGGCGTTTTTCACCCTCAGTCTGGGGGTGGGCAGCATGGCGATTTGCGGCAGTTATACATCTGACAACAACTCCCTTGCCAAAGATGGCTTATGGATCCTTTTGCTGGATACAGTTGTGGCGGTATTTTCGGGCCTGATAATCTTTCCGGTATGCGCATCGTTCAGCATCTCCCCCAACGCGGGGCCGCCTTTGATCTTTATTACGCTGCCCAACGTTTTTGCCAACATGCAGTATGCGGCAGTCTGGGGATTTTTATTCTTCCTCTTTCTGGCGATCGCGGCGCTCTCCACTTTGATTGCAGTTTTTGAAAACCTTGTGGCATTCGGCATTGATCACTGGCATTGGAGCCGGAAACGCTCGGGCGGTATTTTTGCAATTATTCTGACGGTATTTTCCATGCCCTGTATTTTCGGTTTTAATCTCCTGAAAAAATTTCAACCGCTGGGCCCCGGCAGCAATGTGCTGGATCTGGAAGATTTTATTGTCAGCGATAATCTGCTGCCGCTGGGGGCGTTGTATATTGTTATATTCTGTACCAGCCGCTACGGCTGGGGCAAAGAAAATCTGCGGAAAGAAATCAGCAACGGCAGCGGCTGGAAGATCCCGCGGGGACTTGATTTTTATCTGCGCTGGGTCCTGCCGGTATTGATCCTGACGATCTGGTTTATCGGCATTGCCAAACGCTTCAAACTCTTTTGATTTACTTACAAAAACAAAAGGGCGTTATTTTTCTTTCTTGCCCAGAACCGCGATAATGATAAACAATATCAGCGCGATACCGGCTACCCACAAGGCTGGGTTATCAAGTACCCAGGTGCCGTTTTCGCTGGCAAGAGTGGTGTTGATATTGCCGGAAAATTTACTCAAAACTCCACCGCAGTTATTGCGGATGAAATTTGCTGCCGGCAATGCCAGCGCCATACCGATCATGCTCCATACAGCATAGATCCTGCCCGAAGCCAGAGCGCTTACCGCCGTAATGGGGATCAAGCCGTTCATCCCCAGCCCGATACCGCTGATAATGCCCCCTGCCAATACGCCCCAGAAAGGCAAACTTGCGATATGCTGCTGCACCACATGGTGATCGCGCAACAAAGCAAAAACCACCATTCCCAGTGCCAGAGTCAGCAGCAGCAATTTAAGCATCCGCATACTTTTGAAAGTCAGATTATCCTTGACGATCACCCGGTCGGAAAAATCGCATTTGACCAGCAGTACGCCCAAAAACAAGCCGTAGATCACCGCCACCGCCAGCTTGGCATCGCCGGAAAGCGCCAGAGGCTCCATTGCAGAAAAAACGATCAGTTTATTCATTGCTCATCCCCCTTTTCAGCCGCAGAGTCTTTTTCTTTGCTCCGTTCAATGAACAGTGCCGTTATCCCGGCGGAAATCAGCGTTGTCACCAGAAAAAACAACGCTCCGGCAGAGTGCTGTATTGCCGCGGTGATCTGACCGGTAAAGGCTTCGCCCGCCATGATCGCCCCCAGCATAACCAGAAAGCCGGAAACCAATCCCCACAATGCCGTTCCGATGGTTTTACCGAAAAAACCCCGGCAATCTTCCAGACTCCAGGCGATTTTAAAAGCTCCATGGATAAGCGCTCCGCAAAAGCTGCCGAAAAACACTCCGAAAAGCAGTCCTGTGTGCCACGACCAGTCAATATGTGGTGCATGGTGTTCTTCCACCGCATCCTGTGCGCTTTCGCAAACGCTGCAGACCGCGTCAAAAAAGCCTAAATTTTCATCAAACAAATACAATCCCAGCATCACAAAAAACACCAGACAAACAGCGTTTACCCAGCTGTACCATCTCTTTTTAAGGAACAACATCTCCCCTCCTCTTCAATTACCCTTTTCTGCATCCAAAGCTCTGGTCAGCAGATTTTCCAACAGACGCATGGTCCATACCACATCGTCCCCTGCCCGGTGCGCCGAAAGGTCATCCCCCGCCCGGTCAAGTTTCAACACCCCCCGTAAATTCTGCAAACTGTAACTGGGCAATCCCGGAAAAAGTTTGCGCACCAATATAAGTGAATCCATAGTTTTGCCGCTCCAGAGCGGCAGACCGGTACGCGCCAGACTTTCCTGCAGAAAACTCAAGTCAAACCGGGCATTGTGTGCCACCAATGTCGAGTTGCGGGCAAATTCCAGAAAATCATGCCCGATATGCTGAAAGCGCGGCGAATTTGCCACCATATCATCAGTAATATGATGCACCCGGCTGGCTCCATGGGGAATAAGTCTGCCGGGATTTATCAGAGAATGGAACTCGGAGAAATCGCCGGTAACCTCCACGCGCATTGCGGCAATTTCCACAATCCGGTCGTTTACCGGGCTCATCCCCGTAGTTTCCAGATCAAAGACCGTAAAAGGTCCCAATTCATACCATTGCATAAAAACTGCCGGACTTTCAGGAAAGACTGATCATCTGCCGCAATTCTGCCATGGCGCCGGGCACCAGCACCCGGTCATCGGCGGCGGCAGCAGCATTGGCAGCTTCCACGCAGACCATGGTGTGATATTCTTCATCGCCAAAGTCAGGCATCCGTTTGGATTTTTCGATCCAGGGGTTCCAGACAACGGTGGAAGTACTGCCGGATTTGGCAATGCGGATGGTGCGGGCAAAAACCGGATCTTCCACCTTCACAATGCCGCTGGTGCGGCGATAGACCCGGTCGATCTCCCGGTCGATAACAATGGCGCCGGCTTGCTGACCTTCCACATTTATGACCTTGTCGGAGTATTCGCAATCCTCCAGCCCCAGCACCTTGATCGCCGAAGCATCGGCTACATTAAAGTAGCTGTGCAAAGCGCCGGAATAAGCCAGATCGTTTTTGCCGGTATTGTAAATTTTCAGCGCAACAGTCAGCGCCGCGCCCAATGTAACAGTAAGTTCCAGCTTGAAAGGCTGCGGAGCAAATTTTGCATCCACATCTTTTTCGCACAAAGTCAGCGTAACAGTAGTTTCCCCGGCCGGGGTCCGGGCTGCCGACACCATGTGCCAGAACGACACCCGGGCATAGCCGTGACCACCGAACTTACCCGCCGGATCCGCCCCGAACCAGGGCCAGCAAACCGGAATACCGCCGCGGATAGGCTCGCCCGGGGTAAACATGGATTTTTCGCTCATCCACAAAACCGGCACCGCCCCGGCAGGAGTGTAGCTCATGACATGAGCGCCGTACAAAGTAAGAGATGCTTCACCAAAATCATTGGTGAGTTTAACTGCGGCAAGATCCCCGGCAGCGGCGAAAAAGTTGACATTTTCAGAACCGAAACGGCTCTGCAGATCGGCAATATTTTCCATAATAAATCCCTTTGGTTGCATTTCCGTATAAAATATAAGGATAATTTAACACAAATAATGCTTTTTTGCAACTCCAAAGTGCAGAAAAAATGAATTTGCATTTGAAGATTTCAATAAACAGTGGTATATTAAGTGATAAGTGTGTATTATTGCATAAAAAACATTTGGGAGAAACATAGTTCATGTTCGACAATCTCAGTGATAAATTTGGAGAAATATTCAAAAAGCTCCGGGGCGAAACCCGTTTGAGCGAAAGCAATATCTCCGAAGCTATGCGCGAAATCCGTCTGGCATTGCTCGATGCCGACGTAAATGTGGATATAGCCAGAGAATTTGTGGAAAAAGTCCGTACCGACTGCCTGGGCGAAGCTGTCCTGAAAAGCATCACCCCCGGTCAGCAGGTGGTCAAGATCGTCAATGACCGCCTGATCGAACTGCTGGGCAGCGATGTCGGCGAATTGGATTTAAGCAGCAATCCCACCGTGATAATGCTCGTAGGGCTCCACGGCTCCGGTAAAACGACTACCGCCGCCAAGCTGGCAAACTTCCTGACCGGCAAGATGAAAAAATCCGTACTGCTGGCAGCCTGCGACGTCTACCGGCCCGCAGCTATCGATCAGTTGGAGATCCTCGGGAAGGAGTTGGGTATAGAAGTATATTCTGAACGGGGCAATTTGAATGTTCCTGCCATTGCCGCTCAAGCGGTGAGCCGCGCTAAATTCAACCACAACGATGTGGTGATCCTCGATACCGCTGGCCGGTTGGAGATCGACGACGCCATGGTGCAGGAACTTATCCGGTTGCGCCAGAGCGTCCGCGCCGACGAAGTGCTGCTGGTGGCAGATGCCGCGCTGGGTCAGGAAGCACTGCATGTGGCAAAAACGTTCCACGAAGCCTTGAACCTGACCGGTTTTATTCTGACCAAACTCGATGGTGATGCCCGGGGCGGTGCGGCGTTGTCCATCCGGCAAATCACCGGCTGCCCGGTAAAATTCATAGGTACCGGCGAAAAAACCGAAGACCTTGATATATTCTATCCCGACCGCATGGCATCGCGTATTCTGGGCATGGGCGACGTGGTGTCGCTGGTGGAAAAAGCTGCCGCCGATCTGGATCAGGAAGAAGCCAATAAACTGGCAGCCAAACTGCGGAAGAACGAATTTGACTTCAATGACTTCTTGAGCCAGATCAAACAATTCGATAAGCTTGGCGGTCTGGAAGGATTGCTGAAATTTCTGCCCGGGGGCAAACAGCTTTCTGAAGCAGCGGCAATGGTCGATCCACGGGAGTTCAAGCGTCTGGAAGCTATGGTGCTTTCCATGACGCCATCCGAACGCGCCAACCCGGACAGCATCGACTTTGCCCGCCGCAAGCGTATTGCCAAAGGTTGCGGTCTGCCGCTGGAAAAGATCGCCGGTTACATCCGGCAGTTCAACCAGATGCGCAAAATGATGAAAAAGGGCGGTTTGATGAAGTCGCTGATGTCTGGCAGCGGAGCCATGCCCGGCAGTATGCCCTCCGGCGGGTTCAATCCCTTCGGCACCAGCACGCCCCAAGTAAGCAAAAAAGAACAGGAAAAGAAAAAGCGCATTGCCAAGCTCAAGAAAAAAGAAAAGCAAAAGCAGCGCCGCAAAAAATAATCAGATTTTATTCAGCAGGAGAAAGTATTTATGTTGACACTCTTTACAGCAGTAATTTTAGGGTTGATCGCCGCATTTTTCAGCGGTCAGGCATTGAACAACACTTCGTGGGGCGCCATTATCGGGATCGCGGTAATGGTAATTTGCCAGATTTTGATCGGTCTTTTCGTCCGCCGTCAGGTCAACAAGGTCAATCAGACGATCCAGGCACAACTTCAGGAAGTGCAGAACAAGATCCAGCGCAAGATCAATATGATGCAGCAAAAGCCGGGCATGTCGCCAAAGTTTCTGCAAAGCACCGTAGAAAAAGAACAGACACAGGCAGTACACAAAGCACTGGCTATGACCGAAGGTCTGAAGCGCTACTACCTCTGGAGCCCGCTGCTGTCCAAACAGATCAATACTATGAAAATGATGTTTCACTATCAGATCAAAGAATTTGCACAGGCCGATGCTTTGATGGATAAGTGCCTCTTCTTTGACCCCACCTCTTCGGCAATGCGCATAGCCCGGATGTACCGCAAAAACGATCCGGCGCTGGATAAATTTGCCAAGAGCAAACTCAAGCGTGCCAAAGGCGACTCCGGCGTGCTGCTGTACGCACTTTACAGCTGGATATTGGTCAAGCGCGGCGAACTCGATGCCGCCCGCAACCTGCTGGCAGACAGCAAAAAACGCTGCGACAACGAAGTTTTGAATGCCAACTGGGAACGGCTTGCCAATGACAAGGCAAAAAACTTTTCCAACGCCGCATTGGGCGAAATGTGGTACATGCTTTATCTGGAAGAACCCAAAGTAAAAACCCAACGGATGCGTCCGCAGTTCTAACCGGTAAAATATCCTGTAAATTATTGTTATTATGAGTATCATCCAGCAGAAAATAGCCGATTTGGCACCGGCACGGACTTTTGCTGTCAAACCCATCGATCCCGATAAACTCCAGCATGGCATCGTGGTAAAATCTCCCAACTGGCTGGGGGATGCAGTAATGACTCTGCCCGCATTGCAGGTATTGAAAAATATGCTGCCGGAACATGCGCCGCTGGTGGTGCTGGCCCCGCAGCAAGTGGCAAATCTCTACCGGCTGTACCCGGGGGTGACTTATGTTATAAGCATAAAAAAGGCGCATGCGGCATGGGATAAAATCGTATTCAAAAAGCTGAAAAGTTTCCAATTCCAACTGGGGGTACTCTTCAGTAATTCTTTGCGCGACGCCTGGCAGATGCGTCAGGCCGGGATCCCGGCACTTTACGGCCGGGCCGCCCGCTGCCGCAGTTTTCTGATGAAACGCACATTCAGCTTCCCCAAATGGCATCAGGGCATGCTCAATGAAAGCCACCATACCAACGAATACCTTTCCATAGTATACAGCATGGGTGGTACACCGGCAGAACGTTTTATGCCGCAGCTTCGCTCTAATTGGACAATGGGGCAAATGACCTTGAAAATGCAAAGTTTCTGCCAGCACCCGCGATTGCTGCTGATGGCTCCGGGGGCAGCCTACGGAGCTGCCAAACGCTGGGACAGCAAAAAATTCAACGAAGTTGCCGCTGCCTATATCCGATCCGGCGGGATCGTTGCTGTGCTGGGCAGCCCCTCCGAACGGAATATCGGTGACGAAGTGATCGCCGATCTGCCGGCGAACAAAGCTTTCAACCTCGCCGGCGAAACGTCGTTCAGCGATCTGTATAATCTGATAAGTCACGCCCGCGCCTGTGTGGCAAACGACTCGGGAATAATGCATCTGGCAGCAGCTGTGGGGCTGCCGGGCGTGGCGGTTTTCGGCCCAACCGATTACCGGGCAACGGGACCGGTGAGCGATAAGTGGATGCTGGTGTTCGATAAAGAACCCTGCGCACCATGTTTTGAACGCGTATGCCCCAAAGGCAACAGAAAATGCATGGAAAAGCTCCAGAGTTCCGAAGTCATCGAAGCATTGAAAAGTATGAAATGCATGTAAAAAATTCTGTTTGCAGAAAAGAAACTGCCACAGAGTTTTCTGATAAAATTTTTGGCTAACCACCAATAACAGGAGAATTTGTTATGAAAAGCCGCCGCATGCAGGATTTGACCGTCCTTGAACTGAAAAATTTTCTGTCAAACGCCAAACACAAAACCATCATCATACCTTATGCTTTAAGCGAACAGCACGGCTACCACCTGCCGCTGGATGTGGATATAAGAAATGCCGATTTCTGCTCCCAAAAGCTGGCGGAAAAACTGGACTGCCTGATCGCACCGACCTTGAACTACACCTTTTCCGGCGGCTTGCTTACCGGCACGATCAACGTCAAACCCAACACCTTCAGCAATCTGGTGGGCGAAATCATCGAATCCCTTGCCTTGCAGGGCTTTGACAATTTTATTATTCTGCCCGGACACGGCGGCAGCGAAAGTATGCTGCATCTGAAGGAATCGCTGCGTATCCAGAAGTGGCTCAATCCTGCCCTGAAAGATAAAATGATCCTGATGACTCCCATCTGGGATTTCTCGCCCACCTGGCTGGAGCTTTTCAACACCCGCGATTACCATGCGGCGTTGGCGGAGACCAGTCTGCTGCTGCACTGGTGCCCGGAAGTTGTGCGCAAAGATATGATCCAAACCGATGTGGAAGAAGTTGCCGAACGGCTGCGTTCCGACCCGGACAGCTATCAGCTGCGGGAAAGTTTCACCGATCTGCCGCAGGAAGTTGTGCAGACCAGTCAGCGTGCTGATGTGATCGTGGGCGTAATGGGCTACCCCGAAAAAGCCAGTGCCGAATTGGGCGAAAAGCTGGAAAGTGAATTTCTGGAAAATGCCTCCAAAGCTATTCTGCAAGCTATTGCCGATGCCGACGAAGCCCGCAAAAGCGGCAAACGCATCATCCACGACAACGGTGGAGCGTTGAAAATCTTGAACGAGCTGTAATTTACGGGAGGTAAATGATGTTTGCAAAAGTTTCAGGTTTACTTATATTGCTGCTGGCAGTAATGACCACGCTTTCGGCAAAAGAGCTGAAAGTTCTGATGATCGGCAACAGTTTTTCCCGCTGTGTGGGGGTGTATTTGCCCCGGCTGGTAAATGCTGAAAACAAACATCATTTGATTTTGACCAGTGCCTATATTGGCGGATGCCCACTGCAAAAACATCACGCTAAATTGCTGGAAGCCGAAAAAAATCCTGCGGTAAAACCGTACGGGATAACGGTATGGGATTCCAAGAAAAATCCCAACCGCAAAACCAGCGATTCAGTGGCGGGCAATGTTAATGAATTGCTGAAAAACAATCAATACGATATAATCACCATTCAGCAGAGCAGTGCCAGAAGTTTTGACTATAAAACTTATCAGCCTTATGCCGATGAGTTGATAAAATATATCCGCAAATATCAGAAAAATGCCGAAATCGTCATCCATCAGACTTGGGCATACCGAGTGGATTCCCCCAGCTTTAAAGGTTGGAAGCTGGATCAGAAAACCATGTATGAAAAAATTGCTGCAGCTTACAGAACGCTGGCTGAAAAACATAAGCTCCGGGTTATCCCCATGGCAGACGCAGTGCAGATCTACCGGCAGGATACGCCCAAAAAGTATGTCCCGATAGATCGCAAGGCGACTTATAAATTCCCCGCCCTGCCCGATTTTTCCGGCGATGTAGTAGGTGTATCATTGTGGCAGACCAACCGCAAAGTCAAGCCGCCCAAGCGTTATGTGCATAACGATTATTCTCACTTGAACAATCAGGGCAACTATTTGCAGGCAGCTTGCTGGTATGCGTTTCTCTTTAACGAAGATGCGGAAAAAATCTCGTACACCCCCAAAAGTATAAAAGCTGAAGATGCAGAACTTTTGCGTAAGTGTGCTCAAAAAGCAGTAAAAAATTATTGTCAGGTAAAATAACTGATTTAATGTAAGAAGATTTTATCAGCAGATAAAAATATGGTCAAAAAGGAGATCTGTTTATGAATCACTCTCCACATGGGCCGGAATGGGAAAATGTCCGGCACTTTCTTAAATTCGGCGATGCCGGAGAAATCACCCCGTTTTACTTCAAAGGCAAAGAGTATATTCTGCTTAACCGGTCAGCTATCAATGGCTCTTTAAAACCCGGTGAACCGGATTGCGGCGAAATCATTGATGTAGAAACCAATCAACCAATTACCCGGGTAATGCACAACCATTACTTTATTGAAGCCTACACCGCCAACGACCGCTGTTACTGTTTCGGTGCCGCCATGACTCCGGGCAAATGGGATGCTCACGCTATTTATGTAACCAGTTCCGACGATCTCGTAAACTGGACAACGCCGGAACTGGTGGTAAAGCATGATTTTTATTTATACAATACTGCTGCAACTTACAACGGCAGCGAGTACATTCTTTTGTATGAGCACAACGATCCAAAGTATCAGCCCTTTACCTTTTACTTTTTGAAATCCAAGGATTTGAAAAATTGGGAGCGGATACCCGATGCCGTTTTTGCCAAAGATCATTACGCCGGAGGCCCTGCCATTTATTATATGCCCGAAGATCGCTTCTATTATCTCTGCTGGGTCAGAGAGTTCACCAATCCCCAAACCGGAGCTTTGAACTACGACACCAGCATTGCCCGCAGTAAAGATTTGATCAACTGGGAATATGGCAAACGCCCGGTGATCTCTCCGGATTATGCCCACCGGCCCGACCCGGTCAATCACCCGGATGTCTACGAAATCAACGCTTCGGATGCGGAATTTCTGGAAACGCCTGAAGGCTTAAAAGCTTATTGGGGCGGCGGCAATCAGCAGGGAGTTCTGGATTGGGTCACTGGTATATACAAAGGTTCTCTGTTTGAACTCTTCCGCAAGTTCTTCTGAAATCAATTTTAATAGCTCCCGGGGCGATACTCAAATTTTTGCCCCGGGATTTTTTATGTTTATATCAGCCAGTTTCGCAAGCTTTTGTGATCTTGTGCTCCCACAAGCGATTTGCAGGACACCACTAAATCAGCAGGCAAACGGGCATAAAAAAAGGGGGGGGGCAAAACTGTTTTGTGGGGAAGAAACCTTTTTGAAAAAAGGTTCTCTTCCCCACGCCCCATTTTCCAAAAACTTTCACCGGAATTGCTTTTATTAC